>JADHUC010000053.1 GCA_016784735.1 Pirellulaceae bacterium | reverse complement strand
CTAGCCATGGCTTCGTACTGCCATCTTGCATATCCGCTCGGCGGCCTGGCTGTTATGGCTTTCAGCACGTGACCAATGGCCGTGTGATTGTTGAGTCCGACAGCCAAGCTCATGAGACTTGTGATCAACGGCGCGCGGGATGCAATTTGATTCGGCTCCGCCATGACCTCGGCGATCATCTCGTCGATGTGCACGGTTGCGGAACTCATGATGGCGGCCGTGATGTACCGATCGTCGGCATGGCGGATCGCCAAACGACCCAGCAATCGCCCCGCGCGCGGATCGTCCCACTCGCCCAGACTGTATGCAAGCTGCATTTGTACGTGCGAATCGTCGTCCTTTTCGAGTTCTAGGAGTGCTTCGCCGACCGCCGGGTTGACGTTCAACAGGGATTCGCTGACGCGCACCGCGTGTTGCCGGACTCCGGGATGCTCGTCGCCAAAAGCGTCAGTGACGACTGCCGGCTGCAGTGATCCCAGGCCATCTAACACGCAAAGCGCGTGGACCCTGGCCAATGCACGCTGGCAGCCGGCGACCAACTTCTCCAGTGGCTCGACCGCCGCCGGATCGGCACGCCACAAGAGCATTTGGTGCGCTATGTCGCGCTGCCAACCGCTGGGACTGTCCAACGCAGCGACCAACTCGGCCGTGTCCAGCTTGTCCAGTCGCGGGATGGGACGCGGCCGCTTGTCCACTGGATAAATCCGGTAAATGCGCCCTTTATCGTGCCCGGCCCGCAGGTCCAGTGTTTTCTCCAAGTCGTCGTTGATCCATTCGGGATGTTCGATGACAAAACGGTACATGTCCAAGACCCACAGCGCGCCGTCCGGTCCGGTTTCCACCGTCGATGGCCGGAACCAGATGTCGTGCGTGGCCAGGAATTCGCGTTGCTGCTCTTCCGGGCTGCGCTCGCCGCGGAACAACAAACCGTTCGGCTTCAGAATCTCCCGATGCACCACGTTGAACACCGAATCATCGACGAACAGGTTCCCGGCGAAATGTGGGCCAAACAGGTCGTCGCGATAGATCATGACACTGGCCACCGACGTGCATCGGCCGGGTTTGCCCCAGTCGGCGTACTGACGGTGCTTCAGATCGCAGTGCGAAATCACACGGCCGGCGGGATAGAGCATGTGTTCCGGCGTGACATCGACGCGACCCGACGGCGGAGCCACATGCGGATTGCGGCGCAGGTAGTGATCCTTCAATGCGTACAACCAGCCGAGTTCGCTGTTATTGCAGCCGAACCAATTGCCCCAATCGTCGCGGCTGGTACCGAACTGTGTCTGACCGGCCTGGGCCTGGACCGAGCCTTCGTCTGGTTTGAAGCGAAGGTCGCGACCGCTGATGTTCACCGTCTGGCCGGTTTCAAGCGACTTGATCGCTCCACCGCTGTCTCCGTTGGCGGCGTGGACCCAGTTGTCCAACCCCCATCGAGGATGATTCACCCGGTGCTGCTGATTGCCCTGGCCAAAACCGGTGAACAGAGTCTTGCGCACATCGGCCTGCCCATCGCCATCGGTGTCTTCGGCGTAGAACACGTCAGGAGCCGCCGTGACCAATACGCCGTTGCGCCAGACCATGACGCCCATCGGGCAGGCGATCGGCTCCAGGAACACCGTCGACCGTTCGTATCGCCCGTCGCCGTCGGCATCCTCCAAGCAGCGAATCCGGCCACACGGAATGCCTTTGTTGTCCAGCCCCAGTGGATAATCGGCGTACTCGACGACCCACATTTTCCCGTCCGGCCCCCAGGCGATGTCCACCGGATCCATGACCAACGGTTCCGCCGCCACCAATTCCACTTGGAATCCGGGAAGCACTTCGAACGACTGAAGCGACTCGTCCGGCGTGCGCGCCGGCGGATCGCGGTCAGTTCCCAACAGATCGGTGAAGTGGCGGCTGTCGATGTGGTGAGGCAGCTTGCCGCCGGTATCCTCGTTCTGAATCCACATGTGGTTGAAACTGAACCAGGCGCCGTTATTCGTCCCATCGGCGCGGACGATTTCCGGAATCGCCCCCTCGTCGCCGCGCCGGCCGGCCAGCATCGTTTGCGACCAACCAGTTGCCATCGAAACGAAACGGTAAACGCCGTATCGCTGGCCATTGGAAAACACGATGTCGGGATGCGTGTCGACATCCACGTCCACCAACCGCAAACCCGCATCGCGTCCCAAACTATCGACGATGGCCGTGTCGGCCGGCAGCCCGAACGGCAGACGATTCCAGCCGCCCGCGTCGGCTAACCAGCGGAAGACGGCCGACCCGTCGTGGTTGCCCACGATCAATTCGCAAATGCCGTCGGCGTCCAGGTCGCGGAGCCGCACACCGCGATCGAAGCCATCGGAACTGGTAAAGACGGGAGCATCCGCATCCAACCCGTTCAACCCCCGCGCGTCGTTCACCCATCGCTCGCCATCGAAATGCCAAAGGCCGGCGGTCTTCGCGTTGCGGACCAATATGCTGCAGAAGCCATCCTCGCGCAGAACGCCAAAACGCACGCCCGCGTCGCCGCGATAGCCGTGCTCGTCGACCGTAACCAGCACCGCCGGGAAATCGGTGACTCGCCACTGGCCAGTCGATGGTGACCAGATGCGAGTCTGGCGCACCTGGTCGTTGGCCACGATCGCGTCCATGTATCCGTCTGCGTTCACGTCCAGCAGACGCACGCCGTTGTCGCCACCATCGTCCGCACGTAACGGATGTCCGCCAAGCACGTTCTTGGTTAACCGTTCGTGCATGTCTCGGAAGTTCAAGAACTTCACTTTTTCAGCTCGATCCTGGACGGCATGATCTACCATATCGACGACCTGATCGTTGCGGATCCAGCCGCCGGGATGAAACGTCAGCACATACGTGCCGTGTTTTGCTACGGTTGCGTCGATCGCTGCCTTCATGTCGCCAACGGTCGTCGCGTGGTGGGGGCCCTGCAAGTTGTGGCCTTGCCAGTCGTCGGGAATCGCCGACGGTATCTCCCAGCACAGCCGGCCGATCACGTAGGGATACGGATAGTTCTCCACATAGTTCACAAACCGCTTGTTCCGCGGCACATACTTGTCGAAACGATGCCGGCCGTCCTCTTCGATCACCAAATCCCGCGGCAGGTCCGCATCGCCAGGCGTGAACAGCATGAAGACCGACGAGTCCATTCGTGTGAAGTTTCCTTGTGGCGTAGTGCGGTTGAAGATTTCGGCAAAGAACCGGGGACTCATAGAATTCATCGAGTCGCAGCAGGGCATGCGGAAGGAAGCGATCTGGGTGTTTGGGATCAACGAAAGCACGTCAATCGACGCATCGTACGTCGCCTTCGCTTTCTGGAACGAACTGCCCTGGAGACACGGACACGGATGATCGTGAGTGTGAGGCTCGATGCTAAGCCCTTCCTTCAACCACTTCTGTAGATGCGGATGCTCCGGGTCGATGCGCGTAGTCATGATGCTGACCGGAGCCCGGCCGTCGATCTTCTTCAAACGCTCCAGAATCGGCCGCAGATAGGTTTCGTAGGGAGCCGGATTGTTCATATCGTCGATCGACAGCACGATCGCCGCATCGACGCCCGGCTCGCCAATCCATTGCGGCGTGACCAACTTCGGCGCATCCAAACCCACATAGTACGGATTCGGAAATTCATCCAAATACGCCAGCCGGTTACCGTCGCCAGCCGCCAGGGCCGAGCCAGCAGATAACAGGATCACCCACACAAAGACAAATCGCTTATTTCGCATCGAATCCACCTCCCGTGATCAACGCCTATGCGTCTAGTTCCTTCTCGCTCCAGGGTAGAGCGCGAGTCCCACCCGGAGACTCCCGCGTTTCGGTAGGACCGAATGCCATTCGTCCCACCACAAGACTCGCCGCGGACTATTCTGTGGCTGTTCCGCGGGCCGGTCAAGCGCATGGTGGTCAATCAGCAACAACAAAACCGGTGTTCAGCCAATCAACGTGGTCGCTGTTGTGGCCGTCGTCGGCGTCGGTGATGACTAGGTGCACTTTTCGGATGCGCGTCGAGAGCGGTACGTCGAAGTGCCAGATTCGGACGGTCCGATCGCAGAGTACGGGGCTCTTGGCCAGTAGCGTGGGACGCTCGCCCATTTCGTTGGGATCGCCGTAGATTGCTGCCACGACACTGCTGCGTGGGTCGGTCTGCTTCTCGTCGTCCAGTCCGACCGTGGCCACCAGCCGCTTCGCGCCGTCCGGCACCGTGTAGATCAGTGTCGAATTGGCGTGTACGCCCATCCCGTCTTCGTACGTCTTGCCCAGCAAACGGAGTGGGTTGCCTTCGCATGTGCGGTTCTTGCCGATCTTTCCCCAGCCGGTTTTGGCCGACACGGGCGTCAGGCTGGTGATGGACACGTCCGGCTTGGGGGGCGTGGGCGGAAGGACGAGTTCTTTGGGCGTGGTCACTTCGACACTTGCCGCATCCGACAGACGACCGTCCCAGCCGACCGACTGGACCGTGTACCGGTAGCCGGTTCCCCTCGCGAAGTCTGTGTCGCGGAGCGTGGACTCGGTCGTCTGGGACACGCGGCCGTCGTTGCGCGTAACTCGAAATGTCGTTGCGTCTGCGGTCTTCCATTTCAGGACGACTTCGTGATACGCCACCTCGGCCTTCAGATCGTCGATCGCTTGCGGCGCAGGTATGTCGACGGCGGCGCGGCGAAATTTCACGCTCCAATCGACCGTCCGGCTAGTCTCACTTTCGATACGCACGCGGATCTTCGGGCCGGTTTGCTCGCAGATGACTTTGACTTGAGCCTCGCCTTCGGCGGCGGAAGCTTCGGTGCCGACGACGCGATACGATTCAGCGCCCGTGGGAACGAGAATGCGCAACTCGTAGGGATCGGCGGCCACGACTTGGCTTTGGCCGCGCAACGTCAGAGTGTCTGTATCCCACGTTTCCTCCAATACGTCGACGATTCCTTGCGTGATGTGTCGCGAAGTGCTGACGAGTTGAGGGCGATCGCACAGGGGGCGTGCGGCAATCACGCGGCACGAACCGCCCGGCAATGTACACCGCAGGCGATCCGAAAACGGGGGCATAAAACGATCGGCCCAGTAATCGTATCCGACAAGTGTTTCTGCCACGGGTAGACCGATTTCTGAGAACGTGTAGTCGATATCGGCCGATTGGTGCTCGTCCCAATTAAAGAGGCCAATCACGTCGCGTCGCACCTCGCGGCGCGTGTCCGTCAGGAGCCAGACGCGGGCCAACTCGTTTTCGAACAGGTCTACCGGTCGTGGACGCAATCCGTGGTTGGGCATGGACCGGCGCAAGAGATCGACGCGGTCGTCGGGCAGGTTGGGCAGCCATTCGCTGAACACGGTCAATTGCCCGCTGAGCGTGACCCAGGTACAGACGAGCCGGGCGTGCTCCAGCGGTAAGTTGGGACGTACGTAGACGGGATCGGGGTCGTTGTACCAGACACGCCCGTGCAGGAAGTAACGGTTGGTCCCGTGCCACGGTCCACGGCAGAGGGCGTTCCAGCTTGTGCCGTTATCGGGACCGATCCGCATGGCGTCGATCAGACCGAAACTGCCGCCGAAAGATCTCATGTTTTGCGATGCGCAGCAGCCCAAGAAGAAAACGTCCGGGCCGGCCGCTTCGCGTACCAGCTTGAATCCGTCGCGGTATGCCTCGATGTTCGTTTTGTCCGCGTCATGGAAGACCGCTTCGCCGATGTCATCCTCGACGTATCCGTTGTTCACGTACGTCAGCTCGGTCGCAGTCCCGGTCCAGAGGCCGTCCATCTTGAAGTAACCGTAGCCCCAATCGTGCGCGATGCGACGGACAATGCTGCGCACGTATGCTTGTGTATCTGGGTTCGTCATGTCCAGCGACGTGCCGCCCCAACGTGCCCAGTAGGGCGTGCCGTCCTTGCGTTTGACGAACCAGTCCAGGTGCTGTTTGTAGAACGGATCGTCTCGGTCGCCGGCAAACGGCATGAACCAGATGCCGGGAACCAGCCCGACAGATTTGATCTGATCGGCCGCCTTCTTCATCCCGTTGGGATAGGGGCCGTCGGGCTTGTGTGCGTAGAAGTTCTTTGCAGGCCCATTGCGGCGCTCGCCGTCTTGCCACTTGTCGTCGATCTGGACGAAATCGAAACCATACGGCTTCAGTTTCTCCGCGGCGGCCTTGGCAAATTCCGTCACGTGGACCTCGTCGCCGGCGCCGCCGTGCGGGCTGCTGTACCAGGTGCAATAGCCCGAGACAATCGGCCGCAGCCGAATCTGATAGTATTGGGCGATCGCATCGGCGTATGCTTCCAGGCCCAGACGCGCGTCGTCGAACAGCCCAATGGCGAAGATCTCGCTGCCGGTCTTGGCATTGGGACGAATGCGAAGACAGCCATAGTCGATCTGAGGCAGTATGTGGACCGCTTCGTCTTTGATGTCAGAGAAGACGACTCCACTTCCGCGGTCGTGGCTGAGCCACCCCGAGACGACGCCACGTCGACTTTTCGGCGAAGCGACGGCCAGAAACGCATAGCTGCCCGGATGGTCGTTCGGAGCAGTCAACCCCGCAGTTCCCAGAGCTTTCAAGTCGCTCGCCGCGTCCGGCAGATCGAGCGTCACCTCGAACGGTCGCACGTGATGCACGATCTGATCCTCAGTTGTCTCGTTGGCCAACTCCTTCTGAAGCAGTACGAATGGAAGATCAGGCACCAGGATAATGCGTCCCGTCTCGCCGTCCGGCAGAGCGACCTCGAACGCGTGGCTCGCCCCGAGGTGAGGGTGTTGCCACGCTACGATCTGAACCTTCGCCGGTTGCTTGTCGAATCTCAATTGCCCGAACACCGTACCGCCAGGACGGCCCAAGCTGAAGACGCCCTTGGCCGCGTCCCATACGACACAGAATTGCCCGTTGTCGAGGTACCAGTCCCTATCCGATGCCGCGCCGGGCTTGGGTTCCGCTTCGGCCCGGCCCACGGCAATCAGAGCGACACCAAGCAGAGTCAGGGCTGACAATCCGTGTAGAGGCAGTCTAGATGCGGTCATGGATCTCTTTCCCTCAATTCAGTCTCGGTAGAAGACCATTCTATCGTACATGACGTTCCGATCGGCTTCGCCTGGCCGGTTGGCGTCGTTGACGAACGATAGCGATAGCTCGTGAGTGCCTTCCGGCAACTGGACCGACAGTGGGTACGACCGCCAATGGTCACTGGCGATTTGCACTTGGCCGAGTCTTTCTTGTTGTTGTTGTTGCTCTTGCCCGTCGAGGTGAATCTCGACCAGCGGATAGATGCCGTCGAGTTGCGTGCCTCGGGCGGTCAGTTCCATCGTGTACCGACCCGCCACGGCGACATGGATCGGGCCGCGAATGGTCCCGTTGGTCGCCTGTGAGACAATGCCGCCGGCGACACGGAAATGCTGCATGCCCGGCGGTGGTTTCAGCGTTTCGCATTCAACCGTCACGCAAAACCGCGGTGTGAAATCGCCGCCCAAGGCAGTGAGCAGCGAACTGACGTAGCGAGTGGCCTTTCGTCCGTTTCGCTGTTCGGTGTCCCAACGAAGTTGATCAATTACTACCTGCCCCTGCCCGCGACGGATGCGTGCTGTTACCGGCGGCGACGTCAGGAACGACGCATCGGGGTTCGGATCGAAAGCCACAAGGACCTTGTCGACGTACAGGTTTCGATCTTCGTGTTTTTCGGAATTGCTTTGGTCGTTGATGAACGCTACCGATACCCTATGACGTCCCTTCTCGACGTGGCCAAACACCGTGGATGTCTGCCACCCGTCGCTTGGAATCGTCGTCTGCCCCAACGGCACATCGTCGATCGAGACTCTTGCCATGGGCCAACCGCCGTCGCACGGCGTGCCGCGGCCGACGATGCCGAACACGTAGGTGCCCGCGTCGAGAAAATCGACTTCGGCCGAGGCTGATCCGATGGTGGCGAATGTGACACCGGGTTCTCGCCGTTCGACGATGTATCCCTCTAGTTCCCACTGTTCGACCTCGAACTGGCGGCTCGATTTGTTGTCGATGCGTTTGCCGAACATGCCGTCGGCCATCTCGGTAGCTCGTGGCGTTGGCGACCAACTGATGCCCACGTGCTCGCCCAGCCAATACAGGTCCTCGCGGGCAATCCGATTCAAAAGCGGAAACTCGCCTTCGGCGCGAGTCACCGGCCCGGAATATGGTTGCAGTTCCAGATCCGAACCGAAGGCATCGCATACGGCTTCTACGGCGTCGCGGCCAGGGCGATGGACCAGGAGGTTGCCGCCTTGTTCGACGAATGATTTCAGCGTTTCCACGTGCGACAGATCGTCTCGGCACAGGATCAACTTGTACGTTGACAAGTCCGTGTCCGCCAATCGGTTGGTCAAATCGTCGTAGCGTAGCCCTACGGATCGAAGAAACCGGTGGTATTCGTCAGAACCTCCAATAACGGCCGTTTTGTGTCGCGCGACCTTTGCACCATCAAAGTCGTTGGACAGGTACTGCAGGATGTTCACAAGCAGCCGATCGGCCGTCGGCTCTTTGCCAGATTTCTCGACCAATCTCAATTGACTGTGAATTATCGCCCCTCCACCAATCCGACGTTCCAGCAACGGCGAATGATGGATGCCCTGCTTTGATCCGGAGACGACGATCGGTGTGCAACCGCCTTTGGTCGGCCGTACGATCTCGCGGGAACTGACCATGTGATCGCCGCGCCAGAACTTCAGATCACCGGGCTCGATGCCTAACAAGATGGGATGGTCCGCGCAAAGCGGAAAAGTCATTGTCGATTGGTGTTCGGCCAATGACACATCGAACCGGCCTTCCGGATACGCGTCTTGCCGCAAGACGAGAATCCGACCGCCGCAGCCAACGAAGTCCATCAGAGCCTGGCGCTCCGGCGGGACTTCGCCAATTGCCAATGCCGGTTGTTGTTCACGATCGAGCGCCCCGGCGCCAATGATCAAAACTCCCAACTCCGGCAACTCACTGGTCAGCGAAGCGATGGGCCGCAGAGCGACGCCCAGTCGCTCGAAGGCCGCAGCACTTGTTTCTTTCGGATCGTAGAGTCCGATCCGAGCAGCAGTGGCTTTGGACTTTACAGGCGGGAATACAGCGTACTCGTATGTGTGCTCGAAAACCTGCGTATCGTCACGGCGAATCGTTATCTTCCAAGCGAGCGGCGTGCGACGCATCGCCTGTGGCATGTGCAGATCGACCGTCAGCATCCGATGGTCGCCGGCTTCAAGCTCCAACGTCTCGTCGCCTTGATCGACCACTTCGTCCGCCGCGGAGAGCGTCCAGGCAACCGTCAGGTTGGACCGATCGAACAGATCATTGAATACCTCCAGTCGCCGAGCGACGGTCTCGCCGCTGAAGAATCGACTGTCGTAGTCGTGGCAGTAGGCGGCGATCTTCTGGTAGGCGAACTGGTGTGCCTGGCACAGGTAGTTTTCATCGTCGAGCGGGCCGCCTTCGATCACCGTCCATGGCGAGATGCCAGCGACTTCGTGATGGCGATAGCCGAGGATTTGCATTCTCCAGCTCTCCGCCTTGCCCATGTTTCGGTAACGGCGGTAGTCCAGGTACGCGTCATCGCCGAAGAACACGGTGTGCCACGATGGGTCGGCGGATGGGAGCCACAGGAACTCGCCGATGTACAGCGGTTTGTTTTTGCGCCAGAAAAACTCGGTCTCGCCATTCGTGAAATGGTGGCCCGCCGATTCTTGCGGCTCGGCCAGCCAGTCGGCTTCGTTCGGCCAGCAGGTGTAGTCGGGATACTCGTGCGGATAGTGAATCCCGATCACGTCGGCCACGCCACCCGGATCGCCGTCTGATTCGTAGAAGAACGGTCGAGTGGGGTCCCACTGGCGGACGAGTTTTCCCATGCGCACCAAATCGGCCTTGGCCGACGCTTCGTCGTTCAGCCGGCCGCCGTACAATTCGTTTTCCAGACTCCACATAATCATCGACGGCCGGTTCTTGTCGCGGTCGACCATCGCTTTCAGATGGGCCGCATAGTTCTCCCAGAACACAGGATCGTTGATCCGGTAGACCGACTCGTCGTTCCAGACAGCCCCTTCGTTGATCATTAGCAGTCCGACTTCGTCTGCCACGTCATAATGCACGCTGCGCCAGGGCTGCGTGTGCGTGCGAAAGGCGACACAACCGATCCGCTTGACCGTCTCCCACCGCTCGCGGATTTCCTCGCGAGGCATCGGCGTTCGCGGGGGCCACCACGATGTGGCCAACAGATTGACCCGTTTTCCGTTCAGATAGAACCGGTGGCCATCGACCCAGAACTCGCGAAAGCCGAACCGAGTACGCAGAACGTCGCCCAAGGAAAGTCCAGTTCGCAGATGGTACAGGTGCGGATCCACGTGCGACCAGCGACGCGGATCGGGCCATGCTTGCCGAAGTGCAACCGCAGTCGTCCGCCCGGCTGGGACACGAACGGATTGGCCGGGCAGTGATAGGACATCTTGGCCCGCATCTTCCACAACCGCCGTGATTTCGACTTCCACGTCCTGGTCGGACTCGTTTTCCAGCACATAGTCGACGACCAGTTCGCCCTGGCGGACCGATGGTTTGACAAACAAGTCTTTGACAAAGACCGCCGGGTGGGCAACCAGTGTCACGTCGTCCCAGATGCCGTACGATTCGAAGATGCCGCCGATGGGACTGAGGATTTTGTCTTTCGGGCGGCTGCGCATGCGAGACCAATCGGGACGGTCGCTGAGATCGACGCGGCCGGGCGTGAACAACCCGGTCCAATCGTGTACGCCCACCAGCAGTTCGTCTTCCTCGCCGAAACGAACCGCGTCGCTCACGTCGACGTCGAACGGACGGTAACCGCCAAAACATCCGCCCGCGTGCTTGCCGTTCAGCAGGACACGCGAGTTGTACTTCACGCCGCCAAAACGAATCTTGATGCGGCTGCCTCGCATCGACTCGGGCACGATGAACGTGCGGCGAAACCAAGCTCGTTCATAATCGGTTCCCCGCAAGTAACCGGGCACCTCACATGTTTTCCAATTCTCTGGTTGCGGAGGATTCGCGAGATCGTCAGTTCTCTGAAACTGCCACGTACCGTTCAGGTCCAGTTGTTGTCGCGGCGCATCCGCCGCCACGACGCCGGCCGCAATGGTGATAGTCGAAAGAAGGCTGGTGAGGATCATGTCTACGCACCGGTCTGGAGGTAGCTCAATTCTGTAAAGGCGAGAGTGCAGTACAGAGTACTCGTTACAGAGTGTTGCGTCACCGGGGTGCTCGGTGTTACGGCAGCCGCGATCAGGTGGGTCCGCTTGGCTACTGGCGAGAAGAACGGGTTCCGTTCAGAGCGTGTCGCGAAATAGGCCCGCTGAGTCTTTTCTTCGTGCGATGGCCCTCCGAGGCCGTCGAGGCAGCAACGATCACCCAAATCGACGGACTCGGAGGGCCATCGTACGGCATCTCGGGACACGCTTTCAGAGTGTGCGAACGGCGGCGTGAAATCCGCTCTGCGGGCTCATTCTCGGCCGCTTACCGCAAGTTCTGGCCCGCGTCGCTCACCTGCGCGAAACCCGGCAGAAGTTGTTGACGCGGTGGATGGACGCGTCTGACAAATCGGTCGCGATAGCCTTCCGCCAGATTCATCATCACTTCCAGAATCAGCAGGTCGGCTCGATTCATCACGTGTCGCGCGCTGCGACTGCCTAGTCCGCGGATCATGTCTTCCAGGACGTGCAAGTGCAGCATCATCGCTTCGGCGGCCGTGACGCCGGCAGACACCAGCAGATCGGCCAGAATGTCCATTTCCTCGGTCAAGTTGCCGGCGCCCATGATCACGTACGCTCGCAGCAACTCCCGGTAGTGTTGGATCAAAGGTTCGGGCAGATCCGGGCATGCGTTGTCTTCTACCTCGGCCAGTAGCTTTGACAACACTTGCGACTTTGCGGCGGGCTGGTCTTTCTCGCACTCGATTTGGACTCGGCCCACGATCAGCGTGCGCTGCTGCCCCAGCAAGCGCGTTGCTTCGTCGTGTTCCATTTGCAGCCGATGACGGTGCTCTTGCTGCAATCGACGGTTTTCCGCCAGCAACTGATGCCGTTCCATGGCACGTGCCACTCGCCAGATTAGCGATCGCGTGGTCGTGGTGTTCACGCAGATGTAGGCTTCAGCGCCGGATTCATAGCACAGGTCCGCCATCTGCTGTTCGCTCTGCTGGCCCAACACGATGATCGGCTGCTCGTCGCTGCTGCCGGTACGGATGGCATCCAGCACGTCCAGGGCGTTCAAACCTTCGCCTTCGTGGCTAATCAGCACCGCGTCGAAGACCTCGTCCCGCAATCGTGCGAGTCCACTGGCGATGCCTACGGATTCCTCCAGCACCACTTCCGACGCGCTATCGGACGCGAAAGCCTCGGCCAGCCAGCCACCCGTGCGGTGCAGGCCGGTGATGAACAGCACGCGCATGCGAGGCGGCAGATGCCCCCACGGCGTTGTCGGCAGCTTCTTGCTAGCATCTTTGGCCGCAAAGCCCATGACACGTGTCCCAAGCGACCGGAACGAGGAGAGAAAACGGCATACGTACCCGATTTGAGCGGAGCACTTGTATCAGATGGGGCAACCGTGGTCAATGTGAAAATTGCTACCGTTGCATGCCGTCACATGGCCGCGCGCACAACGTCAAGAACCTTCGGCTGCACCTGATCTAACGTGCCTTTGATGAACGCGCCGGCCGCGGCCTTATGGCCTCCGCCTCCGAACTGTTCGGCGATTTGGCTGCAATCCAGTTCGCAGCGACTGCGGAAACTCAGCTTGAAGCCTCCGCTCGACTGCTCGACCATGATCACCGCTGCCTCCGTTCCCGTAATGGCCAGCGTCATGTTGATCACGTCTTCGGTATCGCTGGGCAGTGCACCGGCACGGGCAAAATCCTCCTTGAGCACGTACGTGTGTACCAGCCGTCCGTCAAGGTCCGATTCGACTCGCGATAGGATCAAGCCGCGCAGACGCAGCCGGCCGATCGTGTCTCGTTCGTACAAATCGGCGTAAACATCGCTCGGCCGCACTCCCGCATCGACCAGCCTTGCGATGGCTCGATACGTGACGCTATCGACGGACGAGAACCGGAACCACCCCGTGTCGGTGGCAATCGCAGCAAACAACGGGGCGGCAATCTCCGGTGTGACGGCCACGCCCAGATGCTCTGCCGCTTCCAGCACCAAACGCCCCGTGGCTTCGGCCGTCGAGTCTTTGAAGGACTCCGCACCAATGTCGTCTCCGCTCACGTGGTGGTCCACCAGCAGCTTCTTGGCCCGACTCGCACGGATCACGTCGCTCATCGGCCCTAGTTGGGCCCATGCGCTGGTGTCCAGGACGATTAGAACATCGACATCCTCCAACTCCGACGGCTGAATATCCCGGCCAAGCTTCTTGATGCGACGATCCGGATCAATGAAGGCCAGGTTGGGCGGAGTCTCGTCACCGTTGACGATGATCACGTCCTTGCCCAGCGATTCGAGTATCTTTGCCATGGCAAGCTCACTGCCCAACGCGTCGCAATCCGGCCGGATATGGCTGGTAACCAGGAACTTGTCGCGGTCATTTATGATCTCCGCAAACCTCTGCCAATCCGGCATGATGCACCTTTTCCAAGAGTTCGCTACATGAAGACGATCTAGCTGTCGAGGATCGTCAGTTGATGGATGGTGGTTGGAGAATTCTAGAGCATAAATGGCTTGTTGGACATGTGGGCTCTGCTGGGTTTCTCGCTGGATCACGTCGGGCCGCCGAATCTGTCGAGAAACTGCGGCTCAGCGGGAGCTTCGCCCTCCCGACTTGGCGTTCATCCTTAGCGAACGAGGCGTTGAAAGATCAGCGTGCTGCGATCAAAGAGTGCCGAGGATTCCGCTTTGAAGCGATCCTGGGATAGGAAGCGGATGTCGAGGACTTCGCGTCCGAATTCGTCGTCCCAGTTGATCGCGACGCGCATCGAGGTTTTCTTGGAGCGTTCGACTCGCCAGCTTCCCCACGCCTTCTCCGACTCGCCCGGGGCGCGTGAAGCCAAGAATACGCGTCCGTCCTTCTGGAAGCGAATGCCGATTCTAATTCCGGCATCGCGAAGTTCGTCACCTGGGCTCTGGCGACTGTGGAATCCGGCGCCGACCCCCTGGCGGGCAAGCTCGTCCAAGTCGACCTCCCATGTCCCCAACAGCCGCTTTCCCGCCTCCTTATTCTCTTTCAGCCCAACAACCAGCAGCACGATGACAAGAATCACGATCGCCGGCGTGATCAGCATTCCGGCCAATCCCCAAGCCGGAACGGAGGACTTGCGTCTTCGAATACGCGGTCCCGCGCGTCCCGCCGTGGGCGCGGCAGCGTCTGTGTGGATCAAAGGCGTCGTTGCGCCAGACGCCGAGGTGGCCGGAGCAACGACGGCTGGCGCCGCGGAATTGGGGTCCCTGGGTACGGCGGGACGGGCGCCTGCTGGTTCGGCTTTGGGAGGCGCCAGCGGCATGAGGAACTGACCGCCGCACTGAGGACAACTCACCGCCTGACCGGCCAGTTCCGGAGAACTCGCCAAGTGGCTCTGGCAGTGCGGGCAAGCGACCGACGGCAGTGACATGGTTTTCCCCAGGAAAGGCTGAACTTCCCCGCATTATAATCTGCAATGCATCACGAGCAATCTCAGCTCCATGGGCGGATTTGTTGATCTCGGTTGCCCAATCCCTGCCAGCCATCGGCAATCAGCCAGAACATCTCCTTCATCACGTTCTTGATCGCGTCGCAGTACGGCGACGGCGCGCCGGGATCGCCTGTGATGGCAAGGGCTTCGGCGCGGCAGTCCCCGGCACACCAGTAGCGGAAGGCGCATCGTGCACACGCGGGCATATTGTCGAAGTGGTATCGAGTCCGAAGGTTACTGAGCGCCGCTGAACTCTCCAGCAATCGAGCAAGCGGCATTGTGCGCACGTTGCCGCAAGAACACTCAGTCCCACGATGATTCGGGCATGGGAAGATGTCTCCATCGGCGTCCACGAACAGACATCGACGAGCGATACCGCAATTACTGCGGAGGCGACTGAAGCGACACACGGTCATGAGGATGGAAAAGATATCTCGATGCAGCAATCCGGCCAGTTCAGGTCTGCGCCGGAGGATTTCCACGAGTGCTTGAAAACAATTGAACAAGTCTGGTGCCGCATCAGAAAAATCAACGCCACAGCCGATCCGACGAAGCGGAATGAAACGCACTTCACGCGCGCCGATCTCAAGGGCCAGGTCGAAGTAGGCTTCAAGCTCCCGTTGACTCGACTGCGTCAACACCATGGAAAGAACCGTATGCACGCCCGCATCAATCAGTCGTTTGGTGTTTGAAACGGCACGCTCGAACACACCGCTGCCTCGAATAACATCGTGCCGCTCGGGGAACGGGCTGTCGAGAGAAACTTGTACGGTCGCGTCCGCCGCGGCAAGTTCGCGCGGGGCTCGTTCGCTCAACAGCGTTCCGTTGGTCGATACGAGGATCTCGCCGGTCAATCGTTGGCGAACACCCCGCACGGTATCCAGCAATCGTTGCTGGTCGAGGAAAGGCTCGCCGCCGAGAATGATGAAGGCTGCGTCGCGATCTAGTGCTTCGGCTCCGCCGTCCATCCAGTTCAACAGATCAGCAACGGGGATTTCGCCGTCTTCCGAGCGTGGATTGTAGCACCACGGACAACGCAAGTTGCACCGATTGGTGATGTTGAAAGTCAAATTGGAGACCCGTAAACGCTCTTCCGGAGGCGACGGCAAAAACAGCGGCGAGCCGAGTATGTTCCGCTGCGTCAGAGCGTCAATAACCGGCAGGGCTTCCCGAATTACGTCGTCGAGGGATTTGTTGATGCTGCGACAGTATTCAGTCAATCCATCGTTCACCGATCGTCGTTCGGCGAAGCATTGCAGCAAGTTCGCGGCCTCGGCGTCCACGACAAGCCATTGGCCGAGGTCTCCCCAGACGAAGAGGTGTCTTCCATCGCGCTCCTCGTGCAGGGTCGCTTTCCGGGCCTGGAGGTGGTCATTGAGTTGAATCACGCGTCGATCTTCTCGCGAACGAACCAACCGCGAGCGCGGCGATAATGGCGGATGCGGTAGCTGCCCAAAGCCATCGCGACGAGTCGTCTCCCATGCGGCTAATCTGCGTGACGGCATTCCACGCGACGTGTAGCTGAACGGCGTGGACCAGCGAACCGGTCTTCAGCACCAGTAAACACGCAACTAGCGAAAGCCCACCTGCCAGGAGTCCGGCACCGACCGGCAGATGCAAAAGGCCAAACAGCAGGGTGCAAAGCACAACGGCATGAACGGCAGAGAAGCCCCTGCGCAAATGTTCAAGGAGCAATCCTCTGAAATACAGCTCTTCGGACAAAGGCACGACGACGATCAGGTGAAGCAACTGGAGAAGCGACGGAGCGTAGCCGGCCTTGGGCGAGAGCGGTGTTCTTGCGGAAAACAACAACATGGAGACGAGCAAGACGGCGAACACAATTGGAAACACCCAGCGACGCATCCGAGGCCGAAAGATGCGGAGATCAATGCGGAAACATCTCCAGTGCAACAGACACAGGGCCAGAAGAAGCAGCGACGAAGGATAGTCGTGCCACGGAACAAGATCGCGCCGTTCCAGAGCCGATACCATCAGCGTTAGACCCAAAATCAGGGCCAGCGAAGACGCCTCGCGCATCAGTCTCTTGGGAGATGCATCGGTTGGCGGCGGATGCCTTCCGTCTGCGGTTGCCGGTTCGTCAACCATCCTCTGTGGACGCGATTTGGACGAAGAACAAGGGATTCGACCGTTCTTCGAGCGGGTGAGATTCCTGGTATTCCTTTAGTTGAGCAAGAACGGGATGCTCCTCCGTTGTCGCAGACGACCGCCCGTGGGCGTTGAACAACTCGTCGGAGGTGAACATGTCGAATGCCCCTGATCCGGTCAACTGGCGAGCCATCAAGGAGTCCTTCCAACGAAAGTTGGCATGCGCCACTTGGTGGATGAGACAAACGTAAGCATCCTCCGTGCCGGGCATCCGGCGCACGTACACGCCGTTGACCAACTGCTCCCAATTGTCGGCGTCCTTTTTGGCTGTGACCAGAACGATGTCGTCCGGCGTGCCGTGTGCTCCATCCGTGCCCGCACTGGCAATGCGATAGCGGCCATTGGCAAGCGGATCGAATCGAAACTCTCGTCCCCATCCATCGCGACCATAGGTCTTCCGGGCATACGACATCCCGGGCGTGTACTCGTCCAGCGGCACGGGAAATGCCACCTCGTGTTGGATTGCGGCGAGTTCCTTGACGTTCACCTCGCTTCCCGGAAGTGCGTTTGCCACCAGGGCGTGCAAGATGGCCTTCGTTGCCGCTTCGGGATTCTCGTAGTCCTTGACCGGGACGCCCGTCCATGGAGGAGGAAGGCTGTTCAGCCGGTGCTCTTCATAGACCGGAAACGCGCAGTAGGACACGACAACGATCACCAGCAGTGGCATCATGGCCAGTACCCAGGGTCGCCATCCGGGTTTCTCGACGTTTCGGACACGGCGATAGTACAGGCTAATGAGATAAGCGAAGAAGAAGAACAGCGTCGCCAGCAGAAAACCGTCGCTGGCCATCGAGGCGGGCGCCAGTGGCGACGGTCCGACGGGAACTTCGGCCGTGGTTTGATGGTCGGGCTGGCCGTCGATACTCTTTAGCTTCAAGTCTGCCTTAACGTCGATCAAATTGGTGTTGGCATATTCGAGATTGTGAACTGCCATGTCTTTGAAGGTTCGAGGAGACGCGGAGAGATATCCCGCGTGTAGATACTCGTCGACCTCGACGTTCAGGCTTCCGGCGACCAGCTCCATTTGACACTCCTTCGCGATGTATGGAGAAAACGGGCGGCATGGGCCATGGCCAGAGGGTTCCGCGTGGAACCACTCAAATATTGTACCACATCCTGGCGATTTGGGAGCGCAAATAGAAACCCGATTTCTGGGTAGAAACCGGGTTTCTTGTCTTTACGTAGACCCGCATCTCGACGTTGACTACTCGAGCGCTGCGTGGGCCGCGGCCAGTCGGGCGATCGGCACGCGGAAGGCCGAGCAACTGACGTAGTTCAGCCCGTTCTTGAAACAGAACCTGACCGAAGCCGGATCGCCGCCTTGCTCGCCGCAAATTCCGATTTTCAGGTTCGGCCGAGTGGCGCGGCCTCGCTCGACAGAGAACTGAATCAGTTGGCCAATGCCTTCCTGGTCAATCGTCTGGAACGGGTCGGCGTCCAGAATCCCTTCGTCCAGGTAGTCTTGGAGGAAACCGCCGATGTCGTCGCGGCTGAAGCCGAATCCCATTTGCGTCAGGTCGTTGGTGCCGAAGCTGAAGAACTCGGCCGTTTCGGCCATCTTGTCAGCACACAACGCGGCCCGCGGAATCTCGATCATGGTGCCGTAGGGTACTTCCAGATCGCCACCGACTTCGGCCTTCACCCTGTCGTAAATGGGCTTAACAAAATCAAGCTCCTTCACGGCGCAGGTTACCGGGACCATGATTTCCGGTTGCGGGTCTTTGCCTTCCTGTTTCAGCTCGGTTCCCGCTTCGAAGATCGCTCGAATCTGCATCTCGGTCAGATACGGGTAGGTGATGCCCAGCCGTACGCCGCGATGACCCATCATCGGGTTGACCTCGTGCAAGTCCTCGCCGCGCGCCGTGACTTCTTCGACCGTCGTCCCCAACGCCTTGGCCAAGTCGGCTCGCACCGATTCGTCCTGAGGCACGAATTCGTGCAACGGCGGGTCCAGCAGGCGGACCGTCACGGGCAGGCCGTCCATCGCTTCCAACGTGGCTTTGATGTCACGCTTGACGAACGGGGCCAACTCGTCGATCGCAACGTTTCTTTCCTCTTCGCTACCGGAGTGAATCATTTTCCGCAGGATGAAGAGCGGTTCCTCGGCGCCTTCGCCGTAGAACATGTGCTCGGTGCGGAACAGCCCAATGCCCTCGGCGCCAAATCCTCGGGCGATCTTGGCGTCTTCGGGCGTATCGGCGTTTGTGCGGACATTCATCGTCCGGAACTTGTCGACCATTTCCATGAACTTCTGGAACCGCGGGTTTTCCGTCGAGTCGATCATGGCCAGCTTGCCTTCGTACACCAGCCCTCTGGTGCCGTTCAGCGTGATCACGTCGCCAGCTTTGAAGGCTTTGTCTCCCACTCGCATCGTCTTGGCCGCAGCGTCGATTTTCAGATCGCCGGCGCCCACGATGCAGCACTTGCCCCAGCCGCGGGCCACCAAAGCCGCGTGGCTGGTCATGCCGCCGCGTGCGGTGAGAATGCCTTCGGCGGCCCGCATGCCCTCGACGTCCTCCGGGTTCGTCTCTTCACGGACCAAGATGCAATTGCGTCCGGCCTTCTCGGCTGCCACGGCGTCGTCCGAAGTGAACACGATCTCGCCGAACGCCCCGCCCGGTCCGGCCGGCAATCCCTTGACAAACGCTTCGGCGGCTTTCTCCGCCGCCGGATCGACGATCGGATGCAACAGTTCGTCCAGTTGGGCCGGTGCCACACGCAACACGGTCGTCTTTTCGTCGATTAACTCTTCCTCGATCATGTCCATCGCCATGTTCAACGCCGCGGTGCCCGTCCGCTTGCCGCTGCGGCACTGCAGCATGTACAGCGTGCCTTCCTGGATCGTGAACTCGATGTCCTGCATGTCCCGGTAGTGCGTCTCGAGCTTCGCGCGAATATCGCACAGTTCTTTGTAAAGCTCGGGGCTCGTTTCTTCGAGCGAAGGCAAGTGCTCGTTCTGATCGTTCTTGGTTTCGTTGTTCAACGGGTTGGGCGTGCGGATGCCGGCCACCACGTCCTCGCCCTGGGCGTTGACGAGCCACTCGCCGTAGAACTTGTTTTCGCCCGTCGCCGGGTTGCGGGTAAAGGCCACGCCCGTGGCCGAGCTGTCGCCCATGTTGCCGAACACCATGCTTTGGACGTTTGTCGCTGTGCCCCATTCGTCCGGAATCCCCTCGATGCGCCGGTAGGATACGGCTCGCTTGCCGTTCCAGCTCTTGAAGACGGCGCCAAGTCCACCCCATAGTTGCTCCATGGGATCGTCCGGAAATTCGCGGCCCAATACTTCCTTAACCTTGGCCTTGTACTTTTCGCATAGACCTTTCAGGTCTTCGGCCGTCAGATCCGTGTCTGCCTTGTAATCGTTGGCCTCTTTCACCTCGTCCATCAGCTTTTCGAGCTGGACACGGATGCCCTGGCCTTCTTTCGGCTCGATCCCCTCGGCCTTCTCCATCACGACGTCGGAGTACATGGTGATCAGCCGCCGGTAGGCATCCCAGACGAATCGCTCGTTGCCCGATTTGGCGACCAGGCCGGGAATCGTCTTCGAGGTGAGGCCAACGTTCAGGACCGTCTCCATCATGCCCGGCATCGACATTCGGGCGCCGGATCGACACGAAACCAGCAACGGATCGGCCGGATCGCCGTACTTCATGCCCATGGATTCTTCGGTCTGCTTCAGGGCCGCCTCGACCTCCGCCTTAAGCCCTTCCGGGTACTCGCCGTCGGCTTTCATAAACTCCGTGCAGACCTCGGTTGTAACCGTGAAACCGGCCGGCACCGGCAGGCCGAGTTTGGCCATCTCGGCCAGGTTCGCCCCTTTGCCGCCCAGCAGGTTCTTCATTGTGGCATCGCCGTCAGTGCCTTTACTGCCAAAGCAGTACACGTACTTCTTCTCACTGGTCATGTCTGGTTCCTTCGTGACGTATTGCTGGAAACTGTGCGTGTGTACAGATAAAAGTCGCTGCCGAGCGATGGGGAGGCTGGTCTGCAGAAAGGACGGCGGAGAACCGCCAAAGCAGCGAACCGTCCCCGTTTCGCGATCCTGCAGACGGAGAATCCCACAATTTACCGGTCCGGCGGTGGCTGGTCAACCGGCCCCGTCTTGCGTCCACACCCCCTTGATTCATTCAGACTGCACCGTTTGTAGCGGCATCGTAACCCGAAGCGTGAGTTTTGAAGTTGCGCTATTGCCGTTGCTAGCAGAAAAACTGGTATTTGCAAAAAAACGAGTCCTGTCCCATGACTGAATCAGTGAGAAACTCTCCAGCCACAGGAAGGACTCGCAATGATCATCGTCACGGAATCGGCGGCGACGCTCAAGGCCTTTATCGCAAAAACTTCGCTCAACAATTTGGCACAGGCCTTTGTTCTCCGCATGGCCTTGACCTTCATCATGCACCGCGGGCGAATGAGTTGTTCGCAGGCCGCCGGGTTTATCGCCTCCGAAGCCTCTCATCGTGGACAACTCACGCGTTTTCTCGCACGGCCCCGCTGGCAACGCTACGACTTCAACGCTCCGTTGCGTATGGCTTTGTTGCAGATGGAAACCGGCAAGGGGAGATTCTTCTTCATCATCGACGCCACGCTCTCCAGCCAGAGCGGACGCAAGACGCAAAACACTCACAGCACCGGCAACCACAAACGGCGTCCGAAAAAGGGACGCCGCTACGACATCGGCGGCACCGGCAAGGACGACCTGAACGGCGGCAAGGACGTCGACATCCTGATCGGCGGCTTCGTTACGCTCAGCCAAGCGATGCTCGAAGATGTCCGCAACATCTGGACAAACGGTGACACTTACGAGAACCGAGTGGACGACCTGACCGAATCGTTGCTGATCGCCGATACCACAGTATTGGACGATGGTGCAGAAGACACATTGAAAGGAGACAAGGGCCGGGACCTCTTTCGCCAAGCTCAGCGGCTCGGACGAGGACAAGGTTAAAGACGAGAAATCCGACGAACACCTGCTTTCATTGCTCTAAAGACGCCGGTATGACGTGATATCGCGCGTGGTCGCGTGGTTCCGTCCCAGCGTTCGAGGCTCCGAAGAATTCGGTCGGTCTCGAATGAGCGACTTTGTGGCCAGTTGGCCAAGTTCTGTTGCTCAATCGGTCGCGGTTCGTGCCGCAGTTCTTTCCAAGCAGAATCCCGGATGCGCCGGCTGGTTATAGCCCGCGTCTTGCCAGGCTACGCTCAAACGGTAGATCGGGTCGTGCATCAGCGTCGGCAGGCGATACTCCGGGGGGGACCGTCGTGGAGAATATCCTCAACTCACGGTTGTCACGCGTCCGCCAACACGGCTCGTGTATAGTAGCCACGGCACATGACCAGACTCGGCCGCTGCCCGTCCAGCACATATCCCCGCCGGTCGCGATAGTCCGCGTTCGCATCGCCGATCGTTTTGTCCGTTCCGTCCACGGTACCATCGGCCGTTTTGCAGGCCACTTCGGCTCGGCCGTCGCCGCCCAGGTCGTCCACCGAGGCGTCATTGGGCGTCGATCCATCGGGAATCTGAAGCTGAACCAACAGATAAGGCTGCACTTGCGCATTCGCCTGCAGTTCAAAGGACGCGCTCCGCGGGTGCACTCGATTCCCGATCACCACAAATCATTTTTGGCTTTTTTGCGTCTCCCTTTGCAGAACCGCTCTCAAAATCGGGTAACGACTATTTAGACGGGCGGCGACAGGCCCGCGAGCGATCTGGCGGCGGAGCCAATCACTGCAAATCGTTTCTACTGGAATGAAGGGAGATCGACATGAAAGAGCGGCACTTTTCTTTTTCGAGCAGGTTGACGTTAGGTCTGCTGTCCGGCTTGGTTGTGATGGGCACTTTGGCAACCAGCAATGCGTTTGCCTGGCCTAATGATTGGCCTAGCCCTTGGCCCAGCCCCAGGCCGTACCCTCGGCACAACCCGACGGTTTGGGACAGCGGCAGTCGTGTCACGGGCATCTACCGCGATCCCTACACAGGCCAGATCCGGGTCCGGACAGATCGCGATCAGGTTCGGGCCAGTGCCTTGGATCCGCACCGGAACCATGTCGATCCGGGCTCGCGCCGTTATGTGAACCGGATCGAACGCGACATGTTTGGCAACGTTCACCGAGTTCGAGGCTATACGTGGACCAGCTACGGCAGGCCTCACAGCACGCTGACTCGCACGCGAATCCGCTATAGCGGCGGCGGCATAGTCCATGAGGAGAACGAGACGGTACTGCGGATGGCACCGAATGCAACTGGCGCTGGACGGGCCAACAACGACAACGCCTCTGAACGTCAGGAGAGCCGAGACAAACGAGGGCCGTCGGTCCAGCCAAGAGGCTCATTCCGTTAAACTTCAATCCACTGGATCGTATCGGGCGCCTCGATCGTGGACGTGCGAAGCATGCAGAGCGTGCTTCGCATATCCCATTCACGAAACCCTGCGACACACATCGCAGGGTTTTGTTTTTTTCTTGTGCCTTCCGCGCAAGACCTGTCTCGAAACCGGGTAACAACTATTGAAGCGGGAGTTGACAAACCCGCGAGCGATTTGGCAGCGGAGCCAGTCGTCGTAAACCGTTTCAACCGGAACGAGAGGAGATCGTCATGGATTATTTTTCTCTGTTCGGAACAGGCCGACGCTAGGCCTCAGGGCACACGGAATCGTACGCGAATCCGACGTGCCGGAAGCTGCGGCACGAATCAGGAGGAGCGTACGACGGAATTCGATTGGCGCAAAATGGGGCGGGCGCTGGACGGGCCAGCAACGCTAAGGCCTCCGAATTTCAGGAGAGCCGACACACGCAGGGGTCGTCAGTCCAGCCAAGGGCCTTGTTTTGCTGATCGGGATTCATTGGAGACTACCGGGCGCCTCGATCAAAACGGGGATGCAAGACGCGTCGAACGTGTATCGGCGTCCCATTCACGAAACCCTGCGATGCATGCGTGTCGCAGGGTTTTCTTTGCGCATAAGAGTCTGCGCGGCGGCTATTTGGACGGCGCCACCTTGAACGAGATCGTAACCCGAAGCGTAAGCGAGGGATGCATACAGACACGCCCGTTCCCTCGCTGACGCTTCGGGTCACGATGACCGGCTTTGACGCTTAATCTCGAAACATTCCATTTCGTGGCGGCGGAAGCCGGCAGATGTAATTCGGCTCGACACTTGTTATCCTAATACGGGTCACTCGAATCAACCTCACTCAATCCTTGGCACCTTTCCACTTCAACACAATCAACGGTCGATCAACATGAGAAACTACATCACCCCACTTGCCGCCATCCTTCTCGGATTGCTAGTCTCAAGCCAACCCGTCGTCGCCCGAACGATTCACGTCTCGCCAGATGGAAACGATGCCTGGGCCGGGCAACACAGCCAGCCCAACTCCGATGAGACCGACGGCCCCGTCGCTACGCTAACCCGCGCCCGAGACATCATCCGCGAGTGGAAATCGGCAGGCCCGCTGGCAGAACCCGTCCGCGTCATCGTGGCCGACGGTGTCTATTCGATTACCGAGCCGCTTGTGCTCACGCCGAAAGACAGCGGCACGGAGTCGTGTCCGATCACCTACGAAACTGCGCCGGGGGCGTCGCCCGTCATCTCGGGTGGAAAGGTGATCAGCGGATTCCAACCCGCAGAAGACGGAATCTGGAAGACGGAAATCCCCGAAGCGGCCGCCGGCAAATGGCATTTCGAGCAGTTGGTCGTCGATGGTGTGCGCGCGGTTCGAGCTAAGACGCCCAACCGCTTCTACGACTACATGGGCGACACTTTCGAATTTCCTGCCGAAGGCCAACAGGGCCAGTTCCGCCGCACCACCGGAGTTCCGGCCAAGTCGCTGGAACCGCTCAAGGCGCTGAGCGACGCCGAACTCCACGACGTCACGCTCGTCGCCTTCCACAAGTGGTGCATCAGCCGTCGATTCCTCGCCGACATCAACCTCGACGCCAACACGATCATCACGGTCGGCGAAAAACTCAAGAGCTATTCAGGCTGGCCGGTCAACACGCGATTCCATTTGGAGAATTTCAAAGCCGCGTTGGACGCGCCCGGCGAGTGGTTCCTCAGCCGCGAAGGCACGTTGTACTACATGCCGCTTCCCGGACAGGACATGACGAAGGCCCAGGTCGTGGCCCCCGTCGCCGAAAAACTGGTAGTGATCCAGGGAAAACCGGAACAAGAACAGTTTGTCGAACATGTCACGCTCGAAGGGCTCTCGTTCCAGCACAATTCGTACCCGCTGCCGGCGCACGGCTATGCCCCGTACCAAGCCGCTTTTGTGACCGAGGCGGCTGTTTTGGCGGATGGCGCGCGAAACGTGGCGATGATCGACTGCGAGGTTCTTCACACGGGCGATTACGCCGTCTGGTTCCGCCGCGGCTGCCAAGACTGCCTGATCCGCCAGTGCTATTTGGCCGACCTTGGCTCCGGCGGTGTTCGCATTGGCGAGAGCGGAATCCGCGGAAACCTGGCCGAGCGGACCCATCATATCACGGTGGACAACAACATCATCCACCATGGCGGACGGGTCTACATGGAGGGGGTCGGCGTCTGGATCGGACAGAGCGGCGAAAACATGGTAACTCACAACGACATCGCCGACTTCTACTACACCGGCATCTCCGCCGGCTGGCGTTGGGGATACAGCGAAGGCCTCGCCAAGAATAACAGTATCCGTTTCAACAACGTGCATCACCTGGGGCATGGCGTGCTGAGCGACATGGGCGGCATCTACACGTTGGGACCGTCCGAGGGCACGGTTATCGGCAACAACATCTTTCACGACATCTACGCCTATTCATATGGCGGCTGGGGACTGTATACCGACGAGGGCAGTACCGGCATCACGATGGAGAACAATCTGGTCTACAACACCAAGACCGGCAGTTTCCACCAGCACTACGGTAAAGAGAACGTGGTCCGCAACAACATCCTGGTCTGCAGCGAGAATCCACAAATTGCGGCGACGCGCGTGGAGGACCATCTTTCCTTCACGCTCGAGCACAATATTGTGTACTGGAAGACGGGCGCCTTGTTTGGCGGTCCTTGGAATCGCATCCGGGCCAAGGTCGACAACAACTGCTACTTCAACGCGATTGGAGATCCCGTAACCTTCGCCGGTATGGATCTGGAGGCTTGGCAGAAACTCGGCTATGACCAACACTCCGTCATGGCCGATCCGCTGTTCGTGGATGCCGAGAACAACGACTATCGCCTCAAGCCCGACTCGCCGGCGTTCAAGATCGGCTTCAAGCCTTTCGATTACAGCGAGGCCGGCGTGTACGGCGATGCGAAATGGATCGAGAAGGCGGCCCAGGCCGAGATGCCGTCGATTGAATTGGCCCCGGGACCGCCGCCCGTGGCGATCCACGACGACTTTGAAAAGACACGCGCCGGGAGCCGCCCGCGAATGGCTCAAACTCACGTGGAAGGCCGCGGCGACGGGATCGAAGTCACCACGGAAAGGGCGGCTACGGGCGAGCAATCTCTCAAGGTTGTAGATGCCCCAGGTCTGAAGTTTTCCTACGATCCCCATTTCTATTATTCACCGGGACACAAGACCGGCACGACGGTCTGCGAACTCGACCTGCTCGTCGAGCCCCGAGTGAAAATCAACTACGAATGGCGCGATTGGCGGAGTTCGCCCTATCGTGTCGGCCCTTCGTTGAACATCGTCCAGAACCGACTGATCGTTGGCGGCAAGACGCTTTGCGAATTACCAGCAGACAAGTGGGTACATTTCGCAATCGCAGCCGACCTTGGGAAAGGCAATTCCGGCAAGTGGAACCTGACCGTCACTCCTGCCGGTCAGCCACCTCAGGAATTCAAGCAAATCCCAAACGGCACCCCGGCTTTCGAACAACTCACCTGGCTTGGATTTACCAGCAACGCCACTTCCGAAAGCGTTTTCTACATCGACGATTTCTCGATCGAAAACCAGTGAGGCTCATCACTCCTGAAGGTACCCCTTGAAGTCGATGATCTTCTGCGTTGTGTCGCGATAGGGGAGTGGCTTCGGGTCTAGCCAGTCCACAACGTGGTCTTTGAGCGAATAGGCGAAGAAGTGATTCCCCGCGGGGCTGTAGTGACCAATGTAATACCGTTTGAGATAGTCGCCGACACCGATGCTGAAGCTCTTGTAGTCTTCGCAGTGCACCAGGTTCATGTCAAACACGGTAAACTCGTATTCCTGGAGGAAATCCACGATCTCCTGATCGTACCGCGTGCCGCCTTGTAAGAGAGGGCGGGTTACGCGATAGGGATCCAGCAGGATGACCATGAGCTTCTTGCCTTGTTCGTTTGTGAAAGCTCGGGCCTTCCTCAAGATGGTCTTTGTGGCGGCGAAGGAATAGGCGTCCAAGAGCGACGCCACGGTTGACCGGGGCAGCGGATTCTCGTCCAAGTCCAGAGAACAATTCAGGTGACCGCCGAGTTGCTTGAGCCTGGCAACGTCGATCTCGTGGACGTATCCCCGCGAGTACAGGCTCATTGCCAGAGCCATGTCGTCCCGCAGATTCTCGACCATCCAGTCCGGGTCCGTCATTTGATAGAGGTTCTCGGGGTCAGGTATGCGACTGTCGTGCTCCTCCAGTTCGCCCGTGGTCAGGTTCATCTCGATGTTGGACCAGAAATTGCCATGGAACATGCGCCCTCGACCTTCCTTTTCGTTCTGGCCTCGGTTCCATGAAGCCGTCAGCATGTACCGGCAGCGGAGCAGGCTTCGGACGTGATCGTCTCCCCAGATGTACAGCATCACATACTCAGCGCTATTATCGGTCTGCTCTTCTCGAAGCATGCGTCGATAGGCTTGATAGAACCCAAAGCCACCCATGCCGAAGTTGCGAACGGGTTCTCCCAGATGAGCAGCCAGATACTCCTGCCACGTCTCGCCGTCGCTGACTTGATGGCACTGGGTAAAGCTATTGCCATAGGTGTTGATGCGGCAAGGCTTGCCTTTGTACATGAAGCTCGTGCGTGCCCCGTCCGGCTGGACGGTGGAGAACGTGGAACTTCCGTCGACTCCATCCCGCGGCATGTAATTGCCCAGAATGTATCCAACGTCCGGGTCAAACTGCGCCCACGACATCTCGTGCAGGAATACGTCGATTTCCTTCTTCGAAGCAACATTGGCCCGGATGAAATCCTCGAGCGAGACCCTTTTCTCGGCCTGATCGGCCGCCACGGAATAGACGGGCGACAGCAAGACAAACAACACGATGGTCAAAGAACGGCAGTTGTTGTGCATGGATCAAATCCTTGTGCCACGTTGTAGGAATTCTTCGTAAGGTGGTTTGCCGATCCGTCCTGCTCGGTACAGCCAATTCGCGTTACGGCGCCGGGCAGTCCATCAGCACTGCGCCAACTGTCTCCCAGACCGCTCGCCGCAGCGATCCGACCTTGCCGGTGTCGTTGGGATGTACGCGATTGGCCAGCGCGATGATGTAGACGCCGTGCTCGGGATACATGCGAATCGCGGTGCCGGTGTATCCTGTGTGCCCATACGCGAATATCGCATCCACGCCGGCATCACCGGGATCCGGGACATACAGGTCCCAGAGCAAGCCGCGGCGGTCTGGTTTACCGTACTTGTTAACGGCGCCGGGATTCTGCACGCGCGTCATGTCACGAATCGTCTGCTCCTTCAGGATGCGCACGCCGTCCAGCGTGCCTCCGTCGAGCATCATTTGCGCATAGCGATGGAGGTCCGCAACTGTGCTGAACAACCCCGCGTTGCCCGACACGCCGCCCTGCATTGCCGCCAGCGGATCGTGTACTTGGCCCTGCAGGAACCCGCCTGCGCCGCTTCCATGCGCAGCCCGTTCGCTCGGCACGCACCGAGTGCGTTTGTTTTCGAGTGGGTTGAAACCGCTCGAGTCCATCTTCAGCGGCTTGAAGATGTGTTCCGCCGCGAAGCTGTCCAGTGGCTGCCCCGTGACGACTTCAAGCACCGCGGCGCAGAGAATGGCATTCAGGCAACTGTACACCATCTTCTCGCCCGGCTCGGCCGCCAGCGACAACTTGCGGATGTACTCGCGCGTCGCGTCTGGGCACGGAAACTTCCCCGCCTCGTCCCGGATCACCTTCTGCCTCGCCGCACCAACGTAAGGCGGCATGCCCGACATATGCGTCATCAAGTGGCGGATGGTGACCTTCTTCTTGTTGTCCTCCGTGTTGAACTCCGGTAGATACTTGCCGACCGGGTCATCCAGGGCCAAGCGGCCCTGTTCGACGAGTTTCATCAAGCTCGTACCAGTCGCGATCGGCTTAGTCATCGAGGCCATGTCGAAAATGGCGTCTTTTCGCATCGGAGCCGGTTGCGGTTCAAACTGCATCAATCCGTAAGCCTTTTGCCAGGTCTCGTAACCTGCCTCTGTCCGACGGCCTACGGCGATCACAGCTCCGGACATCTTGCCGGCCTGTAGTTGCTTTGGCACAACCGCGTCCAGCGCCTCCTCGACACTCGTGAGCCCGCCATCCAGTGGCATGGTGCGCACGTCGATATCCCAACTCCATTCGTCGAAATACAGGTTGTGCCCGTCGACCTCGATCTCGCCTCGCTGAAAATCGCAGGGCTCGCTGCGAAAGCTCTGCTTGGCCGGATGCAACTGGTGACCGTAGTCGAGGTTGACAATCAGACGGTATGGATCCAGGTGCCCGCAATAGAAATCACGCACGCGCGCATCCGCGTGCTCCTGCAAACCGTACGACGCGTCGGCCGGCAGCCAGCCCCACGGCTCGACGTAGAACTCCGACCAGTCGTGCATGTTTCGCCGGTTGGGCAGCGACTGCCAACCAGACTGCCAACGGGCCGGCACACCGGCCGCTCGGCACAGCGTGACGAAGACCAAACCCTGTACCCCGCAATCACCCTCGCGTGCCGCGATTCCCTTCCCCGATAGGTTTTGGATGGTGCTATACTCCATCTCCGAACACCAGCGGATTTCATTCGAGACCCAACGGAAGATTCGCAGCGCCTTTTCCAACGGATTTGTCTCATCGCCGACAATCTCAGCGGCCAGCTTCTTCACCTCGGGCGTGAAGACGATGTGCGGTGCGCGTTCGGCCGTATACTCACGGTACAGTTCGTCGGTCGTGTCGTACGGTTTCACCTTGGCCGGATCGAGTTGCGGAACGTATGCAGCCGTCACAAACTCGAACTCGGCCTCGAACGCAGGCGGGTTCGACGGATCGTCCACCGTCAGTTCAAAGTAGACGGTCCGGTGCGGGTGGCCGTTCGGTGACACGATGGCCGACGCGGGCTCGGCCGATAACAGCTTGACCTGGGTCTGTTGCCGATACTCTTGCGGAAACGGCAGCCAGCATCGTACGATCGCACCCTTCCGCAATCTTCGATGCCCCTCCTTCACTCGCAGCTCATAGCGAATGCGGTGCTTGACGGGATGAATCTGCGTCTGTCCGATCCGTTCCGCTTCCGCAACGAGCTGTGCCAGATGTGCGGGCAAATCGAACCGAGTCCCTGTCGGCGTGACGCGCGTCTGTCGACGGGCCTTCGCCGCGGGACAAGCGCGAGACAGATTGCCCGCCGCTCGTTTGAAATAGCACACCTGTCCGTCAATCACACGATGCTGCAAAACGCCCTGCTGTCGCCAGCGTTCCATCTCTTCGGCGGTGACGTCTGGGATACTCTCGCGCAATTGCCGCAGCAGTTGCTCCCCCGTCAGCGAATAATCCAGCCGAATTCGCCGCAAGATCTCAAGTTGCACGGCGAACTGGTCCACCGCCGGCGCATCGGGATCGGCAATCTTCTCGCGGAGTAGCGTCTCCGCCTCGCTGAAGCATCCCGCCGAAGCAGCGTGTCGGGCAAGCTGCAAAGTCTGCGCCCCGTCCTCGGCTGACTGCCCTGCAACCGAATCAGCGCATATGCATCCAGCAACAAGCCACATCCACCACAGCCAATGCGTGCTACGCATAATCATCCTCTACCACCAAACGGTATCTCCCGCCCTCGCTGTTTTCCGGAAAGCCCTATTTGTTTCCGCACGCCCCTTTCACGTTCCCATAGCGTACAATAAATGCTCCCACTTGTAACCGCCGCAATATTGCACACGATCAGCCGTTAGTAACCCGAAGCGTTAGCGAGGGAATTGCCGCGAGGTGTTCCCTCGCCAACGCTTCGGGTTATCCTGGGACGCCAATGTGGCGGTGTCTGACGAATCACCAATTGGAAAAGGAGGTAATCAAATGAACCGCGAGATACGATCTCTACAGATTCTCGTCCTTCTGACCTTGGTCGGCTTGGCAACTCTGGCCACGCACGCGGCCGATGAAGAGGATGACTTCAAGCCGCTCTTCAATGGGAAAGATCTCTCGGGCTGGGTCCCGATCAATGTCGCTCCGAACACGTTCAGTGTGCGCGATGGGATCATTGTTTCGAATGGGATTCCAACCGGGTTGATGCGCACCGAGAAGCAATACGAAAACTTCATCATCCAACTGGAATGGCGGCACATGAAGCCCGGCGGAAACGCGGGGCTGTTTGTCTGGGGAGATGGGCTCTCGGCGGTGGGTTCGCCCTTTGCTCGGGGAATGGAAGTGCAGATCCTGGACAACGGTTTCAACGTCAAGGGAAGGAACGAATGGTACACGACGCACGGCGACGTCTTCCCCGTCCTCGGCTCGACAATGACGCCTACCGGCCGTATTTCGAGCACCGGAGCGCGGAGTTTCCCGATCGAAGATCGCTCCAAAGATTCGCCGCAGTGGAATCACTATCGCCTGGAGGGCCGTGACGGCGTGTTGCGGTTGAGCGTCAACGACAAGGAAGTTACCGTCGGCAAGGATTGCTCGCCACGAAAAGGCTACCTGTGCTTGGAGTCCGAGGGCTCCGAATGCCACTTCCGCAACATCCGGATCTGCGAATTGCCTTCGACAAACCCCAGTGCCGATGAAATCGCAGAACCGTCAAAAGGCTTCGTCCCGCTGTACACCGGCGCTGACCTGAATGGATGGAAGGCCGATCCAGGTCACGACGGCCATTGGAAACCCACAGATTGGAGGTTGGTTTACGACGGCAAGAGTGAAGCACAAGACAAGAACCTATGGTCGGAGAAGGAGTACGGCGACTTTGCCATGATTTGCGACTGGCGTTGGACGCGTAAGCCGGAACCCAAGCCGCTACCGGTCATTCTGCCCAATGGCGAACCGGCCGTGGACGACGAAGGCCAGCCGAAGCTGGAGGAAGTTCCCGATGCGGGAGACAGCGGCATCTATCTGCGCGGCAATAGCAAGAGCCAGGTGAACATGTGGTGCTGGCCCATCGGCTCTGGCGAAGTTTATGGTTACCGGAGCGACAAGTCGATGTCGCCCGAGGTGCGAGCCGGAGTCACTCCCAAGAAGAATGCGGATGCCCCGATCGGCAAATGGAATCGTTTTTTGATCACCATGCGCGGCGACCGGCTCACCGTAAACCTGAACGGCGAAACCGTGATCGAGGATGCGCAACTGCCCGGCGTACCGGAGCGCGGGCCGATCGCCCTACAACACCACGGCGACCCGATTGAATTCGCAAACATCTTCGTGAAAGAAATCGAATGAGAGCACTCAAACAGAAGATCACTCTTGCCGGCTCCATTTTGCTGGCGACCCTCGCGATGATCCTCCCGTCATTCGGAGCCGAGATTCTTGTCGAGGCCGAGGCGTTCGACGACTGCGTCGGCTGTGAACGGAATCGTTTCACGCGGCGGCCAGGTCGTCGAGGAACTCGTCGATCAATTGCAGCTTGGCCGAGATGGCGACCGGCCCCGGATTGCCCGAGTACGCTTCCTCGGCGTAGTCCATGAAGTAGGCGGCGAAGGCCGATGCAAAATCCTCTTTGGGATTCGTCTTGCCGTAATCGCGGGCGAACGTGGCCGATTTCTTATAGTACCAGTTGCCGTCTTTGCTCTGTTCGTAGCTGGAGTCGCCGGACTTGTCTTTCTTCGTCCAGATACTCAACTGCTTGAACTCGGGCCAGTTGGGATTCTCGTTGTCCCAGTTGTGCCCGATCTCATGGAAGACCACTTGGTGAATCCACGCGTCTCCCTTCGCGAACGTGGGATCGGCGAAACGGGACTTGGCCCCCGAGTTCCAGCCGTCGAATCCGCACCCGCAGCTTCCGATCCGTTCGAAAGTGAGTTCCGTGTTGTACGAGGTTTTCAATAGCTTCGTGTTGCCGGTGCGCTGGTGAAGGGCGGCCAGCGCTCCATCGACCGCCTCGATCTCGTCATCCGACCACGCCGCCGCGGTGTAGATGAGCGTCGAGCCATCGTAGTTGATCGTTACGCCGTCGCTGTCGATGAACTTGATCCGTGCATCCTCCGCACTCTTGTCCTGGATGGCGTCGTCCTTTTGCCACAGGAACCGGTCGGCGCCGGAGCCTCCGGTGAGAACATCGGCGGCGTCGCCACCGAACAGACCGTCGTTACCCCACATGCCGAACAGCTTGTCGTTGCCCCAACCGCCGTAAAGCCGATCGTCGCCTTTACCGCCCATGAGGAAATCGTCCCCTCCCTTGCCCCGCAGCGTCACGTCACCGCTGAAGGCCACGGCGACGATCTTGTCGTCCCCACCGCTGCCGGTTAGCTCGGCTTCTTCGATCGAGTGCAGGTCGTCGGTTTCCTGTAGCCCGAAGAAGCCGCCGGTCTTGATCGACAGCTTGCTGTTGCTCAGGGTCACTTCCTCGGACACGTACTCCTCCAGACGATCGTGACCGTAGTCGCCGAACAAATGGTCCGCGCCGGGACCGCCGGTCAACACGTCATTCCCCATGTCGCCGTACAAGGTGTCCGAGCCTTTGCCGCCGCGGAGCACATCGTTACCCGTGCCGCCCACCAGCAAGTCGTCCTTACCAGTGCCCTTGAGGACGTCATCGCCGGCGCCTCCGATCAAAGTGACCGAACCGGCGTAGAACTCTGTGGCATCCAGCACATTGTCGCCACTGGACCCGATCAGCGTGGCGTGCTCGATCGAATTGAGCGGGTCGTATTCCGTGTAGGCGGCGTATTTCACGGACAATAGACTGTTGACAAGCTTCACCGTAGCGTTGTACTTGACCTGATCCTTGACGCGATCGACTCCGGCACCGCCGTTGATGAAATCATTCTGAGTGCCGCCTGTCAGCAAGTCGTGACCTTGGCCACCGAACAGCTTGTCCGATCCGAGTCCGCCATCGAGCGTGTCGTTGCCGGCTTCGCCATAGAGGCTATCGTTGCCCGAGCCGCCTTTGAGTTCATCGTCGCCCTTGCCGCCCGTTAGAGAATCATGGCCCGCGTTGCCTTCGAGCACGTCTGTGCCTTGGCCTCCCTGGAGGACATCATTGCCGGCTCCGCCGAAAGCGAACGACTCAGTCCACGTGTTATTGTGAAAAACGTCATTACCGGCTTTGCCCTCAAATTCGATCCTCTTGACGACAAAGGGCGAGAAATATTCAGTACCGTCGATCACCAAATTCCCGCTGGCATTCTCGTGCCCGTGCTCGACCGACAGGTAGGGAATACTCCAGGAACCGAAGCGCGTCTGGACGTTTGACACATGGTAGTCGATCTCCACAACATCATTCTGCGATGTGCCATCGATCATCAGGGTGCCGTCGAACAAGCCGATGTCGGCGGCCATCATTTGCCGGATTTCCAGGGATTCAAGAGCCAGGGATCGCCGAAGACCTCGATTGCCGTTCTTTCGTTTCCGGTCGAATTGTCTAGTGAAGAGTCTCATCGTCGCCTCCGCAGAATCGAGAGAAGTCGTTTGTCAGGCCAGTTCAATAGTCAGAACGACATTCAGCGAGAAACCGGACACCGGGAGAAGGGAATTCATGAGAATTCCAGAGCTTCTCCTGCGAGATGGGCACCCGCGCGCAGCAACCTAGACAGCTCAGGGAGATAGGCAACTGACGAAACGCTCACCGACCAAGCTGACGCAAAGCGTTCTGCTGTTCCGACGGTAGCACATCGGAATGCAGATTCATCGGTGCAGTCTTCCTTCCCAGATCTTTCGCCCTGGGGACGCGAGCCATTGGTCCACGCGTTCGGATGGAATGTCTAAGATCAATTGCCAGAAGCGAAGCTGTTTGGTGCTGAGCGACCGGCCTTGATGCCGGTCAAACCAATCTCGCAGTCCCACGTCGTCCACCACGGAGCGGAGCCAGCAGATGGCCGCCCATGACCCAGCCTCAAGAACCCGACGAATGATGAAGTCACGATGTTTCCGCCAGTCAAGTTGGCCGAAATCGTGGTCCCAAAACGAATCTCGAAGCGTCTCCGGCAACTCAACGAGATCCAATTGCGGTGACTCGGCGGAGGACATGGAAAGCTTCTCGGCGGAGCATCTTCAGAGCGTTCGACGGCCCAAAGATACCATTATAGCGGATCGCCCCGCTGGTGGCGACGCGGCGGTATTGCACGGACGGATTGACACATTGGCAATCCGTCCTCCAAGATGAGTGTCGCGGCGTGCATACCTTGCACCAGGCTTGCATAGTGTTTAACTGTAATGGAGGTTACACACGCCTGCCGCCGGGCAGACGCGTAGGGTGGGCCCAAGCGAGCCATCTCGTTTCGTTCTGCCCGGCAGGGAACATTACCATTGGCAGCCGCGTTGAAGTTGTTGGAAACTGAGCGGCGGCCCACCGGGATCCGCGTTCGACCGGCAATCCGGCCGCATCATGCCCAACGACGCGGACGGCGACTCCCGTGCATGGCCTGTGCGATGCGAGGCCATCCGGATGGATAGCGGTTTCTGGTGGGCCGCCGCTCGGTTGTTGGCGATTCGGCGTTCTTGGAACTTGGTTGATTGTTCGGCGAGGCGAGGAGGATAGGCAGTGGCCCGCTTTGGCCCACCCTACAACTCGCGTGCGTGTCGACAGGCCAGTTTCCTGTCATTTCGTTCACCGTCCTGTGCGGATCCGGGCTGACAAAAAGGGGAGATTGAATATGGGAAAGACAAGAACGCTGTGGATCGTTGGACTTCTTGTGCTCTGCAACTCATTGGGCTCGGCGGCGGAGTGGCGGGTTGGGATGGCGCGGACCGATGTCACGCCGGCCAGGCCGCTCTGGATGGCTGGCTATGCCGCCCGAAAACACCCGGCGGAAGGAACATTGCACCCGCTCTGGGCCAAGGCTTTGGCGATCGAAGACCAACGCGGCCAGCGGGTGGTGATCGTCACGCTAGACCTGATCGGCGATAATTTCGGACGAGAGACGTCGGACGGGGTGGGAAAGCGTGTGCAGCGGGCCACCGGCATCGAGCGAGAGAGAATGGTCTTCAACTTCTCGCACACCCATTCCGGCCCGGTAACGCGCGTGAACGATGGGGCGCTGGTGACGTACCCACTGAACGACCAACACCAAGCCGACGTGCGCGCATACACACAAACGCTTGAGGACAAGCTGGTCAAACTGATCGAAAACGCGTGCGAGAACATGCGACCAGCCGATTTGGCTTACGGTGTGGGCGAGGTGACTTTCGCGGCGAATCGCCGAACGCGGTACAATCCCGACGGCCCGGTTGATCACACGATGCCCGTGTTGCGCGTCAACGATGAAAACGGCCGGCTGCTGGCAGCCTTGTTCGGCTATGCATGCCACACGGCAACACTGGTAGGCGACTTCTATCAATTCAACGGAGATTACGCTGGCTTTGCTCAGATCGCTTTCGAAGCGTCGCATCCCGGTGCGATGGCGATGTTCATGATGGGCTGCGGCGGGGACATCAACCCGTCGCGCCGCGGCGAAGTCAGACTGGCCGAACAACACGGGAAATCATTGGCCAACGCCGTCGATGAATTGTGTTCCGGCAACCTGCATCGGATCCGAAGCCCGTTGACTGTGGCGTTCGAACGGGTTGATTTGCCGTTTGTGGATCCTCCAACACAAGAAGAGCTCGAGAAGCGGCGTGGCCAGGGAAACGTGTACGATCAGCGACTGACCGAGGTCTTGCTGAAACGGATCGCTATTAAGGGCTCACTGGAGACATCATACGCATGCCCTGTGCAAGTAGTCCGGTTTGGCGACGATTTATCCCTTGTCGTTTTGTCGGGTGAGACGGTTGTCGATTACGCACTGCGGCTTCGCAAGGAGTTCTCGGGCCAACGGCTATGGGTTGCGGGCTACTCGAACGAAGTCTTCGCGTATCTCCCGTCCGAGCGCGTGCTGGCCGAAGGAGGCTACGAAGCGGCCGGCGCGATGAAGTATTTCGGCTTCCACGGGCCGTTCAAACCCGGTGTAGAAGATCGCGTGGTGGGCTTGGTGAGAAGACTAATGGAGCCGTAACACAGTATGCGCCATCAGAAAATAGGCTTTTCGAATCCGTCCGTCGTACGGATAATGAACGAAAGACGGTTGCCGCAGAAAACAGGGAAGAGTTGAGGGAGTTTCCATGTCCACGGTGAGAACGTATGAGGGCGTTGTCGTGAACGGCGAGATCCGGCTTGCCGACGACACTCGGCTACCCGAAAACGCTCAGGTCTTCGTCGTCGTGCCCAGCGAGGTCGCTGAACGCCCCTTGCAGATCCACAGCCCGCGACTTGTCGATCGAAGTCAGATCGGAGACTTTGCCAAGCAGGTGAAGGTGGTGGAAAACGATGCGTAAGTACGACACGACGAATTTCGATCCACCTGCCCCCGTGGTACAGGTAGATCTGCGGTCTCCTGAATCCGGTGAACTGGTGGGCGGAGTTGAGCTATTGTTGGATTCGGGTGCCGACGTTACCCTCCTGCCTACGAACGCCGTTGGCCAACTGGGTGTCGCCACGGATTCAACCCAGCGATACGAGCTAATGGGTTTCGACGGAAGCCGCTCTCTTGCTCACGGAGTCATCCTGGATGTGCTCCTGTTGGGAAGGGCTTTCCGCGGTCTGTATTTGCTGACGGAAGACACACGGGGTGTCATCGGCCGGGATGTCTTGAACCATCTCGCCATAGTCCTTGACGGTCCGGCATTGCGCTGGGACACAGTCAGCGAATGAACGTAGACCCCGGTGGGGGCGGTTCCCGCTTACGCGTTCCCGATGCCCGTTACGGGCGATAGTCAATCCACAGCGGCGATGCCCAGGCGAGATTGCCGTCCGATTGCTCGGCACGGACGTAGTAGTACGACTGGCCCGGTTCGGCATCGGCGTCCGTGTAGCGCAGGTCGAACTCCATCTTGTTTGGCTCCGTCGAGTACACGTACTTGTTGTTGCGGATGACATGGAGCTTGGCGATGGGTTTCCCGCCGTGCACCGAGATTTCCAGCGTCGGCCGCTGGTTCGTCTGAAAAACGTCTCCCATCAAATGATCGCCGGAGCGGACGATCAGTAGACAGTTGTCGTTGGCTCCATAACAGTGCCGCTTCTGAAACGCGTCGATGATGGCCCCGCGCGAGCTGTCTTCGGCCAGCACGATTGCGTAGCTGATGTGGGTGCTGAAGTGGTCGCTAGAGCTCTGAAAGCCCAGCCGATACCCCTTGGCCAGCGCATTCCAGACATAACCGGCATCGTGACGGCCGGGCTTTGGCGTCTTCGGAGCGGCCCGCGGGGCACCAAGATGCTCGTAACTCTGATAATTCTGTCTGCATCCCTGGAAAATCTCGACCACCGGTTCGACGTCCGGGTCGTTGTCGCGCCAGTCGGTACCCATGCCCGTGCCGCTGGTGTGCGACGCGCACATGCCGCCGAATCGTTTTAGATAATCGTACAGCAACTTGGTATCCGGCGTGCCTTCTTCGGGCGTTCCTTTCAGGCTGCCGCGGGGCAGCGGCCGTATGCCGCGACGAGGCATGATTACGTTGCGATGGCCGTCAGGGAAGCGGTTGCTGCGTTCGTATGACTGGACCGCCACGAAGCCCGGCGGATTGTGCATCAAGTCGGTGTATTTTTGGATTTGCCACCAGTGAAACTCGTGGCCGTAGCCGTTATCGTGATCGCCGTTGCCCAGCCAGTCGAGTCCGCCGGCGTCCAGAGCGTAACGCCAACTGTCCTCCAGCAATCCGTCGCCGTCTCGGTGCGCCGTGTATTCGGTGTGCCGGTGGAAATCGCCCCGCAACAACCGCAGCGTCTTGCCGCCGATCTCGATGCGAAAATCGCGCATGCGAGCCACGTCGGCCGTCTCGTTCGGATGCACAACGGCGACCTTTGCCTGGTCGGCGGATTCGTCAGGGACGAGTTGCAGTTGTTCGGGACTCGCCGCTTCGTCAGCGATCTCCAAATCCAACGCGAACAGGTCACTCTGCTTCCGATCCTGCGTGCGAGTGCGGGTGTCGCTGCTGTAGACCGCCAACACATTCTGCGACAACGACACCAGCGCCGGCCGGACGTCGATCAGATTCGAAGAATTGGGCAGCGTCCGGGGGGCGGACCAACCGCCGCCGTCGTAGCGAACCGCGTAGCTATTCCACGCTTCGCCTCCGCTGATTTTGCCTGGTTTCGGATGGCGGCGAAACAACAGCCACAGTCCACCGCGATTGTCGCCAATCAACCGCGGCAGGCTTTTGTTGCCCACGAAGTCTTCTCCAAAAACCTGTTCGAGCCGCTTGGCCGGACGCAGCAGTTTGCCATTTTTGTGAAGACACTTCACCTTGATTGTGCGATTAACGTACAGACCGTAGCCTGGGTCGACTTCGCCGCGATTCCGTCCCCATTCGACAGGAATCGAATAGTCCTTGCCCCATTGTTCGTCGCCTTCCTCGTAGGCGATCCAACACCGACCTTCGGCATCGCACGCCAGACAGGGACGAGCCTCGAACCGGGCCGAACCGGCCACGGTCACCGTCTTTGGCTCGTTGCCGATTACTTGCAGCCGCACGTCGTAGTCGCCTTTGTCGTAAGTGTCCCAGGCGACGAACACATTGCCACTTGCATCGGCGGTGATCGCGGGGCTCCATTCGTTTGCCTTCGTATTCGGAATGACCTTTGTGAATTGGATCGTACCGTTTTCGCCAATCGAAGCCACATGAATATCGAAGTTATCCTCGCGCCAGCCTTGCCAAGCCAACCAGACGGTCCCGTTTGAATCGGTCGTCGAAACCACGTGAAAATCGGAACCGGCCTCTTCGGTCACTCGGACGACGTCCGACCACTGCTCAGTGTCAGCTTTCGTGGTGGTTGATCGCCCTTTCGCCGGCGTGAACTTGCGGCAGAAGATCTCCCAGTCGCCATTGACGGCCTGTGCCCAGGCGACAATCAGCGAGCCGTCGCCATCGACCGACACCGTAGGCCGCCACACGTCGAATCCGCCTTCGGTCACGTCGATGGCCGGGTGCCACAAACTGCCGTCGAAGCGTTTCAGTCGAATCCGGTCGCCGTTGCCGCGCGTGATAAGCGAATCGAACCGGCGTTGGCGTACCTGTTCCTGGTAGATCGGCTGGCCCGGTTTGTACTCGACGTACGCCAGCCAAACCGTCCCATCGTTTGCCTTTGCCGCGGCGGGATAGTCGTCTTCGGTTGCGGAATCTGTCAAACAGACGGCTGTGGGTTCCGATTGGGCGAGGCTCTCTCCGCCACTCAAGCCAGGCGCGAGCAGCCACGTTGCGAAGGCCGAAATCGAGATCACTGCAGTGGCTGCTACTGATCGAATGGTCATTGGGATTCCCTCCGTTGGAGCTTGTTGATACCCAAAACGAAGATGCCATTGTGCCGGTCGTAAGTTTGGCGACAAAGGACATTCTAACGTTCGTGCCAGACAGAATCGAGCAAACGTGGCCTCGATCATCGGCACGAACGGCGGAATGCCTTTGACGGGCACGAGCATTTGGCATGTAATGGTGTGGCGCAAACTATTGTGTCAAACCGGGAAGGCGCGTTAGCCGTCGGGTGTCATCGGATTCTCGGGACTCGCCCGTTTAACCCTGAGCCGAAGGCGACGGTCGCGGTGGGCGGCTCCACGTGCCACGACCGTCGCCTTCGACTCAGGGTTAAACGACTGTGTCGGCGAGAGCCTCGAATCCTCCGCTTATTGAAGGACTTAGCAATGAGACATCTTCAGATAGGGTTTGCCGGATTGTTTTGCTGTGCCATCGCGGCCACAGACGCCGTCGGGGTTCAGGCGGAGGAACGAATCGCAGTCGAACTTCGCGAAACGGCTGGGATTCGACGGTTTCAGTTTCCCGTGGCCGTGCAACTGACACTTGCTAAGCCTGTTCCGCGTGAGACGACGTTCCGTTTACTGAGTGACGACAAGCCGGTGCTTGCCCAATTCCGAACGGCCGAACAAGGCGACAACGTCGCAAAGTGGTGGCTTGACTTTCCCGTGAATCTGTTGCCGTATCAGTCGTTGGTCTACGAGGTGGAATACGGTGGCGACGTTCCCGAAGGGCCAAACCGCACGCGCGGCCACAAGCTCGTCGAATCCGACGACGCGTTTCAGATCGTCAACGATCCGTACATCACGTGGAGCGTCCAGCGGAACCTGAAGGGTCTGCTGCGTTCCGTCCATGCCGGAGATCTCGAATACCTGCGACCCGATTCGACTGGCCTGTTCTTGCGAGACCGAGACGGCACGGATCACTCGCTCGGCGGCAACCCGACGGGCCGCGAGAGTGCACGGGTGATTCGGCAAGGACCGTTGGCCGTAGGGCTCAGGTTCGAGTTTGTCGAAACCGATCCGGAGCTTGAGAACGTTCGGTCTACCGTCGACCTCGTATTTCCAGTTTTCAAGAGTTGGGTCGAGGTGGACTGGCGAATCGACGATCCGCAAGGCAAACTCGCCGGCGCGGGTGCGAAGCTCGAAACAAACCTGCACGAACCAACTCGGCAAGCTCCGACGTTGGTCGATTTCGGAGCAACCAGTCTTGTGTATCTTGCGCTGCGTTCCGGACAACAGACGCGTCTCGACGGAGGTCCACACGTTCGAGAGTCTTCTCGGCAGGCCGACGGAGGTTTGTTCCATACCTGGGAAGTTCTGCGCGGCAAGCCGGATCAGTTGGAGCCGTTCGTATTCGGGCCGAGACAATCAGACGGCGGTGCCGCGCCAGAGGGCTGGGCGCATGTGATGGGCCGCCGGCGGTGTCTGGCCATCGCGGTCGACGGTTTCGCTCGCGATACCGAGGATCATCTTTCCGTTTCCGCCGAGGGCACCGTCGAAGTCTACCGTCAGTTTGCAGCACGTGACGCGAACGGGCGCCCCGAGACGAAACCGTTGCGGTTCTGGCTGCACTGCGTCCCCTTCCCACCGCAGCAAACAGCAGCTACCAGTCCCCAGTCGATGCAAACACCGATTGTGACTCGCGTCCTTCGGGAGGCCAGCCGGGATTCGCAGTAGGCCCTTGGGAAGTCAGCGCGCTGATTACGGATCATTCGTCGAGGTGGATGCACTGGCGTTGCATCACGGGGAGGCCGTCGATGGTAGCCTTGGCCGTCACGACGTGGTTGCCGGGAGTGTCGAATTGGTGTGTGACTTCGGCATACGAGTGGTACACGCTGCGATAGTAGCTGTCGCCGAAATCCAGTTGCATCGGCGCGTCCGTTTCGGACTGCGTCCAGCAGCGGATGGTTACGGTACAAGGAGCCGTCCCGCCTTTGGTCGGCGTGTGCGTCATGAAAATCGAAGGCATCGTTGCTTCGGGGGCGGTTCGCGTAAAGACTTTGACCTTGCAGAAATCGATCGATTCTCTGCCTCCGTCGTCTTCTATGCGCAAGGTGGCGATATAGACGCCCGGCTGATCGAATCGCTTGGTCGCCCGGATGCCTTCGACCGCTTCGCCATCGTGGAATTCCCACCGATAGGAGACGATTTTCGAATCAAGGGCAATGCTGCGACCGGCGTCGAACTGAACCGACTCGCCGGTTCGTATGGTGTGATGTGGTCGCGCGATCGCGAACATACGTTGCGGTGTCTGCTGCAGATAGGCCGTTACCAGCCAAGGATACAGGTTGAGACGCTGGGTGCGGGTGTGCGCGTCTAGATGAGCCTTTGACGGGAAGACACCCACGTGCAGATGCGCGAAGTTGCCGGAGGCACCACGTTTTCCCAGAATCCCGACGGGCTGTCCCTGGCGAACCGTTTGCCCCAGTCGAAGACCGGAGGCGGCGGAATCCAAATGAGCGGCCTCCCAGACGACACCGCCCGCGCCTTCGATGACAACCGAACTGGCATCGCCGGCGTTCGGCCAAAGCTGAACGATCCTGCCGTCGGTGCACGCGACAACGGTCTCGCGTCCTTCGTAGCCGGCCAGGTCGAATCCGTATCCGTGATAGAAACGGCCGCCCTGCGGATCACCGTCGGCCTTGCCTGCGTGAACGACCTCGTTGTACGCCTGCAGCGCGTGCGAGAACATACGGTATTGCCGAATGGGAAAGCAAAATCGGTTCGTGTCGACGATTGGGTCTCGGGCGTCCCAAATCGAGAATTGAACGCGTCCCGGCAGTTCTTCAACCCACCCAGATGTCAGATCCGCTTGAAGTCGCAGGTGTCCTATTTCAGTGGGCATGGTGTAGGGCATACAGGACAGCTCAAGTGGCTGGCCATCCACAGCCACACGAACGGTCGCTTGGCGGACAAGGCCGATGACCGTGTCACGCTTGTCCTCGGCGGATACGAGTCGAATGGTACGCGTCGTTCCATCACGCAGTTGAAATCGGTACGACTCGCCCACATCCAAGCACACGATGCGCTGACTGGAATACGGACGTACCAGTCGGTTCATGAACTCATCTTCGCCCGCGTGTGCGTCCTGTGATGGCAGGCCGACGATCAGCAAGGCGGCGAGGCATCCAACGGCAAGCAGTCGTCGGTTCGGCGAGTCGAAGGGAGCGATGCGATAGAACGACGTTGCATGCATAAAAGGCCTTTCCCGAAGCCGGCGCTTCGCGCGATTCGTGATTTCTTCTATTGCTTGGCCACGTGAATGGGAACTTCGTGCTTGGTGAAGTTGTTCCCGAGCTTGTCGTGCAACACAATCCGCAGCGTGTAGTCGCCGGCCTGCTGCAACGGCAGTTGTGCGTCGAATTCCACATAGGGCGACTGCTTCACGATTTCTGCATCGTCGGTCGCCCCTTCGGCCGTGATGGATCGCGGCAGCACGGGTTTGCCATCCTTGTCCAACAGTTGCGCCGTCATGGCGACTTCGATTCGGTTAAGCGTGCGGTCGAAACCAATGGCACGCAGTTTGGCGAACAGCATTTGCCCGACGGCGCCACCTGCGGCCGAAGGTGCGTTTCCTTCCTTGTCGCGGTAGAACCGAAGGCCAACCAAAGCGAACTCGGCAGGTTTGACCGTCAACGGGCGAGTGAATGACGTGATCTGCGTCGACAAGTTGTCCGTGGCGTTGATCGTCAGTGTGTATGTCCCCGGATTGTCTGGTAGAGTGAGGCTGGCCGAAAAGGGGAACTTTCCCGAGAGCATGCCACCGGCGTCCGTCGCCTTCCCTTCTTTCCGAAACACAGTCTGGCCGTCGGCGTTGGCCACTTTCATCGTCCAACTGAAATCGATCGTGCCCGCGTGCGTCGTCAGGATGCCTGACAGATTGGCCGCAAAATCGATTGGGTCGTAGGGCAAGACATCCAAGGAATCGCGTACCGGTCCAAGAGGACCATGACGAGCTTCGATGTCCTCGAACTTCAGCTCGCCGACGTCGGTGACGATCGGGATCAGTGCGAATGAGTCGATGAAGCGTCGCACAAGGGGGTGCGCGATCGCGAGATCTTCGTCAGGTCCCACGACAACGATCTGATAGAGGCGATCTTCGACTATGAACAGTCGGGCGAAACAGACGCCGTCGTCGGGACGTTCAATCTCCAGATCGCGGCCGCGATGGCCTGCTAACCGCATGTTGCGT
>JADHUC010000450.1 GCA_016784735.1 Pirellulaceae bacterium | reverse complement strand
CCCTCCGGGTGCAGTTTGGGGCCGAAAAAGCCACGGAGCGGATGTCATCATTTGGGCGACGCATTTCGACCGAGTACACGGTGAGTTGCCATTCGGCGGCGGCGGCAAATCATATTGATTCGTGCCCGAGGTCTGTCAGACCCATGCGCGCAAGAGCCTTGTCAGAGACTGCCTCCGATTGCATCACTTAACGCATGAAGCAACTTGCCGTCCTTGCTTCGGTCGTGAACCCCGACGCGCGCAAGCAATGTGCCATTCGAGCCGGCTGCGGGGCCGACCTGAGAACGCAACGAGCAGACGCTTCGAGGCATCGGTCAATGTGTACAAAGCAGGTTAGATGCCGGAGGTTATCTGCCCACGGCCGTACGAGTGTACGGCGTTTCTCAAAAAACCTGGACTCACGAGACAAACTGTCTTGACAGTCAACATCGCAACGCATAGACTGACAAGACAAACTGTCTTGAAGATACCTCTCTTTCAGAGGAAGCACTGATGGCACGTACATCTCAAGATGTGACGCAAGCCGAGCAAGCCGTGTTGGAGGCCCTTTGGGCCACGGACACAGCGACGATTCGACAGTTGACCGACGAGCTCTACCCGAGCGGCACGGCGTCCAGTTTTTCCAGCGTCCAGAAGCTCCTGGAACGCCTCGAAAGCAAAGGGTTTGTCAAGCGGAAACGAAGTGGTTCCGTGTATCTCTTCCGCGCACTGGTCGACCGCCAGGAGTTGATCGGGCGTAGGCTAAAGGCGGTGGCTGATAGTCTCTGCGACGGATCCATGACGCCTCTCTTGCAGCATTTGGTGGAGGCTCAACATCTCGCGCCGGAGGACCGCGAGTCGTTGCAGGAGCTGATCGACCAATGGGATGAGGAAACCGAGACTCGCAAGAAACCCCGCTCATCGTGAGGGAGACATCCATGTTCGCACTCTTGGAGATCGCGTTGACGAACGCAATTGTGGCGGGCCTCTTGGCTCTGCTGGCCGCTGGCGTCGGCCGATTGGGCCGCCGCCCGGCGCTCGCTCACGCCCTTTGGCTGCTTGTCCTGCTCAAGCTGCTCACGCCTCCGATTATCCAGATTCCGGTTGCTAGTCTGTGGTTCGCCGGGAATACGGGTGCCGACGACGAGCGGCAAGCTGCCCAGCAGAGGCAAGCGGCTGACAGAACGAGCGATCCCAATGAAATCCACGCCGGGACAGTCGCTGAGTGGGACAATGCGACCCTGCCTGCCGATCCGTCGATCGTCCTGGAGGAGCCGCTCATTGCTGCGGCGACCGCGCCCGTGCCGTCTTCCGCTGGGGCGCCGACCGTCGATGCAGGGTCGGTCGAGCCATTGGAAACCGGCGTAGGTTCGGCTGCCGCGCAAACAAGCGTCGTTTTCAATCTGCGACGTCTCGTGGTGCCTCTTCTGAGTATCGTCTGGATTGCTGGCTCGATTCTGGTCGCCATGTTGGCTGTGGTGCGGATCGCTCGATTCCGCCGATTGCTGAAGCACGGCACGGCAGCACCGGCTTGGCTAGTTGATGAGGTTGAACGGTTGGCCAGGCAGATTGGACTGAAGCATGCGCCAGCAACGCTGCTTGTGCCCGACACGGTCTCACCACTGCTCTGGTCACTCGGTCGAAGGCCCCAAATCATCCTTCCGGAAGGACTTCTGGCACGAATGGATCGCCAAGAGCGCGCGGCAATTCTGCTGCATGAGTTGTGCCATCTGAGACGTCGCGATAATTGGGTCCGCTTGCTGGAACTCGCAGCCGGTTGCTGTTACTGGTGGCATCCGGCGGTTTGGTGGGCTCGGCGTGAGATTCAGTGGAGCGAAGAAGCGTGTTGCGATGCGTGGGTCGTGTGGCACATGTCTGGCGGCGGACGCCCGTATGCGAAAGCATTGCTGGCAATGGTCGACTTCCTGTCCGAGTCGCAGCCTGCGGTACATCCGGTGGCCAGCGGGTTTGGTCGAGTTGAGTCCCTGAAACGGAGATTAACAATGATCATGCAAGGCGACACGCCACGACGACTGACAGTCGCGGGACGATTGGCGGTCTTGTCCGTTGCCATGTGCTCGCTGCCGCTCTGGCCGACGGTCGGACAGGAGCCGGCAACGGAACCGCAAACCACGGCCACGGGAAACGAGGAGGCACACGGAGGTAGCCAGCCCCCGGCATCCGCGGCAGTGAGCGAGGCGGAAGAGAAACAGTCAGTAGCAGGAACTACCAAGCGGGGCTCGGGGTTTTCGCTTCCCGAGCCGATCAAATTTGAGGAGGCGGCAATCGGTCTCAGCCGCAACGTGCAGACGATTCGCTCGATGGCCTTTTCCAGCGACGGGCGGCTTCTGGCGGCGGCTCACGGAAGTCACGGAACGGAAGGAGCCGTTCGAATCTGGGACATGCAGCAAAGGAAGGAAATCGCGGTATGGGAGGAGCCCAGAGGAATCTACTCCGTCCACATCTCGCCGGACGGGCGTCTGGTGCTCTATTCAATCCTGGATGACAACCTGGTCAAGATTCGCGCAATCGAGTCCGGAGAGGAGATGCTAAAGATCGCCATGGGCGGTACACCGGCCCGAGTGCGTTTCTCTCCGGATGGAAAAACGTTCGTCACGGCAACCACGAAAGGAGCCCTGAAACTGTGGGACGCCAAGGAAGGAAACGAGCTAAAGAGCCTCGCATCGCTCGCATTTAATCTGCAGTGCGTAGCCTTCTCGCGTGACGGGAAACGGGTCGTCGCCGGCGGCGGGCCGTTCGGTGAAGACCGGTTCGGCTGGGCGGGAGTCTGGGAGATTGCGTCGGGAAAACAGATCGCCGAAATGAAGGACATGCCTGACTCGGTTCTGTGCATCGCAATCTCGCCGGATGGCAAACTGGTGGCAACGGCCGGTCGTGATCGCGTGGCTCGGTTGTGGCGTACGGAAACCGGCGAGCTTGTCTCGACGCTTTCGGGGCATCAGTCCTCTTTGGAATGGGTCGACTTCTCACCGAACGGCAAGATGTTGGCCAGCGGCAGTTACGACCATACGGCCAAGCTTTGGGAAGTCGATTCCGGTCGTGAGCTGGCAACGCTGCAGGTCTACTCCAGCGGTGTTGTTATGTCCACGAGATTCTCGCCGGATGGAAAGACTCTGGCCACGGCCGGCCAAGGCGGCATCGTGAGGCTCTGGAACGTGGACTCGCACGAACAGATAGCCAAGCTCGAACCGGAGGCGGCGATCCGGGATGCGCAGTCTACGATCCTCTCCACGGCGTGCTCGCCTGATGGATCGACGATTGCATCGGCGCACCAGGACAAAACCGTTCGGTTGCGCGACGCCCGTACCGGGAAACTGCAACGGGTTCTGAGCGAGGATGATGCCGAGGTTTCATCCGTAGCCTTTTCTCCCGACAGCAAGATCCTGGCAGTGGGCAGTTGCGACAACACGGTGAAGCTGTGGAAAGTTGCAGGCAACGGTGAGCCGATGCGTCTGGAGGGACACACGGATTGGGTGCTCTCCGTGGCGTTCGCACCGGATGGAAAGACCGTCGCCTCCGGTAGTCGTGACAATACGATACGGTTGTGGGACGTTGAGACCGGCAAACAAAAGGCGGTCCTGGAGGGGCATGCCCAGATGGTCCGCTGCCTGGCGTTTTCGCCGGACGGGAAGATGTTGGCTTCGGGCAGCACGGATGAGACGGTGCGACTGTGGGATGCTCAGAAGCAGAGCGAGATAAGTAAACTGGACGGACGTTTTGGGGGCGCTTTGGCATTCTCGCCGGACGGGAAGACGTTGGCCAGCGCTGGCGGAGGCGGCACGATTATCCTTCGAGACATCGAGACGGGCAATGAGCAGCAGATACAAAGCCGGCATCGCAGCGGCATCTGGTGTTTGGCTTTTTCGCCTCGAGGCAGAACACTGGCCGCTGGCACCTCTGACGGCACGGTTGTCTTTTGGGATCCTGATTCCGCCAAGGAGCGGGACGCGTCGCGAGGCCATTCCGAACCCGTCACCTCGCTGGCGTTCCTGCCCGACACCAGCGCCCTGATCAGCGGCAGTTCGGACGGAACGCTCAAACACTGGAGGGCCAGACCGCCGGCCTTTCCACCGATCGCGACTCTGCCGGCGACGGATGGCAAGAACTGCCGGTTTGTCACCTTCTCTCGCGACGGAAAGTGGTTGATCGCCGGTGGTATCACTAAAGTCATCAAAGTTTGGGACATGCAGACCGGCCAGGTGTCACGATTGCTGGAGGGACACGATTGCGCGAGCACGTGTGCTGCAATCTCGCCGGACGGCAAGGTGCTGGCGACGGGAACGTACGAAGGTCGCATCTTCTTCTGGGATGTGGCGCCTGGCGACAGGATCGGCGAGCTTGCCACCGGCCTGGAGTATTCGATTAACATCGACTTCTCGCCCGACGGCACGCAATTGGCAGTGGCCACTTGGAGCAAGACCGTGTCGGTTTGGGACCTCAAGTCGAAACGGAACCTATGGACGTCGGACGAACAATCACTTCCCGTGTTGAGTGTCGTGTTCTCGCCCGACGGCAGAACGCTCGCTACCACGACGGGCCACTGGCAGAAGCGGGAAGAACTGGGTGAGGCAAAACTGTGGGACGCCGTCACCGGGAAGGAGTTGGCAACGTTGCCCGGCCACACCGATATGATTGATCGCGCCCGCTTCAGCCCCGACGGCCGACTCTTGCTCACCGCTTGCGCCGACTCGAGGCTCCGAGTTTGGGACGTCCAGTCACGGGGCCTTGTTTCAACCATAACGGCACCCAACGCGGTTCAGCGAGTGATATGTTTGCCGGGTGGCAAGTCCGTTGTGACGGGACAATATGGTGGAAGTCTCTTACGCTGGGATCTCGACTCGGGAGAACTCCTATCCGAGTACGAGGGTCCGGCCGATCGAGTTTCCATATTTGAATTGTGTCACTCCCCGGACGGATCGCTCCTTGCCACCGCGAACTTGGACGGCATCGTTCGACTTTGGCCCACAGTAATGTCTGCATCACCCGATCGACGGACTTCTGCCGACATCGTGTTGGGATGGTCGAATAACGCGCGCTACCCTAAAGACGAGCGTTGACCGCCAAAGGTGACAGAGGAGCCGTGGCGGAACCAAGGAGGGTATCCTTCTTGCCTGCACGCAGTCCGTGCGCGTTCTGGTGGCGCACCGCCTGCAATTAGCAGATTGCGTTAACGCGTGTCCGTGAAATCGCTCGCCGTACGAAACGGGTAGTCGCCAATCTGCTTCGGATGGGCACGCCGAAGCAGAATCGACTTGATTCGCGAAACCGATGATGCCCCACTCAGCACGCGCAGCCGAAATGACGACATCCGGGATTTCGCCACGCGTCTTCCTAACCGAGGAGGGCGTGTCCTGAGCGCGCAAGCGATAATCTGCGGATAGGGCCGCCATTACTTACATTTGGCATTCATGAATGCCTCGATATGGCCGACTCGCATTCTGCTCGAATGCCCCGACGTGGAGTGGTCTTGCGCGCCTGGGTCACATCCACCTCTGAAGTTTGTGCGGCCAAAAGGACCTGGTCAGTGTCATCTAATTGGTGGCGCGAAACGGTCGATTCTCAATTCTCAACTCCCACTGCAGTTCTCACAGGTGTATCCGTCTGCGTGCGGAAACTCGGTGGTGCCAACTGACTCACGACAAAACGTCCTGAGTCACCAACGTAGTCCGCCACGGTAGCCGACAAACGCAGGAAACTCACTATTCGTTGCTTGCATCGGTCTTCCCGCCCGATGCAGAAAACGGCAATCCGGGATGCGCGCTCGGTGGGGCACACCGCCTGCACTCGGCAAGATGCAGTTACCTGCATCGGTGAAATCGACCGACGCGCGCAAGCGTTGCCTGGCAACCTACCTCGGTAGCCCGCCCTCCGCAGGAAAACGCTCCTTCCTAACCGTTCCGATCAGCGGGCTCACAGAGCACCCATCTGCGGCCATCTGCATGTCGAATCCCCGCACATGGGAGAGGATATCGACGGCCCTATGGTCTTCCCGGATTCGGCGGCCGAGAATGTGGTTGGCATGGAATCTTTCGTGCATGCGAAGGAGCGCTTCTTCATGGCCAGCCCCCGGGAATCCGCCACCGGAGAACGTCCAGCCCCCGGATGGCCGCTTGCAGGTTGCTGACGGCTTCGTCCGATACAACCACCATGGCGATGTTGAGCCGTTCGAGGTTCTTGAGGTTCTGCAGTTGTGCCAGCCCCTTGTCGCTGATTCGCAGCAGCTCCAAGTCCAGTTCTTCGAGGCTCGCGATCTTGACGATCTCCACCAGGCCCGCGTCGCCGACGGCCGTTTCGGCCAACCGCAAATAGGTCAGCTTCGGCAGGCCGGCAAGGTGCTGCATGCCGGCGTCGGTCACTTGGGTTTTCCAGAGGCTGAGCCATTCGAGGCTTCTCACCACCCGTAAGTGCTTCAGAGCGTCGTTATCGGTCTTCGTCTCGGCCAAATCGATCCGCCGCAGGTCCGCGCCGTCCTTAACGTATCCCAGACATGCGCCGGTAATTGGAGTGCCGCGCAGAAAGAGCAGCCGAAGCTTTGGCATGTCGGCCAGCGGCGCGAGGCCGCGGTCGCTAACGCCCGGGCAATGGGACACGCGCAGGCTGGTCATCTCGTGGAATTTCGCGAGCACTTTGAGCCCTTCGTCGGTGATTGCCGCCGGGCCCTCGACCGACAACTCGGTGAGCTGGCTCAGGCCGGCGAGCTTGGCGAGGCCGGAGTCGCTGATTGCCGGGTTGCGGAGCCTTATCGCGCGAAGGTGCGTCAGGCCGGTCAGGTGTCCCAGTCCGGCGTCGGTCACCCGCTGGCAGCCACGAACATCGAGAAGGCGGATCTTGTTGCAGCGTTTGAATTGCTCCAGCCCCGCGTCGCCAATGTTGTTATCGCGCAGTTCGAGATACTGCAAGTCGGGCAACGTGGCAAGGTGGGCCAGCGCGGCATCGGTCACCCGGTTGGAGCGGCTAAGGTTCAGCCGCCGGAGGCCTGGAAGCTGCTTCAACTTCGCCACCCCCTCGTCGGTTAAGCTCGTACCCTCGAGCGACAGGTCACGTAGCTTCGGCAGGCCGGCAAGGTAGCCGACGGCGGCGTCGGTTACGGTTTCGCCCTGGAGCACGAGTTCTTCGAGGTCCGTCAACCCCGCGAACACCTTGACGTCCTCGTCGCTCGCCGGGTATTTCTCGCACCGCACGCCGACGACCTTCTTACCGTCGTACCGGATGCTGCCGGCGAGCCCATCGACGCGCTCGACGACGGCCGTAGGTTGAGCGTTCGTCTGCAGCGCCAGCAAGAGACAGGCCGCCGCGGCAAGCCAGCCAACGCTGAACCATCGAAGTAAACTACTATTTCTCATGGCCATGGGTGCACCTCTCCGGCTGATTTGATCGTCTCAGAGGCAGTGAAGAATCGTACGATGGCCTTCCAAGGCCGTCGGTGGTTTGGGCGGCTGCCTCGACGGCCTTGGAAGGCCATCGTACCATCTGACTCACGCGTTTTCGTGAAAGCGCCAACCTGATTTCTCCCAGTCAGGATGAATCCACCGGACCCACTGATCGCGCGGCAAGTGGGCCTTCGCGGGGTTTCGACCGATATACTGAATGACCCGAAACAGATGCTCTTCATCGCGAACGATGCGGTCGAAACTTTCCTGTTCCCATAACTTCCCCTTGCGGCCAAGGTGCGCGTTCACTTTGCGACTCACAAACCCCTTGGCGCTATCGAGGATCTTTTCCAGCTCAAGTCCGTCCGCTGGCTTCATGACGAGGTGCACATGGTTGGGCATGACCGTGAAACAGAACACCGTGTATCGCTCGCCCTGAAAGTGAAGCAACGAGTTCGACATTTCGTCCGAGCATGCCCGATGCCGAAACACACATTCGCCGTAGCCTTCGTCCAACCATGCTTCCGTTCTGCTGGTGATTTCGCGTGCGAATGCTTCCCACTCTTTATCGCTTCGCGGTTCGGGATGCGAGCGTTCCCAGGTTTCACGCCACCGCTTAAGTGCGCGAAGGTGCTGCTGAGGGATTGAATCGGCCAAACGAAACGTCACGAAATACGTCGCACCCGACTGACGCCAATGTGGTAAATGGCGACGGTAGGTACGAATCGGAAGATCGGGATGCAAGCCGCGAAATCCCGGCGGTGCCGGCAGGTTGAAGTTCTCGATTGCCATTGTTCCCCTCGTAGGATGGCCTTCCAAGGCCGTCGCCGGTTTGGAATGCTGCCTCGACGGCCTTGGAAGGCCATCGTACTTTCCTTGCACGCCGTCCAGCCAATTATCCTACAGCCTCTCAGAGCTTCCAGCCTTCGCGGTAGGGCGGGCGGATCTTCTGGTCGGCCTGTTCGTTGTTGACGATCCGGCAGGTCACGGGATCGAACTCCAGCGTCTGGTCGGGAAAGAGCGTTGCGATGTTGGCCAGCAGGTACCACTCGGTGAGGGGGCCGGCGAACGTGTTGAAGCTGCCCATCGCCGGCGGGCCTTCCCCCATCCCATCGCGCCACCCCCGCAGGAACTTCCCGGGCAGCGGGCGCGGCAGCGACTCCGGCGGAGGACCCTGATCCTTGTACTTCTCCTCCGGCAGCATAGCAACCGTCGTGTCGCCGTGCCCGAAGGTGTACATCACGCCCTCCGTGCCAATCCAGAGGTTGCCCACCCAGCTACTCCACCGCTTATCGTCGGCGCTGCCCCACTCCGGGTGCTTGTCAAACAGTTCACGCAGCGCGTCACGGCGGCGCCGCTCAGCCTCCTGCCCGCCGGCAAACCAGGTGAGGCGAATGGGCGGCATGTCCATGCGCGCCGGGATGTCCCAGTGAACGATGCTCGAACGGGGAAAGGTGTTTTCGCACACTTCGCAACACTCGGCAGTGACCTTGATCGTCTTCGCACCCGCGGCGGGCTTCTGTTTGTCGATCGGCCAGAGCGTCTCCATCTTCATCGTCTTGAAGAGCGTGGCCCAGAGGTGTGCGCCCCACCAGCCCGGATGCCCGCAGGAAAAGTCCCGCCACATGGAATGACGCATCCAATCCGGGTGGTAGGGCCGATAGGCCGCCGGCCCCAGCCACAGGTCCCAGTTGAGGTAGTCGGGAACCTCGTGCGTCCCCGAAGGCTTCTCCCGCGTTCCAGCACCTCCGCCACCCCACATGTGAATCGTCTGTATCTCGCCGAGCCTGCCCGCCCACACATCTTCGACGACGCGTGTGTTGTAACCAGCCTGGTTGCCCATTTGCGTCGAACGCTTCTGCTCGAAAGCCAATTCGGCCACAGTGCGAGCTTCCTGGATGGTACGGGTGAGGCCCTTCTCGCAAAACACGTGCAGACCGGCCCGAAGGGCGTAGGCGGAGGGGGCGGCATGGACGTGGTCAGGCGTGGCGACGACAACGGCGTCGAGCCCGGACGCCATCTCGTCGATCATGACGCGGAAATCCTCGTATTTCGGGACGTCGGGATGGAGCTCGAACGATTTGGCCGCCTTCTGTTGGTTCACGTCGCACAGGGCGGCAACACGGCCGCCAATCTGATCACTCACCGACGACCATCCCTTCTCGACGACAAAGTGCGAACCGCGCCCACCGAGGCCCACCACGGCAATCCGCAACTGTTCGTTAGCCGCGTAGCCGCGCGCCTTGCCCGGCGCCAGCACGAGAGTGCCGGTGGCCGCCGCCGTGCCAAGAAACCCTCGCCGCGTCAGACGAGCCCAACGAGAAGCCCCATGCTTGCTTCTTCCTTTACCTGCAACGGCCATCGTGATGCTCCTTGTCAAGGTTCGGTTGGTCAGGCACGCCTGTGCCTGGTAGTCTCCGTCTGTCCATTCCGCAGCCACTTCCCCTAGTCCGAAAACAAGCGAAGGCTGATAGCATGTTTTTGCCAAATCTTCGCGCGCGTGTCGGCGCGCACGTTGAGCGGCCCGGCCTCTGACCGCGGATATCGGTTCAAATTGTGGGTGTTTCATGGAGCGTCGTTTCTTGGGTTAGGCGTTGTGGCGGTACCGAAGCATCCAGACTTCGGCTTCAGTGAATTT
>JADHUC010000449.1 GCA_016784735.1 Pirellulaceae bacterium | reverse complement strand
GCGGGAAATCCCCGCTCGCGGTCAACAACCTCGGCCTGGGTGCGGTACGTACCCAGTCGGACGTTCAGCAACCAAACGTCCCGTTTGCCTTCGTTCACCACTGCGACGACTTTCCGCAGCACGGGCTGTTCGGCATCCCAGCGGTACGTCACTCGAGCCGACATCTCGCAATCGGCCGCACGCAATTCGAAGACGGCATTTGTGGCCGGGCCACTATCGCCCGGCAATTCCGAGACGCGCAGGTCCAACCTCCGGCACTGCGATCGATCCAGCTCTCCGTCTGAAGAAACGCGAAGGCGATCTTCCGCAACATCCAACTCCAGTTCCGACCCGCCGCCAAGCGAAACTGTCTTTCCCGTCAGCCGGTTCTCCCATGTCTGGGCCCGTAATCCGGACGCCGTGTTGAGTCGATACACAAAGAATGGCGAATGAAGCTCGACCACATCACCTCGGCGGAGCAAACGGCAGCCTGGCACGTCGTCCTGCCCACCCAACGCTTGTAGATAAGTCGCCAGGACGCCAAACATCGCAAGAAAAACGAATCGCAAACTTCCAGTCATGCTCGCACCTTTCGGATTTCATCGTCGTCCTGTGGCTCGGTACTGTCCCGCCGCAAACAAGCCGATTACCGCTGCCGCCATACTTTCCACGAGGTTCGGAGCATGGACGGGGCGTTACGCAACAGCATCGAGAACCAGCTCTTGTACGGCACTCGGTATTCCGGCACCGTCTGCATTTCGATTGCCTTCTGCTTTTCACAGGCCAACTGACAGAGTCCACAGCCAATGCACCGCGCGGGCTGGTGCTGCAGGATTTTCTGCTGTCTGTCCAAGGTAATGGCCCCCATGGGGCAGGCTTTGGCGCAACTGCCGCAATGCTTGCAAGACGTTTCGTCGAATTTCGGCATAAAATGTGGCGGGGCCATTATGCCCGGCGCGTTGAACTCGGTGACCGCCCGCATGGCCTTGCAGCAGCAGCCGCAACAGGAACATGATGCCTGCCCCTTGGTAGATTCGATATTGATAACCCAAGTGACTAAGCCGTGTGACTCTGCCTCTCGCTTGATCTCCAAGACATTCTTCCGTGACACCTGCTTCAGACATCCGGCCTGAATCCCCTGCTCGGCCCACTGGCCAAAAATCGTACAAACCTCCAGTGGCCGGCCGCAACCGACTCCCGTCGGCGGCGTGGACATCCGGCACTGGCAGTGGCCAAGGCCGAACGCGTCGTAGCGGTCCAGGATTACCTCGAGCTGGTCCGAAGGAAGAGCCATCGGATGGCCTCCCGTGATTCGTCCCACGGGTAAGAACCTGATAAACGGACTCTGGCGATCCTGATAATCAACGGAATACCCTGTTTCGAACAGTGCCTCGAACAACTCCGCGAACCGCCGGTGCCAGTCGGACAGCGTTTCGGGCGACTCGCCGACCAACACCATCTCGAAGATCCCCGGCATAATGGGCATCAGACGATAACGTCGTTTGCCGTCCGTCTCTTCGCAGCCAATGGCGCGTTTTTCAAACGCCAGTCGATCCAGTATCGGTTCGATGTCGTCCAACGGGCGCCGAGCGCGGCGAGCAATCTGCGCGGCGGTGCGGCCGCGGATCGCGCTCAGATACTCGACCATCTCGGCTTCGTCTTCCGTGAACGTGTGCTCGATAAAGGCGATCAACTCGTCGCAGATCGGCGGGCCCATCAACAGCGGGCTTGAGAGCGTTTTGGCCGCGTCCAAGTGTGCTTTCGAAACACTCGGATAATCAGAAAGACGTTTCGAGCAGACCGTTCTCTTCCGTGGTTCCGCCGGACCAACAAAGGTCTTATCGACGCGTATCACTTTTCGAGTAGTGTTCGGGGCTAGCATCATTGGGCTTTCGTTAATCTCCCTGCCATGAATATTGGAGTTCCTCGCTCAGTCCGACTTGGAAAATGCGAGGACCTGCCCGCTTTCCAGTGAGACGACGATCTGTCCTTGGTGATTAATGGCCGTCCCGCCTTTGACGATCGGGTTGCGGATGGATTGGAGCCAGATGTCGGAACCGTCCTTCAGGTTGACCGCTGCCAGGAACGATTTGGCCGTGTCCTCCGTGCCGGTGTGGCCGGCGGCCAGCAGTACGTCGTCGGCCACGATGAAGCTGTTGTATCGCCGGTCGGGTTTCTGTTGCCAGACCGAGGTGCCTTTGGGGACACGTTGCCGTTGTACTCCCCAACGGGAGATCGGCTTGGACGGCCGTCGGGCACCGGCTGGAAGCGGCGGCGACAATGTCAGATTGCCGTGCCAGCTTCCTTCGTACGTGCAGTCGTAGCAGAGCGAAGTCCCGTCGGCGCGAGTGCAGTCCAGCGTTGCGTACTTTCCGTATTCGGGGAAGTAGGCGTAGAAGGCCGTGTGAAATGACGAGCGCGGTGTTTCCGTCGGCTCGTTCAGGCATTTGCCAGATTCCAGATCGTAGCGGGCCTCCTCGTGAACACCGCCGCCGGCGAATCGAAGCTCGCCGTCGCGGATGTACAGGTTGCCTTGGAGGCTGACGCCATGCTTGGCCTTCTCGGACGTCGTGCCCGAGCTGTCGTTGTACCATTTCACCTTGCCCGAAGCGGCATCCAACGCGTAGACGTGCGTGCCGTCGTAGTGGGCGATGCCGGCTGCCGCGTAAACGGTCCCATCCTGGACGACAACGCCACCCGAGACCGGCCACGTGGAAATCAGCTTGCCGTAGACCGAAATCCACCGCTCGGCCGGCGCGGCGCGGAAAGTCCACAACGGACGACCCGTTGCGGCTTCGAACGCATACACGCGACCATCGGCCGATCCGACGAACAGCCGGCCACCGTCGATCGCCGGCGGGAAGTAGATCGCGCCGCTGGTGAACGCTTGCCATTGAAGTTTTCCGTCGGCAGCATCAACGGCTCGAACGACACCGTTGCGATCACCGAAAAACACAAGTCCGCCAGCCGCAATGGGTGCGGTGGGAAAGCCGTTGGAGGGAACATCGAAAGTCCACGTTCGCGCCACGCGTTGCGGGATTTCCGCGTCGGTGGTCGAACTGCGGGTGTTATCGCCTTGATGCGTCGGCCAGTCGCCGGGTTTGACGTCGAGCGGTTCAACGGAGTCCGCGTCTGCGAAAATCTTCAATCGCGAATCTTCCACGCCGGGCTGGAAATCGAAATCGCCCGCGGAGGTCAAACAGATATGCCCATACAACGAGAGCTGGCATCCACACATCCACGGTCCCCAATAAAGGTTACCGTCAGAGACGATCACACCGTCCTGGCAGGGCGGACGCATAGGGGCGATGTGAGTGGCGATGTCCGTGGCCGCGTCGATTCGCACGGTTCCGCCCGAGGCTCGGTAGAAGACGCTGTCCACGGTACCGGTAGCCCGCGTGCACGCGCGGCGCATGTACAGATTGGCCAGCACCTGGCCGTCCTCGTAGGCGAATTTGTAGCCGGATTCCGCGGCGGGAGACGAACGGAGTTGCGGGCCGATCGCGTAGATCGCGTCGTCGCGGAGTACTAGGAGGAAGTTGCCGTGTTCCTTCTGCCAGACCACTTTTCCATCCTTGGTTCGAGCAACTACCATACGATTCCGATGCGGTCCGGCGAAGAAAATCAGGTCATCGGTACACTTGATGAACGTCTGGGTGGAGTATCCTGTGATGGGATGTTGTGCCCTGCTGTCGGGACCGATCGCCTCCAATAACTCGGCGTCGGTATTCTTCCAGACCACATCGCCGCTTTCCGCATCCAGGCATCCCAGGAATTTCGCCGGGCTGTAGAAGTAAATCCGATCGTTCCGCATGCAAACGCCGCGGCTGTCCATGAAGTCCTCTTCGCGGTGATTCCAAAGAACTTCTTTGCTGCTCGGATTGATCGCCAACAGAGTCCGCCCGAAACCGAAATTGGTTTTCGGATCTGCGTAGTCGTGCCCTGGCCACATTCCCCACGGCCAATGCCCCATACCGGGAGTCTGCGACGGCTGAGTGGGAACCTCGAATTCCTTGGCGCCGACCAGGGCATACAACACTCCGTCCACCATGGCCATCCACTTCCACGCCGGGCCGTCCGAAATCGCGTCGGGTACGACGATTTCGTCTTTGACTTCGCCGGTAGCCGCGTCGATCAGTTTGCACGAGTCGTGATCGGCCAGGTAGAGAGTGTCGGGCGTGGCGATCATCGTGTTGCGATGGATCATGAAGCCCTTGGGCAACGCTCGTTTCCACAGAATCGTACCGTTGTAGGCATTGGCGCAGATCAGCGTGTTCAGCATCGCGTTCTGGTTTGCCTTGTGCGCAATGTGTCCGAAGGCTCGAAAGACCCGGCCGCCGGCCGCTACGGAGACTTCGGGCATGGGGCAGAACTTCGGATCGGCTAGGAATTGAGTCAGATAGGGAAATCTGGCCAACTGGTCATTCGATTGTGGATTGTTGTCCGGGCCGTGATGTGGGTGGCTCCACGAATCGGTACCCTCGGGAAACGGCTTGACGATTTCGCGATCGGCCAGAAACGCCTTTCCGCCCGGATGCAACACGCGAAGGAGTTCTTTCTCGCTGACCGCTGCCTCGGCCTCGGGCGACATGAGGACGACCGCGGCGAGGTTATCGGCCAGATGGATACAATTCCAATCGCCTTGGTCAACGAATAATTGGGTACCCAGCACTCCTGCCTTCTGGCCCGCTTCTCTCAGGATCGCTACTTCGTCAGCGTTCGGTGATTGGAAATAGACAACATAATCACCATCGATGGATCCTTGCCGCACGCAATCTGCCAGCTCGCCCCGGACCAAGCCGAGCACGACACATACGCCTCGCTGAACACCGATCCGCTCCGAAGCGGATTTCGACTCGCCGGATACTTCTGCTGCCGGCAATGTCGACGCACAGACGACCGTAAGAGTCACGAAGGCACACTTGATGCGAAACGAAAGACTTGGCGGCCTGGACATATCGAATTCCCCCGTTCAAGAAACATTCGACCGACACGACCGCGGACGGATCGCGCGTCACACATTGTCCCATAGTTGTTGGCGGGATCAACATGTTCGCCGAAAGTAAGGCGAAGCCTACCCACTACCGACATATCCGGCTAACATGGACGGGAATGAAGTCTGCCGCAGACAGAATCGTGGTCGTTAACATCGACGAAGAACTATGGGTGCGTTCGAGCGTTACTCATTCGTCGTCTCCTTGTATTCGTTGGAAAGCCTTATGTCGCCATCAAAACGGAGATGGGTCCAACGAATTAAAGGAGACGACGAATAGGACTACCTGTCAGCGGCTGTTCTCGTCGGTAGTGTTCTGGAAAAAGCGTAGGGGGGGGTACTCATGTCGATTCGTTTCGGTCACCGAATGCTCACATTTGCGGTCTTTTCTTCGGCGGCGATTGCGTTGGCCGAAGAACCGGGACAAGGCCGGCCTGATACAGTCAAAGTCGCTGCGGTTCAGATCCTCGGCTATGACAAGAGTGACGTGCCTCGACCGGGATATGACCCGACCGAGGCGATGATCCCCCACATCAACAAAGCCGGTGAGGACGGTGCTCAATTGGTGGTCTTTCCCGAATATGTGTTGGGTCGGATTCCTGTGCCCGGTCCAACGACCGAGAAGATATCTAAGGCAGCCGCAGCGAATCGCATCTACGTGATTGTTGGATGCTGGGAAGTTTACGACGACGATTCGTTTGCAAATGCAGCGCTGCTGTTCGACCGCGCGGGGAAAATCATCGGCAAGTATTACAAGACGCACGCGGCGGTGGATCGCTGGGAAGGTGATCCACCGTGGTCGAAACCGCCCAGCGGAAAGGACACCGACTGGTTCATCAAGAACGACCCTGAATGGATCATGAAACGAGGCGAGGATTTGCCGGTCTTCGAACTGGACTTCGGACGAATCGGTATTCTCACGTGCTACGACGGTTGGTTTCCGGAGAGCTTTCGCGTCCTGTCGTTGAAGGGGGCGGAGATCCTGGTTTGGATCAACGGTCGCGGAGGCGCGGTCGAGGACTTCATTGTCAAATCGGCCATGTTCCGCAATCACGTTGCGGTGATCACGACGAATCAAGCCTACGGTGCGGGCACGATGATCGCCGACTGGCCCACGCGAATCCTTGCCCGCTGCCCGGACCGCAAAGAGAGTTACATCACCGGGACCATCAACCTGAAAAACATCCGCCGAGCGAGAACGTACAGCCGGAACTTCCAGCAACGAAGGCCCGATTTGTATGGGGAGATTGTCAAGCCGAAATCTTGACGGTCGTCAGGTAGGATGGCTCATCTGCCCGTTTAACCCCGAGCCGAAGGCGACGGTTGCTCTTGGGGCATGATACACCGCGACCGTCGCCTTCGGCTCAGAGTTAAACGAGTGACTCTCAGTCAGGGGTCTTATGAGACCTCCGACCATTCGCCGGGGATCGGCACGGGGTAGTAGCCGTCGGGGCCGACCTTGACCGGCGGCTCGGTGTCGTAGTCCATGTCGTCGATGTTCTCGACGAACTGGAATTTGGAGTTAAACATCTCGTCCCAAGTGATCTCCTTGCCGGAGTGTACGGCAGCTCGGCCCATCAGGTCCGCAAAGTTCGACATGGCCGCTCGTTCGGCCTCGTTCTGCGGCTTGTCATTGCGGATGCTGTCCAGCAGCACGTTCCATTCGGCATCCCAGGGACTGAACTGCTCTTTGGGCGCATCCCAGACGATGTTGTCGTCCGTGATGCGCTGGTCCTTGTAGATGCGCGTCGTTCCGGCGTGGATGTTCCCGGAGAACTGGGCCGCGCACTTGGTTCCGTGGACGAACGTGGCGAATTCGCTAAAGCAGTGTCCGCCCAGCCAACGCACTCCGTCGGTCGCTTTCGTGCCGTCGGGGAAGGTCCATTCGATGGAGATCGAGTCGAAACCCTGGCCGCGGTTTGTGCTGTTGGCGGCCCGGCCGCCGATGCCGCGTGCGGTGACCGGTAAAGCGTCCTTGAGCCAACAAATCTCGTCGATTTGGTGGACGTTCATTTCGGCGAACAGCCCGCCGGAGACCCAGAAGAACCGCGTGAAATTGCGGATCTGCCACAGCAACTCATCGTATCCCTTCGGCTTTGGGCCCATGCCTCCGACCCGATGAATTCGGTAAGCCCGGATGAGTTGCGGCTCGCCGAGTGCTCCGTCGCGGATCCGCTTGATCAGCTCCTGGCGGTTCACGCTGTGACGGCATTGCAGACCGGCGGCGATCTTCAGGTTCTTCTTTTTCGCTTCTTCTCCAGCACGAATCAGTCGTCTCAAGCCCGGCCCGTCGGGGGCGAACGACTTTTCCATGAAGACGTTCACACCCTTTTTCACGGCGTATTCCAGTTGGCTCGGGCGAAAGTAGGCGAAGTTGGTCAGCATCGCCACGTCGTTGGACCCAAGGCAATCGATGGCCTTCTTGTAGGCATCAAACCCGATGAACTGCCGTTCCTTGGGAACATCCATCCGATCGGCGAATTGGCTGCTTAATGCCTTGTGCGCTCGGGTGAGCCGATCCTCGACCACGTCGGCCATGGCGACCAATTTGACCGGCCCGTTGGCGGAATTCATCGCATTGCCGACCGCCCCGCTTCCACGACCGCCGCAGCCGATCAGAGCCAGTCGAATTGTGTTGTCCTCCGCGGCATGTACGGTTGGAATCGTCATGGCGCTCGTTGCAGCGACTGCGGCCGCCGCCCCACTGAGTTCAAGGAATTTGCGTCGCGACGGCTTGGACTCTTTCTTCATGGTTGCTCTCCCCGGGCTTGCGAATTTGGGTTCAACGTGAGTTTGCCTGAAACCGTTCCAGTCTGAGAATGCCCCCATTCTTCCGCCCCCGGAAGATGCGTGTCAATAGCGCCGGAAGATGTACGCATCGTAATCACCGACCGCGGATACCGTTTTCGCCGAACGAAGTAGGGATTTTCTCGGTCATCGGTTTGGTATTAGAATGTTCTCCAATGGAGGGAACGGCCATGAAGAATACCAAGGGGCCAGAATATCAGACGAAGTGGTTTCGGCGCAAGTGGACCATTTGTGGTGCCTTGGTTCTCGTCACGGCCGTCCTCGGTCTGCTCGTGTACTCGCGAGTTGCCGATCGTGGACCTGCTTTGCCAGTTGAGAGGATCATGGCCGCCTACCGGAGCGACGCGCAGTATGGCGAGGTGATCGTCGATTATCCGCTTGACGGGACGTTGTTCCCCACGGATATCGCGGCTCCGACGTTTCGCTGGAAGGACGGTCGAGGCAAATCGAATGCATGGGTCGTCACGATTGAATTTGGGAACGATCAAGGACGGATGAGCGTTCCCTGCTTCGACACCGAATGGACGCCTTGCGATGAACGGTGGGAGACCATCAAACAGCAATCGCTTGCGGGGAAAGCAGAGATAACGGTCTTGGGCGTCGATGGCCAGACGCCGGAGGAAATTCTGTCGGCCGGCAGCATCTCGATCAGCACGTCTGGAGATGAAGTCGGGGCACCACTCTTTTACAAGGAAGTGAATCTGCCGTTTGAGGAGGCGGTCAAGGATCTGGCCAGTCCTATCGAGCAACGTATTAGACTCTACGAGCAGAATGTGCCCTTCCGTCGCCAGCACTCTCCATCGCGTCTGACTGGCCCGTAGAGTCGCCACGTCCTGATGATTCGCTTCTCGCCGGTTCATAGCTCGACCCCAGGCACCCTTCGCGGTACACTGTCTTGTGGGCATCGTGCGGTTTTCGAGCGTCGGAATTGGGCGGAACAGGTGTGGATATGGATCCTGCAAGTTCTTCAGCTTCTACGGGCCGGTGGGGTCACGAGCCACTGCTGGAGCGGTCGGTACCAATCGACAAGGCGCGCCGCGGCCGTCGCTGGTGGCTGATCGGAACGGCGTGTACGATTCTCGTTCTTGCCGGTGCTTTTTTCTTGGTTAGGCGTTCCGTTATCCTTTCGTTATCTGGGTCGTGCCGCGAGGCACTCCGGGCCGGAGACTGGGAGCGGGTGGAACGACTCGCGGGACGTTGGCGCTGGTGGGATCGCGGAAAGGCGGCCCCTTTGATCTATCTGGCCGAGGCGGCGAATCGCACAGAGCGATACGAGCGTGCCGCGGAGCTGCTCGATCAGTTGCCAGACGACGACCCCATGACGCCGCCGGCGCTGTTGGAACGGTCGGACATCCAGTTTGGCCCGCTCAATCGACCGATCGAAGGAGCCGAGACGCTCGACCGGGTGATCAAACTGGATCCGAAACTTGTCGAGGCGAGGCGTCGCCTAGTGTACTTCTACGCCTTCACTCTCCAGCGACGGAAAATGGTGGACCTCGCGTACGACACGGTTCGGCACGACTGCGATCTGCCGGAGACCATTGTCTACATTCTATTGCAGGATTCGCTTTCGTTCTCCAACGCCTACAAGGAGAACACAAGGTGGTTGCGCGGGGACCCCGACAAGGAGCTGTTCCTCGTGGCTCGGGCACTCCACCGTATCAGGTCGAGTGGCGTCGACGATACGGAAGATCCTAAGGAAGGGCCACGCGATAAAGACGGGACTCCCTTTCATCGGAAGGTGGTTGCCGAGTATTTCGCGAAATTCCCGCAGAACCTGGAACTAATGGCGTACTATCTGCAGTTGAGTAGCACCTCCGGGGACGTTGACGAAGTGGCCCGCTTGCTGTCTCGTGCACCTCCGGAAGCGGAAAACGACAACCGTTTCTGGAGGTACAAAGGCTGGCTGCACGCGGCTCAAGGCGAACTTCGCCAAGCAAAAGAAAGCTACGAGCGAGCGTTGCTGCTGAACGGCTACGACTATGTGAGCCGACACCAGTTGGCCGGCGTGGAACGTCGGTTCAAACGACTCGAGCAGGTGAAAGCCCTGGAAGAACTCGCGATTGAGGGCAAGGCGGTGCAGCGCGAACTCCGCCAGTTAGAAGACGTCGCCAATGTCCCTGAAGGACTGTTGAAGCGAATGGCACTTTATGCGGAGAAGTGCGGAGACGATGTTGTCGCCAGCCAGTTGAATTATCGTATTGGGCAGTGGTCTGAAGAGTGGTCAGGCATGCGAGCCGAGCCGGCTGTATCGGTCGATG
>JADHUC010000052.1 GCA_016784735.1 Pirellulaceae bacterium | reverse complement strand
AACCGGTCAACTTCTCCGGCGGGCCGTGGCCGTTGAGCGTGGGCGGCACATTCACGTTGGCTCGCGTCCTGGGCACCGTGCCCGTGGAACCTGACGGTTCAGCATGTTTCGAGGTACCTGCGTTGCGGTCACTGTTCTTTGTGGCGTTGGACGAAAACGACCTGTCAGTCAAACGGATGCAGAGCTTCGTCTCGGTGCAGCCTGGAGAAACGGCTGGCTGCGTTGGCTGTCACGAGCAACGTCTGGAATCGCCGCGGGCGCAGTTTGACCCGATGGCCTTGCAGCGAGCTCCCAGTCGAATCGAACCGTTTGTCGACGTGCCCGACGTCTTGGATTTCCCTCGCCACGTCCAGCCCATTTTGGACCGCCATTGCGTCGAGTGTCACAACCCAGAGCAATACGACGGGCGGGTCGACTTGACGGGTGACCATACGCCGCTGTTTTCGCAGAGCTATTGGACGATCATTCAGCGATCGCTGATCGCCGATGGGCGGAATCAGCCGTACGGCAACCGGGCTCCGCGCACGATCGGCAGTGGAGCCAGCCGGCTTTTGGGCTATCTGGACGGCAGTCATCATGAGACGAAGCTGAAAGAGTCGGAGTACGCGACAGTGCGGTTATGGATCGAAACCAGCGCGACCTATCCCGGCACTTATGCGGCGTTGGGCTCGGGGATGACGCCGGTGGCGTTTCCCGTGGCTGTGATGGAACGCCGTTGCGGCGGCTGTCACGGTTCGCCGCCGAACACGAAGCCGGTGATCGGCAAGGGGATGTATTTCACCTTTGGCGGTGCCGGTCCGCCGTTGCCGCTAGTGCACGATTTCACAGATCTCAAGAAGATCCGCGGGGCGATGGGGTACTTCAAGTTTGGCCGCAGCCGCACGCCGCAATCGCTGTGCAATCTCACCCGTGCGGACCAGTCGCTGCTTGTGCAAGCACCGCTTTCGGCAAACGCCGATGGACTGGGCCTATGCGATCCAATCGTGTTCGCCGACACGGACGATCCCGACTATCAAGCGATACTATCGGCGATCACCGAGGCCAGCCGAGAGCATCAAACCACAAAGCGTTTCGACATGCCCGACTTCCGGCCGAACGACCACTATATCATCCAGATGCAGCGGTTCGGCGTCTTGACTGCCGAACTTTCGCCAGACGAGCCAATCGACATCTACGCCACCGACCAAGCGTATTGGCGATCGCACTGGTATCGGCCCGCTTCGCGAAAGTCCTCATCAAGCAACGATGCCGATTTGTAACCTTCCGCGGCCATTGCGGATCAAGCCCTATCGTAGGGGCATACGGGCGACGTATAGCTGTGTCCAGGGGCCGGAGCTGACGTTGAAGTAGATGCGACGGCCATCGGGGCTGAACACGGGGTGGGGATGCGCCTTGCGCCACGATCTGGCTCCTTGGCTATTGTCGAACCGGTGGACGAAGACGTGTTCGCCGGATTTCAGACTGCCGACGACAATGGCCCATTCATTCTTGTCGCCACCGAATGACTCCGAACGGGTGTCGACGACGAAGAGCTGACCATCGGGCGACAACGCTGGGTGCGCTCCGGGAAACGCTGGGAGTTCGCGGTTGGCCTCGACGGTTCCCGTCTCGCAGTCGATCAGCACGGGGCGCGATCCCCAAATATTTGCGATCCGGCGCGAGTCGGGGGCCCAAGCCGGGTGACCCCACTTGCCGTGCATGTACAAAAACCGTTTCTCGTCGAGATCGTAGCAGAATACCCCGTACCGTCGGCTCCCTGCCGAACTGCGGAACCCGCCGCCTGCCGCCGAGGCAATCTTGAAAAACACACGTTTCATGTCAGGGCTGAGGATTGGGAAGAAGATCGATGTGGGACTGTCGGAAAACTGTCGCGAGAACCAATCCGGATACGCTTCTTTCGTCGCATCTATGGTCACGGCCGTGGAGACCTCGCCCGTGCGTACGTTCAATAGCTCCAGGTCGCGATGCTCGCCGGGTTCCCAGTGAGGCCCATACAACGGGACGATGTCTCCCTCCGCTTGACCCCAACCCACTTGACGCCCGGTCGTCAAGACTCGTTCCTTGCCGGATTCCACGTCGATTTCGACAACGCACCACTCGCCGTCGCGTAGATCGTGGAATACGACACTCCGCCCGCCGAGTACCCACTGCTGACAAGCCACTCGATGAACGTCCTCGACAACTACGTTTGATGCCAGGACCTTGATTGTCCCTGTGCTGCGATCAACAACGCAAACCTCGCCCTCGTGGGCATTAGCGGCGGTCGAGCGATACAGGATCAGACGCGTCCCGTCCGGGCTTTCGGGAGACGTGTTGAAGTAGGAGTGGACGCTGTGACATTCCGTTTGGTCAAGGACCGGTGACACCTTGACGCCGTTACGCCATCCGTCCAGTCCATCGGCTCCGGAGGCGCTTGCAGCGACGCCCGCGCCGCATGACATTGAGAGACACAGAAGCAGGAATTTTGCCTTCGGATATCGAATCGCCATAGCTAACCTCCCCTATGCTCAAGTAAGAAATTGTTTCCAACGAATTTAGGGAGACGACGAATGTGGATCGGTCAATGCTCGTTGCGAGGCCCGTACATCGGTAGTTTCTGGCCCAGTTCGTAGCTGCCCAAATCGGGGCCGCTGCCGGCGTGATTGTCGTTGATGTTCGGCAGTGTGACGCCGGCGTCGATTGCGTTGTTGCGGGGGCTCAGCCGTAAATCGTTGATTCCTATGTCAAACTGCGTGGCCAAGTCGGCCGGCGCTCCGATGCCCGACGCGAACAAACCGGTCGGGTCCACGTGGATGACGTGACGGTACGCCACACCGCTTTCCCGCATCGCTTCGATGTTCGGATATCGTACGCCACTGAACTTCATGAACAGCTTCCAGGTGCCACCGAATCCATCGTAATCGAAATCGCAGTCGCGCATCCGGGCCAAGTTTTCGTAGGCGTAGTTGGCCGCCGTGCCGATGAACAGGTTGTTACGGCTGATGCAGTTAGATACCGTCGCACCCGTGGATAGCCGGAGCGGCATGCCGGCTTTGACCGACGTGTTGTGCAGCATCAGCACGCCGGATGTGTTGTTGTGCAGCTTGAACGTCGAGTGGCCGACGCTGTACATGGCGTTGCGGAAGATGTAGGCGGGGCCGCCTTGGACAGGCTGGGCCGAAACGCCCTGGAAGACGTTGGTCAACCGGTTTTCGAAGCAGCGCACGTTGTGTTCGCTGTAGTCCAGCTCGATGCCGTCGTCCGTACACTCGGAGATTTCGTTTCTGTAGATGTCGATGGCGCAGGCCGGATACGCTGAAAACGTGTCTATCGCATCTGCGAAGTGACTGATGCGGTTGTGGCAGATGACGTGGCCCGTGCCGGCGATTTGTATTCCGCGCCGCGGCTCGATCCCCTCGCTGCGCGGCCATTTCGATCGGCCACGCATCACGCAATCGGAGATGAAGATGCGTTGTTGACGCTGGCCGTTGCGCCCGGCGACGAAACCGTAGTCGACGTCCGAGACCGTGCAACGTCGGACCGTGATCCGTGCGGCCTCGTTAAACGTCAATGCCCACTGGGCGTTGCGGAACGTCAGATCCTCGAACATCAGGTCGTGCAGCGCATAGCCGTCGATGATCTTGCTGCCGCCCTGCCCATCGAAGATGGCTTCACCGTCGCCGGCGCCCACCAAGGCGATGGGCAGCCCCGATGTACCAGAATTCGGACGGAACGCGCCGCGGTAGACGCCTTGGTGCAAGCGCAGAACGTCTCCCGGTTTAGAGTCCTTCAGTGCTTGTTGGAGACCACCGGGGTGGACGTCGATCGTTCGCAGGCCTTTCGGCAGCTTCGGCTCGGACCAGGTTCTCATCCGCAACGTACGCTCAACATCACTACCATCGGGATCTCGTAGCACGAGCTTCACTTCGTATTCGGTGTCCTCCTGGAGGTTGAAGATCGAGCCGGCAAAGAGCGTTTGCCCGGCTGGCGGTCGATTGGCCGCGCGTATGCCTCGGCTGTCCACTCGGAACAGGTCGAGCCCCCGGTTCCATTGCGTGGAACCGGCTTTGCGGTAGCCCACCAGAACCTGCGAATTGCGGTTGTCGTCTCCGGCGACGAGCCATCGCACACCCAAGCAGCGGAGCGTCGGCAGCTCTTGGATGATTTCGCCCGGCAACGCGGCATCTCCGGCGACCGCGATGTTTTGTACAGCGATTAAGAACAGGAAGACACACAACAGCGCATGTCGCAGTTTGGACATCGAGTGCTCCTTTGCGGCGCGATAATCGTGGAACGACAGGGGAGTGCCGACCAGCGTCAATTATCATACCGCTGGCGAGATCAATTGGATACAGAGCAGAGTGCTGCGCGGCAAGATCGGCAGGCCACGTCTTCAACATGTCCACATCATGAGAGGCACGTTGGAAACGTGCCCCACGTCAGGTGATGCGGTAGGTCGGCACGGGTCTGCCGGGTCGAAGGCTTCGCGTGTGTACTGGCTCGACTGCGGCTCCCGCTGTGGCGCAGGCTTCGTGCGCGGCTCGTTCCGTGTGCTGTTGCAGCAACTCCGGCGTAGTGCCGACTCGAGCATTGACGATGATGTCGGCGGTCTTCGTGCGGCATCCAGAGGCAGTCGAGAGTTCGACAGGGGAGTCGCTGCTGACCAAATTGGCCACTGCGTGATAGCCTTCCCACAAGCCTATCGTCTTCAAGTGCGCGGTCTCGGCACCGAGTTCACCTAGCGACTGCTGCAGTCGGCCGACCATGTCCACGAGCAGATCGTCCAGGGCGAATGGCTCTGGCGCCTCGACACGGAAGTGGCTATTCAGCCAGCCCAGTTCTGCTTCGCCTTCGGCATAGATGTCGTAGTCGATGTCCAAGATGCGTTGGCCGAACGGGCCTCGCTGATCGAGCATCTCCAGCAGCTCTTCGAATCCTTCGCCTGTGAGGGCCGACAGACGAAGTACGGGGACATCCGGAACCTCGGCGCTGACAAGCTCCTCCAATTCGTCCACTTCCGTTTTCGGCAACTGGTCGATTCGATTGACGATGACGAAATCCGCTTCGTGTAACTGTTTGCGGAGAATGTAGGCGGCCTTGGGCGAGAAGCCGCCCTTCGCTTCATTCCGCAGGATCTTTCTGCCATGGGATGGCTTCAGGATGACCCCGTAAGGAGCCACGTCGAACTTGCTGCTGAACGATCGCTGGATCGGTTGGATCACCGTGGCAACCAGGTCCGCGCAACTGCCGACGGGTTCCGATAGGATGACATCCGGAGTTTGCCGGGATTCCAGCTTCTCGATCGCTGCCGTGAGTTCATCGAAACGGCAACAGAAGCAGGCCCCAGCCACTTCGCCGACCTCGAATCCTTGAGCCCTCAGGTTGTGCGTGTCCACCAGGTCTGCCGCTTGATCGTTGGTGACGATGCCCACGTTCAGGCCCTTGCGCAGATAGGCCCGAGCGAGTCTCGCGATGGTTGTCGTCTTTCCGGCGCCCAAGAATCCACCAAGGAGAACAAAACGAATGGTTGACATGGATGAGAATTCCTCTGCAAAGACTCCGAGTCGGCGAAGATCGGCTAAGGGCCGTCTAGGTACGCGCTATTCGTGCCCTCTTCAGTAGTGCATTTGTCTGGTTTCAATGTCGCTCCGGCGTTTCGATCCAATTGGCCAGGCACTTTTCGCCTACAGGAGCGAGGCAAGACGATCTCCAGGTAGAAAGCCAAAGGAAAAGCCGCGCGTTTCGAGACGACGAAACACGCGGCTTCTCCGCGAAGGCGTTTGTTTGCGTTGGAATGCGTTCCGTACGGCGCTGGCCGATTAGACCATGTCTTTCAGCGCTTTGAGCGGACGCACCTTGATAACTTTGCGTGCCGGTTTCGGATTGGCCCACACCATTTCGCCCGTGGCGGGGTTGCGCACCTGTCGTTTCGGCGTCGCCGCTTTGTTCTGCACCACGATCTTCATTAGACCTGGCACGGTGAATTGGCCGGGCCCCTTCACCGCTTTGTCGACCTCTGCGGTGATGGCATCGAAGACTTCGGCGACCTGTTTCTTGTTCAGGCCGGTGGCCTCCGCGATGTTGTTAAACAACTCGGTCTTGGTGGGTGGCTTCGGTCCAGGGGTCTTCTCGGTCATCTCTTGTAGCCCTCCTTGCTGTCTTGACAATGGCTAAAAGGTCACATCTGTCCCGTTGGCAGATCGCGATGATTAGATAATCGTGCGAAGGGATTTGCAACCCGAAAACAGGCAAAAAATGGGCAAAAACCCCAAAAAACGCGTGATTTTGGGTCGAATGACCGTTCTCAGCGAAGGACATCCGCGAATACGGCCTTCAGGCTCTCCAGGGCTCGCTCGCCTTTGTCGCCATCTACGATCACGTTCACGCGCACTTCGCTCGTGTTGATCATGGCAACATTCACCCCGATATCCGCCAGCGCGCGGAACATGCGAATGGCCACGCTCGTGTGGCTTCGCAAGCCGACGCCGGACACCGATAGCTTGGCGATGTTCGGGCAACTGCTCACGCCGGTACACGAAAACTGCTCGGCCAGACGCCCCGCGACCACAACGCTATCGTCCACCTTCTCTCGCGGCACGGTGAAACTCAAGCTCGCGTGTTCTTCGTGACTGTCGCGGTTTTGCACGATCATATCCACGAAAATGTTCGCTTCGGCAATCTCGTGGAACACCTTAGCAGCCACGCCCGGAATGTCGGGCACTCCGCTGATCGTTACGCGTCCCTGGCTTTCATCCAGCGAGATGTCATCCAAGACCAATTCCTCCATGTCGACGCCTTGAAGCCGAGCAACCACGTCGGCCGCATCCGCTTCGGCGTGAACGAGTGACGAGCTGCCAGTAGCCTTCGCGGCGGGTGGTGCCGTTTCCAAATCAAAGGCTTTGTGTACGGCTCGCAGGGCGGGTAGCGCCGAGTCGCGTTCCACCAACACCGAAATCTTGATCTCGCTGGTGGTGATCATCTGGATATTGACGTTCTCGCGGCCCAATGCGGCGAACATCGTCTCGGCCACGCCCGCTTGTTTCGCCATACCCAGGCCGACCACCGAGACTTTGGACACATTATCGTCGTGAGTGATGCGGCCCGCATCGAGTTGCTGGATCGCCTCCTGAACGGCTTCGAGCGTGATTCCGATTTCATCCCGAGGAACGGTGAAGGAGATATCCGCTTTGCCGTCTTCGCCAACGTTTTGCACGATCATGTCGACGGTTACGTTGCGGTTGGCAACTCGCGAGAAGATTTCGAGACTAACGCCCGGTCTGTCGGGCACGTCCAGAACGGAGACGAGTGCCTCCTTCTCGGTCACGGCCGCTCCGCACACGGGGCGTTCGACCGACTCGGGCTCGACGATGATCATTGAACCGGGCGCATCGCTGAGGCTACTGCGCACGTGGATCGGTACCTGGTACTTCTTGGCGAATTCGATCGACCGGTTGTGCATGACACCGGCGCCCAAACTAGCCAACTCCAGCATTTCGTCGTAGCTGATCTGATCGACGCATCGAGCTTCCGGCAGCACGCGCGGATCGGTCGAGTAGACCCCGTCCACGTCGGTGTAGATCTCGCAGGCGTCCGCTCCCAGCACCGCTGCTAGCGCCACGGCGGTCGTATCACTGCCGCCGCGGCCCAGCGTGGTGATGTCGAAATGATCGGTGATACCCTGGAAGCCGGCAGCGATGACGATATTACCCTCGTCCAACAGTTGCTGCATGCGTTCGGTCGAGATGGACTTGATGCGGGCCTTGGTGTGCGTGTCGTCCGTCTTGATGCCGATTTGGGCGCCAGTCAGGCTGACCGCCTGCGAGCCCAGGGCATGGATTGCCATGGCCATCAAGGCGACGCTGACCTGCTCGCCCGTCGACAGCAACATGTCCATCTCTCGCGCCGGGGGCCGCTCGCTGATCTCATTGGCCAGTCCGATCAGCATGTCCGTATTCTTGCCCATGGCGCTGACAACCATGACGACCTGGTTGCCTTGTTGCTGAGCGCGAATTGCCTTGCGCGCCGCGCCCAGGATCTTCTCGCTGTCGGCAACGCTGGTACCACCGAATTTTTGTACGATCAAAGGCATGGTCTTGGAACAATCTTCAATGTAGGGTGGGCCAAGTCTTCGCGGCCCACCGGCAGGGTGTTGGAGGATGTGTTTGACGGTGTTGTCGAACGATCTGGTGGGCCGCGAAGACCTAGCCCACCCCACTTGATCGCGGCCGGATCACGCTAGGAATCGAGGAAGTGTTTCATCAGGTTGCAGCCTTCCGCGAATGCCAAATCGGATTGGCCCGCGCAGGATTCATCATAGGTCGCATATGTGTCCGCCGCCACGCCTGTGCCGGAGAACGCAAAGGGCACGAACCCGTGACTGTGCGTCTTGGTGCGCAGCGGCGTTGGGTGATCGGGCGACACGAGGATCCGGTAATCGCCTTGCGAACGGAGGGCATCTAGTACGGGCACGACGATATGACGGTCGATTTCCTCCAGGGCCTTGATTTTCGCTTGGACATCACCTTCGTGCGATGCCTCGTCCGGCGCCTCGATGTGGACGCAAACCACGTCAGTCGACGGTAACGCTTCGACCGCACAGCGGCCCTTGGAAGCGTAGTCCGTGTCGGTATAACCCGTGGCGCCGGGTGCCTCGATTCGTTCCCACCCGATCAGCGCCGCCAGCCCCCGCAACAGATCCACGGCCGTGATCATCTTCCCCGATTTGCCGTAGGCATCTTTGAAAGAAGGCAGCGATGGCTTTCTTCCCAGTCCCCACAACCACACATTCGTGGCTGGCAGCTTGCCCGCTTCGCGCCGAGCCACATTGACCGAATGGTCTGAAAACAGGGCAATACTGCGGCTCATCAGGTCGTTCAGCAGATCGCTGCCTGCGCCGCGGGGGTAGTCGTCGGCCACGGACTTGTCAGTCAGATCGTGTGGCGGCGTGGCTCGGGTCTCGTCGGCGAAGGGCGCGGGCTGCTGATCGCCACGGTACATCACCAGGTTGCGGTAGCTGACCCCGGGTACGAATTCCAGCGGTAAATCGCCAACCAGACCTTCTTGGGCGGATTTGAGCAGCTCCGCGGACTCCTCCGAGGAAATGTGGCCGGCCGTGAAATCGCGCATGATCTGGTCTTCGATCGTCACCAGGTTGCAGCGAATGGCCCAGTCGTTCGGCGCCATCTCGATTCCCTGGGCGACCGCTTCCAACGGGGCACGCCCGGTGAAGAGCTTGGCGGGATCGTAGCCCAACAGGCTCATGGTTGCCACGGCCGATCCGGCCGGCATATGGGCGGGTACGTTGCTTGCCCGTCCGACGGCACCGGTCGCGGCAATTTCGTCCATGGCCGGCACGTGCGCCGCCTGAAGAGGCGTCTTTCCGTCCAACGCCTCTTGCGGTTCGTCGGCACAGCCGTCGGGGATGATGATTGCGTATTTCATGCTCTCCACTCTCTGCTGACTCGCGGTCCGGCGACTGCCCGGGCCGCGCGCGGTACAACAGTCTGATCGAAAAGCGTCTGGGCGTCCAGGTGGGCCAAAATTGACTCGCGTTTGCCAGGCTGGTTACCAGAAAACGAACCTTCGTCTATAAAACGCCCATGCGAATCACCACTTGGAATCTGAACGGCCTACGCGCAGCCTTGCGCAAGGGATTTGGCGATTGTCTGGCTCAATTGGCGCCGGACGTGCTTCTGTTGCAGGAAATCCGCTGCCTGCCCGAGCAACTGCCCGACGAGTGGGCCAATCCGGTCGGCTGGAATGTCCACTGGCATCCCGCCCGGAAGAAAGGTTACGCGGGTACGGCCGTCTGGTCGCGACTGCCCATGGAGGTGCTGGGCGTGGGGCTGGGTAACCGTGACGATGACCCGGACGGCCGCGTGTTGCGGGTACGCGTTCAAGGCGTGCAGTTGGCGAGTGTCTATCTTCCCTCGGGATCGTCAGGTCCCGAACGTCAGAAGTACAAAGAGGAGTGGATGGCCCGTTTCTTCCCATGGGCCAAGCGACAGGCAGCTTTGGGTGAGCCCGTCGTGTTGGGCGGCGACTTGAACATTGCCCACACCGAGCGGGACATCTTCTATGCCAAGGGCAACGCTAACTCGTCGGGCTTCCTTCCCCACGAACGCAAGTGGTTCGGCCGGCTGTTGAAAGCGGGCTGGTCCGATTTCGTCCGCGAACAGTTTGGCGAGGTGGACGGGCCTTACTCCTGGTGGTCCAACCGCGGCCGGGCACGCGAGCTGGATCGTGGATGGCGGATCGACTATCTGTTGGGGAATCGGGCGGTTGCGGAGAATTGGCAGGATGCCTCGATCTACCGCCACGGCGGACTGATCGTGTCGGACCACGCCCCCGTAACGGTCGACCTCACCACTGGCTGAACCGGCCACCTCTCGGTACGATACGGGATTCCACTTTCGCTTCTATTGTCGACCATGCGAGGGGCCCCCGTTGTCCGCCCAGTCCATCCAGTTACGCGGCGTTCGCGTCCACAATCTGAAGTCCGTCGACTTGGACCTACCTCATCGCCAAGTGATCGTGATTTGTGGCGTCAGCGGCAGCGGCAAGACGAGCTTGGCTCTGGATACCCTCTATGCGGAGGGGCAACGGCGCTATATCGAGAGCTTCTCCGCCTACACGCGTCAGTTTCTGGATCGCCTGGAGAAACCGGATGCCGAACGGATAGACGGTATCCCGCCCGCGATTGCCGTAACCCGCAAGAGCACAACGCGTTCGAACCGGGCCACGATCGGCTCGGCCACGGAAACAATCGACTACCTTCGCCTGCTGTTTGCCAAGATTGGCCGCGTTTTCTGCAACGGCTGTGGCTGCGAAGTCCGGAAAGACACGCCCCAGAGCGCCGCGGAACGTCTGACCGGCTTGCCTAATGGGACTCGGTACATGCTGGCCTTCCCGCGACCGCTATCGCGCGAAGACGATCCTGCAAGAATCGCCAACGAGTTGCAGGAAAATGGATTTGTTCGCGTGATCGTGGGAGGGAAAACGATCCAACTAGCGACCGAGTCGCTCCCGCCCGCCACTTCGGGAAACGGTGCGCCAGACTCGCTTCTAGTCGTCACGGATCGTCTCGCTAGTGGCAGCGTCAGCGAGCAGCGGCTGCGGGACTCGCTCGAAACAGCATTTTCTAAAGGTGGCGGTACCTGCTGCGCCCTGGTGATGAATGGCGACGACGAGGGCATCGAAATCGACGGGCGCGCATGGCAGCGTCTGGGGTTCAGCACCTCGCTGCGCTGCGAGGACTGCGAACTGGAGTATCCCGACCCCGAGCCTCGACTGTACGACTTCAACAGCCCCCTGGGCGCGTGTCCACAGTGCGAAGGTTTTGGCGACACCGTCGACGTGGACATGGAACTGGTCGTGCCGGATCCGTCGAAGACTATCCGCGATGGAGCCATTGCGCCGTGGAGCACGCCGGCTTATGCGCACGAACTGGAAGAACTGCTCGAGCTGGCTGGCGACTGCGACTTGCCCGTCGACATTCCCTTTCGGCAGTTGAACGAGGACCATTTGCGTCTGATTCGCGAAGGCGTTCCCGAACGCGATTTCGGCGGACTGCGTGGCTTCTTCAATTGGCTGGAACGCCGCAAGTACAAGATGCACATACGCGTGTTTCTCAGCCGATGGCGCAGCTACAGCCCTTGTCCGGCGTGCGAAGGACAGCGGCTGCGCCCCGAGGCATTGGCCACCAAGGTGGGCGGCGAAAACATCGCGGATATCTGCCGGCTGAAGATCGACGATGCTCTGACCTTTTTCCAATCGCTCCAGTTGACGGACTGGGATCGCAAAGTGGGGCGGACGATGTTGGAACAGGTCGAATCGCGACTCGGCTACTTATGCGACGTCGGGGTCGGCTATCTGACGCTCGATCGAACGCTGCGCACGATCAGCGGCGGCGAGGCCCAACGAGTGGCTATGACGTCGGCACTGGGGTCCAGTTTGGTGAACATGCTGTACGTGTTGGACGAACCTTCGGTCGGCCTGCACCCGCGCGACGTGGACCGATTGACCGATGCAGTTATCGGACTGCGAAATCGCGGCAACACGGTGGTCGTCACGGAACACGAAGAGACCATGCTCCGGCGGGCGGATCAGGTGATCGAGGTCGGGCCTGGTGCTGGCGAGCGAGGTGGCGAGGTCGTGTTCCAGGGCACGCCCGACGAGATGCAGGCTCCTGATGCCAGCTTGACCGGCGAATATCTGGGCCGTCGTCGTGGCATGACCATGCCCGAGCGCCGTCGCGAGCCGAATCATGGCCGCATCAAACTTACCGGAGCACGCGGCAACAACCTGAAAAACATCACGGTCGACTTTCCATTGGGCATCTTGTGCTTGGTGACCGGTGTCAGCGGCGCTGGCAAGAGCACATTGGTACAGGATACGCTGTATGGGGCCCTTTGCCGCCGCAAGCGAAAGGACGCGCCGAAACCGCATCCCTTCGACGACGTGTTCGGCGACGGTCAGATCGATGACGTGGTGCTGGTGGACCAAAGTCCCATCGGCCGGTCGCCGCGTTCGAATCCAGTGACTTATATCAAAGCGTTCGATCAGATCCGCGCCGTGTTCGCCGATACGATAGAAGCACGCACGCACAACTATAAGGCCAGTCATTTCAGCTTCAATGTCGACGGCGGCCGTTGTGAAGCGTGCAAAGGCGAGGGTTTCGTGGAAATCGACATGCAGTTCCTGCCCGACGTGTACATGAAGTGCAGCCAGTGTGGCGGAACGCGGTATCGGAAGGAAATCTTGGACGTCATGTATCGCAACCGCAATATCGCGGAAGTCCTCGATATGACCGTGCGGGGGGCGTTTTCGTTCTTTCGCGGTCAGACCAAGGTGCAGGCCAAGCTGAAGCAGTTGATCGACGTGGGGCTGGACTACCTTCGGTTAGGTCAGCCGGCCACGACGCTATCGTCGGGCGAAGCACAAAGGCTCAAGCTGGCCGCCTACATGTCCGCCGCTCGTCGCAATCGGACGCTGTTTCTGCTGGACGAACCTACAACCGGCCTGCACTTTTCGGATGTCGTTCAATTGTTGGATTGTTTCGAAGCACTGCTGGCCGTGGGCCATTCGCTGGTTGTCATCGAGCACAACCTGCAGATGATGAAGGCGGCCGACTACATCATTGATCTGGGACCGGGAGCCGCGGAAGACGGAGGACAAGTCGTCGCCGAAGGGCCACCGGAAACAGTCGCTCAGAACGAGCAGTCGATCACGGGAAAATACCTCAAATGCGTGCTCAACGCCGGCTGACGGTGGCTAGTTCTTCTTCCTGCGTTTCTTGCCGTTGCCTTTGGTGGACGAGTCCGCCTTGTAGTCCAAAGAAACGACTAACAGAGGTTCGACAACGGACCAGGAGTCGTCTTCCGAGACGACAATAATCCTGCGACGGCCAACGGCGACGAATTCCGGATGCTGGACGGGCAAAGACCGACCGTCCGCAAGACAAAGCGTAAACGGTTCAAAAGGTTGCTTTCGAAGCGCCTCGCGAATTCCCTCAAGATCCATAACAAATGCCTTTCTCCTGCGACGTTTGAAGCTTGACCGCCAACTTCATACTACCGTCAAAACAGTCGCAGTGCAATCAAATCGGCTGCTCCGCTACACGTTTACCTCCGCCTCAAGCCGTTCGTCTTGCGCATATCGCTGCCGGATGGGTGTGACGACTTCTTCGATAAAGTCGTCCACTTGTTGCGGCGCCCGGCCGACGAATTGTGTCGGCTCCATGGCCGCCACGAAGTCCACACCGGCGAAAGCCTCGTCTGACGCCAGTCGCTCGATCAGATCATTCGGCTTCCCTTCGTTCTTGACGACGGCGCCTGCGGCATGGCTGTGCTGGCGGATTCGTTCGTGCAAGTCTTGTCGATCGCCACCGGCGGCAACGGCGGCCATGAGAATGTTCTCGGTGGCCATGAACGGCAACTCTTCGCGGAGATTCTTGGCAAGGACCTCCGGATAGACGACCAAGCCGGATGTTACGTTCTGGCACAGGATCAACACGGCGTCGATTGCCAAGAATGCCTGCGGCAAAACAAGTCGGCGATTGGCGCTGTCATCCAACGTCCGTTCCATCCACTGGGTGGCCAGCGTGTTGGCGGGACTCGACTGCAGGCTGATGACGTAGCGAGCCAACGAACAGATCCGCTCGCTGCGCATCGGATTGCGTTTGTAAGCCATGGCCGACGAACCGATCTGTTTCTTCCCGAACGGCTCTTCGACCTCCTTCTTGTTGGCTAAGAGACGCAAATCCGTAGCCATCTTGTGCGCCGACTGAGCCACGCCGGACAAGACGTCCAAGACTTGCGAGTCGATCTTGCGAGAATAGGTCTGGCCCGTCACGGCGTAAGTTGTGTCGAAACCGATCTTTCGCGCGACCAATTGCTCCAGTTGTTTCACCTTGTCGTGGTCGCCGTCGAACAGCTTCAGAAAACTCGCCTGTGTGCCGGTCGTGCCCTTGGTGCTGCGCGCCTTCAGTTCGCTCAAACGGTGTTCCAGTTCATGCAGGTCCAGGACAAGATCATAGGCCCACAAGCAGGCTCGTTTGCCGACCGTCGTCGGCTGGGCCGGCTGCAGGTGGGTAAAACCCAAGCAAGCCGCATCGCGATACTCGGCAGCGAATTCCGCCAAGCGGTCAATCACCGCGGCAACACGCCGGCACACCATGCCCAATGCGTCGCGCAGCACCAGAATGTCTGTATTGTCTGTCACATAACAACTGGTCGCGCCCAGGTGAATAATGGGGCCCGCGCTTGGGCACACGTCCCGATAGGCGTGTATGTGAGCCATCACGTCATGCCGCAGATCACGCTCGTACTTCGCAGCCGCTTCGAAGTCAATGTCGTCGACGTGTGCTTTCAGTTCGGAGACTTGCTCGTCCGTGACCGGCAATCCCAACTCTTTCTGAGCTTCCGCCAATGCAACCCACAGTCTGCGCCACGTGCCGAATTTCTTCTGGGCGCTCCACAGGTGGCTCATCTCTTTGGACGAGTAGCGGGTAATCAATGGGTTTTCGTATTGGTCGTGCGGCATGATCCTGATTCCAGACCTAGGGCAAAATTGCCAACGGAGTAAGGGAGACGACGAATGCGCGTGTTGCCGAAGTTCACCGCTGCACGCGGCCTGTCACGTTCCCGGCGGCCAGTGCTGTGACTTCGTTTGCGGTCACGTAGTTGAAGTCGCCTTTGATCGAGTGTTTCAGGCAACTGGCCGCAACGGCAAAACGAATTGCTTCGCCCGGGCGGTTGTAGTCATCCAAATTCAGGGCGTACAGCAGTCCGGCGGCAAAGGAATCGCCGGCACCCACGCGATCGACAATGTCCCGGATTTCATACGGACAGTAAATACCGTTTTCGTCTACGGGTGCCAGAAACGCCCGGTCCACTTCGGCATCAAACAGCATGGCACCCCAGTTGTTATGATCGGCCGAGATGCTTTGCCTCAGCGTAATGGCGACGCGTCGAACGTTCGGAAAACGGCCGACGATCTCCCGAGCAACGTTTTCATAAGCCGCGGCGTTGATCGTTCCGCGTTCCACATCAGCGCCTTCGGCATGGATCCCCAACACATCGGCGGCGTCCTCCTCGTTGCCGATGACCAGATCTACGTGCGGCAGTACCTCCGACATGCACTCGCGGGCAAGCGACTTCTTTTCGGTCCCCGGGCGCCAATTCCACAGCTTCTTGCGGTAGTTCAAATCGCACGAGACGGCGGCCCCGGCCTGTTTCGCTCGCCGCACCAGTTCCAGGTTCGCGCGGCAAGCGTTTTCGCTGATCGATGGAGTGATGCCGGTGACGTGCAGCCAGCGTACGCCGTCCAGGGCAGCGTCGAAATCATACTCGTCCGGTCCGGCCAGGCTGACGGCGGAATACTGGCGATCGTACAGGACCGTCGAGCCGCGTTGGTTCGCTCCCACCTCGACGTAATAAACTCCCATTCGTCCTTCGTCGCGCCAGAGAACGTGGTCCACGTCCACGCCCAGCCCACGCAGCGATGCAGCCAGACTCTCCGACACCGCGTGCCTCGGCAGCGCCGTCAGATATCGAACCGGTTGCCCAAACAGGGCCAGCGAAGCGCATACATTCGCTTCGCCACCGCCCCAAGTCACTTCCACGCGTCCCGGAAGCGATTGGCGCCAACGCAAGTGGCCCTCCGGCGTGACGCGAGCCATGATTTCACCGAAACCTAGAAACATGTCTCAACCTCTTCCCAATTCAATCGTCGAAATGCTCTTCGTCCGCGTCCCCGCCGTTATCATTCCATCCGTTGCCCGAAACGGCAAGCCCTGTTCTACATGTTCGTCAAATCGTCCTCGCCTCCGTGGCCGATCAGCGAATCCAACGCTGCGGCCAGCGGTGCGGCATGTTCCCGCGACTCGGCATACACGCGGCAAATGCGTTGACTGACCGGCAATCGTTCGTACAACTGATTGGCTGTGAGGGGCCGGATGGAGTCGCAAGCCGAATCGTACAAGAAATTCTGCCCGGCGGTGGGCCCCGTTGTATGAGGCCGGAATATGGCTCGAGCAATGTCGATACGCATGGGCACGTCCGCCAGTTCCGAGGGCAAGTTGTGACGGAGTTTCTGTTCGACAAACTGGGGATCGCTGAAGATGCTGCTGCGCTCCGCGTCGTCCCCGGTGAACACGACGTTGCGCTGGCAAATCATCGTCCACGGAATCTGACGCCTAACTAGACGCTGCCACGCCTTTCCCAATGCCCGTTTCTCTTCATCCGCATCGTAGGGCCATCGCGATACATCGACCAGTAACGAACTCTCGGTGAAGTTCATGTATTGCGTCAGATGTTCGGCGGGGTTGCCGTCAAACAGATGTTGTTTGCTCGCCGCGAAAACGTCCGCCAGCGTCAGGTCGATGGCTCGTACCGTGCGGTGAAAGTACACCGAGCGAAACAGCTCGGCTCGTGCCGCCATGAACCGCAACAGCGCGTCAATGCCTCGGTCGTGGATGGTCAAGCCTTGAGGACTGAAGAAGCTGTAATGGAGCAGGCGCTCCAAGTCGAAGGCACGTTGGCTGTACCCTGACATGTAGGCATCGCGCAACACAAAATCCATGTTGTCGATCGTGTAAATGCCGCTGAGCAGATTGCGTAGAAAATGCAGCCATTCGGGAGATTCCGTCGGATCGTCTTCTCTTGGGCGTGTGATCAACCAAGCGATCTGCTGCGGATCAAGACGCTCGTCGGCGAGCAACTCGCTGTTAGGGTTTCGCCGCAAGCCTTTGAGTAGATCGCCCAGTTCGTCGCAGATGATTTTCGCCCCCAACGTTTCGTGAGTCAGGCCGAAATCGCGCAGAAAATGCTGGTCGAAGAAATGCCCGAACGGCCCATGGCCCACGTCGTGCAAGAGCCCCGCCATACGCATCAGCGTTTCCACGTATCCGCGACTTGGCACGTCGGGACAAACCTCTTGCAGGCTTTCGTATAGCACCGCCATGGCCCGGCTGGCCAGGTGCATGGCCCCGATCACATGCTGAAAACGAGTATGTTCCGCTGTCGGATAGACCCACCACGCCGTCTGCAACTGGTGAATATGCCGCAAACGCTGCACCCATGGATGGTCGATGATTTGCCGCTCGGATGTCTCCCCTTGCTCCAAATCAGCATCAGAAGTGAAGGGGATATACCCGTGAATCGGATCGTGGCACAGATTCTCTCGATGGTAGTCGTGCATGATTGGAAAACGCAGGTCAGGTCCCCTTCCGTTGCCTTGGGATTGGGGGGGACGGTATCAAATCATGTCAATTCCTCGACGTCGGCGTTGTCTTTGGCGCGCGCCGTGGAACTCTTGTTGCGGATTAGGTCCTTCCGTCCAATAAAAGTGACTTCAACGCGCCCGTATTTCCCGCGAACCATGTTTGGAATGGCCTCGGAGTAGGACACCCCATCGATGCGATTCACAAGGTCAATCCTCACGGGCGCCACGCCGATGGCGACGACGTTTCCTGGTGTTTGGAAGGCTTCGCGAGTCAAACTCTCTTCTCGGAAACCGAATTCCACGAGCGCCCGACAGAGACGGTTGACGTTGGCCACTGACGCATCAAAGAAGACATCAATATCCTTGGTGAACCGGGGAAACCCGTGAAACGCGACGGCATAACCACCGACAATCATGTAGTCAACCTGGTTCGCTTCGAGTAATCTCAAGAACTCTTCGAAGTCGGGTTGGATATTCATGGAGAAACTTCCCCGCTTCCAGCCGGTAGCGTTCCACCGCATCCAGACGCGCTTCGGGCGTCTGGCGGCGCCAGTAAGCTCGGTCGGCTTCCGACTGTGCTTCGTGCGTGGTGATCGTCAGCGTTTTTTTCATGTTGCTCGTCCGTTTGTTTCCGGTTCCCTGCCCCGAGCCAAACGGGCCGGGTATATTGTACCTGATATGGCAAGTTGACGACAAGTTGGAGATCCGCGGGGCAAGGGCCATGTGTACGTGGGTCCCCTGACCGCTTAGGTATGGCCTCAGACTATCCGCGGACGAACGACCATGAACGGTTCAAAGATCCCCATCCTCATTGCACTCGCGTTGGTAGCGAGTGGCATGTTGGCGAGTGAAAATCAGCCGGCTCAGTGTCAGGAAGTTGCACAACTGGCGGGTGTGCCCGAAAGCTGGCTGGCCGCTTGGAACGATCCGCCGAATTGCGATCGGCCTCTGCAGATCGTGCATGGGATCGACCCTCGTCACGCGATGCCTGAGGGCATCGAGCAGATGCTGCGCGGGACGAAGTCAAAGGCCGCAAAGCCGCAGGGCATGCGGTTCTACTCGGATCGCGGGCTGGGTGGCGTGGTATGCAACGTCGCGTTCCAGGATTACATGCAATCCGAGAAACACTGGAAGACCCTTATCGCCGGCATACGGCAGTGCCATGAACTCGGATTGATCGTGTGGCTGTACGACGAGCAGGGGTATCCCAGCGGTGCGGCTGGCGGCTTGGTGCTGGAAGAGAATCGGCAGTTTGAGGCAATGGAGTTGGCGTATGACGCGACTCGCGAAAACCCGTTCATCGTTCGACCGTCTTATGAACACACGCACGCCAGCAACAACTACTACGCGTCGCGCCGCTATCCGAATCTGATCGACGATCGCGCGGTTCGCTGTTTCATCGACAAGACACACGTCGCCTATTGGAAACGGCTTGAGCCGTATTTCGGCAAGACGATCCAGGCGATGTTCACCGACGAACCGTCGCTGGTTTCGGTAAACATCGGGCAGATTCCTGAACACGTACGCCAACGCGTACCAGTTCGGGATCCGGTCGATCCGGCGGTCCGGATGCTGCCCCGCGTTCCATGGGTCTACGACTTGGCCGAACGGTATCAGCAGCGGTACGGCGAAGACTTGCTGCCGCACCGACGAAGCCTCTTCGAGGGCGATACGGCCGACGACCGCAAAGTGCGACGGAAGTACTGGGCGTTGATCGCGGATCTGATCGCCGATCGGTACTTCGGTGCACTTCAGACGTGGTGCGCGGGCCACCGTGTCGCCTCGTCGGGCCATAGCCTGTGGGAAGAAATGCTGCTGCATCACGTGCCGTTAGAAGGCAACGGTCTGAAGGTGCTCATGCGGATGGACATTCCCGGTCTGGACATGCTGTCGTCGAATCCCGAACGGGTCATCCATAACGGCTGGATGACGGCCGCTCTGCCGGCTTCGGCGGCTCGGCTTTCGGGGCGTCGTCGAGTGATGACCGAAGTGAGCGACTTCAGCGAGAAAATGGGCGGAGCGGGGCCGGTTGGACTGGCGGAAATGCAGGCCACTGCTGCCTGGCAAGCTTCGTGGGATGTCACCGATTTCACGCTGTACTACGGAACGGGTGACCGACCGGTCGACGCGTACCGCGCATACGGCGACTATGTCGGCCGGCTGAATGCCGTGCTGAAACCGGCTCGCCCTGCCCCGCAAGTCTTGCTGTATTATCCGGTGTACGATCTATGGGCCGAGTACCTGCCTGTGGCTCCGTCGTTGAAACTGGATTCGCAATCGCCGCGGGCCAAACGAATCGTCGGGTCTTTCATGCGCGTTGGGCGAACACTGCAGCGAAACCAAATTCCGTTCAGCCTGATCGACCACGAACATCTGGCCAAAGCGACAGTCGAATCCGACGGAACCTTGGTGATCGGCGGACAACGTTACAGGGCGCTCGTCTTACCCGAGAATGCCGAGTTGCCGCCGTCGGCCGAAGCCGTCGCTGGCGAGTTCCGCCGCCATGGTGGCCGCGTCATCGTGGATCGATCGGAGGCACAGCAGTCGCTGGTCGAACAACTGCAACCGGAATTCCGAGCCTCGCCTTCGTCGGATAGAATCGCCCTTGGTCAGTTTCGCCGCGATGGTCACCGGATCTTGCTCGTGGTGAACGTGGGCCGCCACGATTACGATGGGCACTTGACGGGCCAGACCGCGGGCAGTTGGCAGGCAATGGACCCGGCAACCGGCGACGTAGGACGGTGCGAGAAGGACGCATCGGGCCGAATTCCGCTAGTGCTATCTGGCCGACAAGCCATTTTGCTCGTGCAAGCGACCCTCGAATCCTCCGAGTAGTCTGGATTGCACGGTACGAGAGTGCTGTATGCTGACGCTAATCAACACCAACCGCATGATGCCGCCGATCGCGCCGATCGGATTGGACTACGTCGCCGGCGCAGTTCGCGAGGCCGGTCACCATGTGGATATGCTCGACCTGTGCCTGGCGGAGGAACCGGAGGTTGAAATCTCGCGGTATTTCGATCGATGTACGCCGGATCTGGTCGGCCTGACGTTTCGGAATGTCGACGATTGCTTTTGGCCGAGTGCGCAATCGTTTCTTCCGACGTTGAACGAAACCGTCGCTGCCGTGCGTCGAGTGACTGACGCTCCGATCGTGATCGGCGGCGTCGGTTATTCGATATTCCCGAAACAGATTGTCGAGCACACGGGTGCAGATTTTGGCATCTGGGGCGATGGCGAGCAGGCCCTTGGCTTGCTGCTCGACGAGTTGCGCGGGAACCGGCGTTTGGAGCAGGTCCTGGGACTAGTCTACAGACGCGACGGCACAATTCACGCAAACCCGCCCGCATGGCCGAAAGACGTCAGCCCGTCCACCAAACGCGATTTCGTGGACAACGCTGTCTACTTTCGCCGCGGCGGGCAGATCGGCGTGGAGACCAAACGCGGATGCAACCGGCAGTGCATCTACTGCGCGGATCCTCTGGCAAAGGGAAAGGCCCATCGCCTGCGAGATCCGGCCGAGGTGGCAGATGAAGTCGCATCGCTGCTGGAGCGGGAGATTGATGTACTGCATCTGTGCGATCCGGAGTTTAACTTGCCCTCCAACCACGCGATGGACGTGTGTGACGAGCTGATACGTCGAGGGCTCGGTGACCGTGTTCGCTGGTACGCCTATCTGGCGGTTCTGCCGTTCTCGGAAGACTTGGCTCGCCACATGAGACGGGCCGGGTGCGTCGGCATCAACTTCACCAGCGACGCGGCAAATCCGACGATGCTTGACACCTACCGCCAGCCGCATCGAAAGGACGATCTGGCCCGCGCCGTGCGATTGTGCCGGGACAATGGAATCGCGGTGATGCTGGACATGCTATTGGGTGGTCCAGGAGAAACTCCAGAGAGCGTTGCTGAGACCATCGAGGCGTTCAAATGCATCGATCCAGACTGTGCGGGTGCCTCGTTGGGCATACGCGTGTATCCGGGAACAGCAATGGCCTCGATGGTGGCTGCCGAAGGACCCATCGAGACGAATCCGAGCATTCGTCGTCGTTACGGCGGTGGTGTCGATCTACTGCAGCCAACTTTCTACATCTCGTCGGCCCTGGGCAACCAACCCGGTGGGTTGGTGCGAGATTTAATCGGGGGTGATCCGCGTTTCTTTCCGCCAACCGAAGAGACAGGCGAAGATCAAGCTGACGGCGCAGGGGATCACAACTACAGCGAGAACCAAACTCTGGTTGACGCCATCGCTGCCGGTGCCCGAGGTGCATACTGGGACATCTTGCGGCGACTGCAAAACGGGTGACCGCACCGTCTGCACTTCACGATTTGCCGTCAGACTTTCTCCAATCGGCACGACCAGCAGACCACGAATTCGCGTTACGCGCCGCATAAGCAAAACTACTGAAACTCGACCGTGCTACGTACCGACCACTGATGTAATCACTGGATGGACAACGCCCACCGAGACATTGAATGTTGTGGCGGACGATGCCCACCCACCGCGCGAGCGGTTTTCGCGTTCCGCTCCCCGGACATCGATTGCTCGACCAACCCACCCAGTATTTGCTATCTAAGAATGGAGTTGCCGAAGATGAGGATCACAAAGGAGTTGATCGCCGTTGCCATGCTGGGGCTAATCCCAACAGCCATGGCTTGGGCGGCGGAAGGGACCGTTTCCGACGAGCCCGTGCCCGCCACGAATCAGGAAGCCAACGATTCGCCAAGTGACTTGGAGGCGCCCGATGGACCGGCGCTGGTGACCGTGGGCGACGCGTGCGGAGTCGGCTGCGCATGCACCAACTGCTACCTCGGCGAACCCTGGAGGATGCCGCAACTGTGCGCGCTTCAGGATAGGGGGATCATGGTAGGCGGCTGGATCCAGCAAGGTATCACATTCAACAGCCGCAATCCGGCCGACGGTTTCAACGGACCGGTCGTTACCAACGATATGAACTCTGAATACCAGATGAATCAGCTCTGGATGTACGCAGTCAAACCGGTCAACACCGGCGGCTACGGCTGGGACATTGGCGGCCGCATTGACATGATGTACGGCACCGACGGGCGATTCGGAGCGAACTTCGGCCTTGAAGACAGGATCAATGGCCTGGAAACATACGGCATCGTCATTCCGCAGGCATACGTGGAAGTGGCCTACAACAACCTCTCCGTCAAACTGGGCCATTTTGCCGGCATCTTGGACTACGAGGTTGTCCCATCGCCAGGCAACCCGTTTTACTCCCTCTCATACGGTTACACCTACGGCGTGCCACAGTTAGTCACGGGTGCACTGGCTGACTACAAGTTGACGGACGAGTTGTCGGTACAGGTCGCTGCCCACCGTGGCTGGATGATGTTTGAAGATGCCAACAGCGACTGGGACATCATGGCTGGCGTTAAATGGGAAAGCTACGATGGCGGAAGCTCGTTGGCGTGGTCCTGCTCCACTGGTCCCCAAGATCCGGTTGGCGGTGACTTGAACGGGATCCCCGGCGATCAGGAACGGTTTGTCTACAGCTTGGTATGGCAGCAGCAGATGACGGAACGTTTGCGATACGTTCTGGTCCACAACTTGGGTCGCGAGACGGGCGGCGGCGCCGATGCCGAATGGTACGGGCTGAACAACTACTTCCTGTACAAGATCAACCCGTGCCTGGCCGCAAATCTGCGTCTCGAGTGGTTCCGCGACGATGATGGCGCCAGGGTTGCGGGCGCCGGTAACATCCCAGGCATGCCTGCGTGGACTGGAGGCGGCTTCGTAGGAGACTTCTTTAATTTGACGGCCGGCGTCACTTGGCGACCGCATCCGAACGTTATTGTGCGGCCCGAGGCCCGCTGGGATTGGTATGACGGAGCCGCTGGCGTGGTAGGCGGAGCTGCCGGCTTCCCCTTCGACGCTGGTGCCAGCGACGACCAGTTCACCCTCGCAGCGGACCTGATTATCACGTACTGATCGGGAACCGATATCCGGAAAAGTGTCAAACGGTGGCAGACCCCAACTCCCCAGGGGACTGCCACCGTTTTTTTGCGCTGTCGGCCGTTGAAGACGCTCCCAAAACAGAGCTTGAAAGCGAGATTCAGCAAAGACGATCGGCGTTATTCGACCTGGGGCAACTCGGCGAGCGCGGCCGCGATCTTTTCCTTTGGATAAGCATAGTCCTCCAGTTCGCCGCCGAGATACTTGTCGTACGCTCCCAGGTCGCAAATCCCGTGGCCGCTGAAGTTGAAAACGATGCACTCCTCTTTGCCTTCTTCACGGCAGCGAATCGCTTCGTTGATCGCTGCGCGAATTGCGTGCGACGTTTCGGGCGCCGGGATCGTCCCCTCGGTCGCCGCGAACAACTGAGCCGCCTCGAAGCACTCGAGCTGGTGGAATTCGGCCGGTTCAATCAGGCCCAGATCCACGGCATGACTGACCATGGCCGCCATCCCGTGATATCGCAAACCGCCTGCATGAATCCCCGGCGGCACGAAGCTGTGACCCAGGGTGTGCATCTTGATCAGCGGCGTCAGCATGGTAGTGTCGCCGAAATCGTACCGGTATTCCCCGTGGTTCATTGTTGGGCACGAACAGGGCTCGGCTCCCACGAACCGGATATCCTTGCCTTTGATCTTCTGAGCGACGAAGGGGAAAGCCAGCCCGGCGAAGTTGCTGCCGCCACCGCAACAGCCGATCACTACGTCCGGCGAGTCGCCGATCATTTCGAACTGCTTCTCCGCCTCCAGGCCGATGATCGTCTGGTGAAGCAAAACGTGATTGAGCACGCTGCCCAACGAGTACTTTGTATCGTCGCGAGTCACCGCCGCTTCGACCGCTTCGCTGATGGCCATGCCCAAGCTGCCCGGCGTGTCGGGATCGGCCGCAAGGAGTTGCCGTCCTGCTTCGGTTTCCTCGGACGGGCTGGGCGTAACCTGGCCACCCCAAAGCTGCATCATGGACCGCCGATACGGCTTCTGGTGGTAGCTGACCTTGACCATGTAGACCTTGCACTGGATGTCAAATATCTTGCTGGCAAACGACAGGGCGCTACCCCATTGACCGGCCCCCGTCTCGGTTGTCAGCCGGTTGATGCCTTCCTGTTTGTTATAGAACGCCTGGGCAATGGCCGTATTCGGCTTGTGACTTCCGGCCGGGCTGTGGCTCTCGTCTTTGAAGTAGATTCTAGCGGGCGTCTTCAGCGCGCGTTCAAGGTTCGTAGCTCGGACCAAAGGCGTGGGTCGCCATATTGTCAAAGCGTCGCGGACCTCTTGTGGTATCTCGATCCATCGTTCCTGGCTCACCTCCTGCATTATCAACGCCATGGGAAAGAGCGGCGCCAGATCGTCCGGGCCGACTGGTTGCCGGGTCCCCGGATGCAGCACTGGCGGCAACGGCTTCGGCAGATCCGCTTGCAGGTTGTACCAGGAAGTTGGCAGGTCTTTCTCGCTCAACAACACTCGCTTTTCACTCATGGGCCTATCCTTTCGTTGCTATACACAAAAATGCAACTTTAATACGCGGCGAAGCAGTTGTCGAGCGCCCCGGCCGCGACAAACGAAGTAGATCGAGATTTTCAGCCTTGCGCAATTGACCCGGAAAGCCTGATCCGCACATTACCATCCGCATTAGGAAGATGATCGCGAAGCCAGCGAAGAAAGAAACTCTTCCAGCGCCTGATAGTATTCGTCCGTCGGCGGATCGTTGTGGTCTCGACCGCGAAGCGTGACAAACGTTTTCGGTTCGTTGGCTGCATCAAACAGCTTTCGCCCCAACGAGTAGGGAATCGTTTGGTCGGCGTCCCCGTGGCCTTGAAGCAATGGCCCTTGGTACTTGGCGATTCCGGACGCCGAATCCAGGTCATTGGTCAGGACAAAATCTACCAACACTCTCGGGAAGTGCGTCTTTGCCACGTCGGAGAGTGAAGAAAAGGTACTCTCCAGGATGACGCCTCTTGCGCCGTCCTCGCTTGCCAAACGGACCGCAAGTGCTCCGCCAAGTGATCGCCCCAACAGCACAATCTCGTCCTTGGCAATCCCTTCTCGCTTGGCGAGATAGTCACACGCGGCACGGGCATCACGTACCAGGCCGTCGACCGTTGGAACGCCTTCACTACGCCCGTAACCGCGATAGTCAAAGACGAAAACGGATACACGGAACCGGTCGCGCAGGAACCGCACGTGCGCGGCACGGTGCGATAAGTTGCCGGCGTTTCCATGGGCAAACAGAACCACTGCACGCGGATCTTCATGCCCCAGATACCATCCATGCAAGCGGAGCCCATCGATCGTCTGAAACCAACAATCCTCGAAATCCAAGTCGGCCGGTTCCCAGTTGCCGTCGGGGAATTTGGCAGGGAAGAGTGCGAGCAAGTCCGCGGCCGATCGAACGCTCTCGTCAAGAGCATGGTCGCGAATGATCTGTCGCTGTTCGGTGATCCGACGTTCGCTCGCGTGCAACTGTCTCGCCAAATCAGCCGCTTTCTCATCGGCCTTGGCTTCCGCCAGTTCGAGAGATTGGATTCGCTGTCGCTGCTCGTTGATGACCTGTTCGAGTTCATCTTTGGCAGGGCGATCCATGGACCTGCCGGGACGCATGAATACCCAACCGGCCACGACTCCTCCAACGCAAAGGCCGAGGGCAAAGCTAAACAAAATGGGAAGCGTTTTCCAACGCATGGTTCCGGCTTTGAAGACTTTACGCTAAACACGTGCCATCAGGACAACATAGTTCTTACCGTGTTCTTTGGCGCATTTGGGGCACGTCGTGTAGTAGAAGTAGAGCTTGAGCAACGTTTTGCTTTGCGACAGCACGTAATCGTGCATTTCTTTGATCCACTTCCTCATGTCGCTGTAGGGACCCTCGAAAACCTTGGACAAGAACGTGCCCGACAGAGTCGCCATGTTGGCGTTTGGTACGTCCTTGGTGACCTCGACGTAGATGTCGGAGCCCCACAGCGAGTTCTCGTCGGCCAGCACGATCATCCGCTCGGACTTTGCATCAGCCGCCTCGATCAGAGCCACGGTTTTCTTCATTACAGATCCGAAGTTCAGCGGAATGTGCAGGAAGCTCCGTACGCGCGCCTTGACGAACTTCTTGTCCGACCAGGTAACCTCCTGTCCATCCCACGGCTCGGGATCGAACTTGGGACAACACACGTCGGGCGTTGCGCTATTCTCGGTCATTGTTCAGGTCCTCCGTCGTACGTATCGGACTGCAGAAAAGCATTGCGGACTATCCGTCGATTGAAGCCAACGCGGTGCGCGAACATCAGTGTAAGGCACGAACGCCGAAAAGGCGACGTATTGGACCGACAAAGTCCTCAAAGCGGTTCTGGCGTCGTTCTGAACCTCGTGTACGACAATGTTCGAGTTGCAGTCTGCCGTCGCGTCAACTAAGATTCGCAGTAGCTGCCCTTTGAACTACCTACCTTTTGGGGAACGGAACCATGCCAAAAAAATCCAATCTTCATCGACGTGATTTCTTGAGAATGTCCGGCGCGGGTGCCACGGTGCTTGCCAGTGGCGTGTGGAGTGAGCTTGCCGCTGCCGAATCCACCTCGGCCAACGAGAAGCTGAACATGGCCTGCGTGGGCACGGCCAATCGAGCCGCTGCCGATATCAACGGTGTGGTCAGCGAGAACATCGTTGCCCTGTGCGACGTGGACAAGAACTACTTGGACCGGGCGAAAACGCGATTTCCCGACGCCCGTACCTACGCCGACTATCGCGAAATGATCGACAAGGAAGCCGACAAGATCGACGCGGTGACCGTCGGCACGGCCGACCACAATCACGCCCCGGCCTCGATCCGAGCCATCCGCGCCGGCAAACACGTCTACTGCGAGAAGCCGCTGACGCACACGGTACAGGAATCCAGGATCGTGGCCGAAGCCGCCAAGAAGCACGGCGTGGCAACGCAATTGGGCACGCAGATCCACGCGGGCGAAAACTACCGCCGCGTTGTCGAGGTCATCCAGTCGGGCGCGATCGGCGACGTGACCGAAGTGCACGTATGGGTCGGCAAGGCATGGGGCGGGGGCGAACGTCCGGAAGGTGGCCAGGAGCCGCCCGCCACGTTGGATTGGGACCTTTGGCTGGGGCCGGCACCGGTTCGGCCTTTCTGGCCCGGCATTTACCATCCGGGCCAATGGCGCCGGTGGTGGGACTTCGGTCAAGGCACGCTGGGCGATATGGCATGCCACTACATGGACCTGCCGTTCTGGGCCCTCAAGCTGCGGCATCCGATCAGTTGCGAAGCCGAAGGCCCGGAAGTGCATCCCGAAACGTGTCCCATGGGGCTGACCGTCCATTACGAATTTCCCGAGCGCGACGGCCTGCCGCCAGTCCGCTTCACGTGGTCCGACGGCAACCGTATCCCCAAAACAGTCGCTGGCGAGCGCGTACCCGGCAGTGGCGTGATGTTCATTGGCAGCGAAGGCAAGATGTTCGCCAACTACGGCAGCTACAAGCTATTTCCGACGGAAAAGTTCGCTGGATTCGAACCGCCAGAACCCAGCATTCCACCGTCGATTGGCCACCACGCCGAATGGGTCAAGGCGTGCAAGGACGGTTCGCCTACGACCTGTAACTTCGATTATTCCGGTGCGCTGACCGAGGCCGTACTGCTGGGGAATGTTGCCTACCGCACGGGCGAGAAACTGGTGTGGGACGCCAAGAATCTAAATGCCACCAACTGCGCGGCTGCGGACAAGTACATCAGCAAAGAGTACCGCGCTGGCTGGGAAGTCGCGTAGGATCTGGCGAATGCGAATGACCAATGCGGAAGAAGCCCGGCTTTCCGATGAGCCGGGCTTCTGACATTTCGTGTCCGATCCCTATTGGCCCGCGATGTACTTCAGTTGAATCTCGGTGTCGGGTAGCTTCTTTTGCAGCTCTTCCACGCCGGCGGCTGATACACCAGTGCGAGTCACCTTCAGGTCTTTCAGCGTCGTCAGGTGCTCCAGGTGCACGAGACCGGCATCGGAAACGGCGGTCGAACCTAGATGCAGGAACGTCAGTTGATCCATTCCTTTCAAGTGCGCCAAACCCGCATCGGTCAATTGCGTGTTGTCCAGATTAAGCCACTGCATCTTTGTCAAACCTGCCAAATGAGCCACTCCGGTGTCGGTGACCGGCACACGCCAGAGATTCAGGCGGACAAGGTTCGTCAGCCCCGCCAGGTGTGACAGTCCATCGTCGGACAACTGAACACACTCGCTTATGTCTAACTCCGCGAGGTCGGGCACCTTCGCCAAGTGGGCGAGCCCCTCGTTGGTAACTTGCGTCTGGGAGATGCGCAACTTCTTTAGCCGCGGGAATTGGTCGAGTTTGGCCAGTGCCTCGTCACCCACGAGCGTCCCGCCGAGATAGAGTTCTTCGAGCTTCTTCAGTTCGCCAAGGTGAGCCAGTCCGTCTTCACTGACCCACAGGAAGTCCAAAGGCAGCGCTTTCAAATTCGTCAGTTTCGCCATGTGGGCCAATCCCTGGTCATCGACGGTCGTTTTGCCCTCCTCGTTGGAGAGTCGTAGAGCCCGCAGCTTGGTCAAGTCGGCCAGATGCTCGATCCCCGCGTTGCCAACCGTGCATCCTCGCAAATCCAGATTCTCCAATGTGGCGATCTTGCCCACCATGGCCAATCCCGCATCGGTAATGGCCGTATTGTTCAGCAGCATCGACCGCACACGCCGCAGGCCAATCAGATGTTCAAGGGCCGAATCGTCGATCGCGGTATCGCGGAGATTCACCTCGGTTACATAACCCTCGTCGTCTCGTTTCAGTTCCGTTGCCAGTAATTCGAGTGCTCGAATGGCATCCGGATCGTCGGGCTCAGGAGCTTTTGCTTCCTCGACCTTCTTCTCCTCGCCGTCTCGCTTCGGACCGGATGCGGCCGATTCAGGTGCGTGGACGGCAGTCGCATCGTCCGGCTCGGCAGTTTTCGCTTCCTCGACCTTCTCCTCGTCGCCGTCTCGCTTCGGATCGGTTGCGGCCGATTCAGGTGCGTGCATGGCAGTCGCATCGTCCGGCCCGGCAGTAACGGCCTCCTCGTCCTTCTTTTGCTCCGCGTCGTCGGGGGTGTCGGCGGATACATCTTTGTCCTCAGCCGAAACGTCGTTGTTACTGCCATTCGTGCTCGTATTACCGTCGTTGCAGCCCGACAGCAGCAGGAGCCCCAACAACATCACGAGTATCTCTTGCGACCGCTTCATGTGTTCTTTCCTTCCCTCTACAGTGTTTGCCTCAGTGTGATGCCGTTATATCAACTGCCCAGCGGTCCGACTACTGGGAGTCCGAAGAGGCTGATTGCGGATCGACTCCTCCCACGCACAGGATGGACCCGTCTGTTTGCGCGACGATGATTCTACCATCACGGTCGATGGCAAGTCCGCCGAGTCTGGGTTCGATGGGCAGGTCCACTTTCCAGAGAACCCTGCCGCCGGATTTCGAATGTGCAGCGACGAAACAAGGCCCCGCCGTGTTCTTGCCTCGGCCGGAAATCACCACAGCGTTCTTGGCCAAAGCGATTGCATAGACTTCGTCCTGGATGACAGGCCACTGGCTTGTTGCACGAAGCTCACGCTCGACGGCGCTGAACACCTTGCCGATCAAGTTGTATTGTCCCCATTTCTGAGGAGAATCGCCGGGTATCTCCTTGTCCATCTTTGCCATCAAGGCGACAGCGTCTATTAGTCGCTTCTCGACATCCGAGGCCTTCCATGCCACGACGTCTCCGTATCGCGAGGTTGGAGTCACGAAGATTTCGTCGTCCCAAACAGGAGGAAGGGCACAGTGACGCACCGGCGTGAAAGCGGGACCGTGTAACTGCCCTTCGGCATCAAGCAATCTGAAATTGACCTGCGCCGAAGAAACAACGTGGCCCTCGCCACTGTACAGAAGGCGACCACCGTGCATCACGAAACGATCTCCAAAGACCATGATGTCTCGTCCCGATGGCTCGGGCTTCTGTGCCATGACCGTGTTCCATTCGGGGACGCGTTGAGCCGGGGCGATGTGTGCCTTGCCTGTTTCCAGATCGAACGAAACCGGCACCACCACGTTCCCTGAAGCGAGCCACAAGCGGTTCTTGCCGATCGCCAGTGTGCCCAGGGCGGAAGCCGCCTGCAATTCGTATCGCTCGTTGATCGGTTTTCCGACGGTACCGTTATGCCATCGCAGTCTTCCGGAACGGGCATCCAGTGCCACGACGTGCGTGCCGTCGCGGTATACGAGCCCCGCCGCTGCGTAGGCCACGGCGTCATGCACGAGGACACCGCTGTTCACCGGCCAAGTGGACGCAAGGCGCCCGTACACCATGATTCTTCGTTCCACCGGGGCCACGCGGAATCGCCAGACGAGATTGCCGGTTGTCGCCTCCACGCAGTAGACGTAACCGTCGCCGGAACCCACGAAGACGCGTCCTTCCCAGACGGTGGGCGAGGCAATGACCGGCCCACCCGTTGCGAACGACCATTTTTCCATGCCCCGATCAGCGTCAAGACATCGGACGAATCCATCCTCACCCGCGGTGAACACGAGGGTGCCGGCCGTCACGGGCTGGCTTTGAAGAGCGCCTTTGGTACGTGGTTCGTTTTTCCAGAGCACTCGCGCTGCCGATGGCACCGTGGCAGCGGACGACGCTGTTCGATGGTAGTTGGCTCGGTACACAGGCCAATCGAGTTTGTCAACCGCCGGTACGTTCTCGATGCGAGCCGACGTTGCTGTTTGCAGGTTGCTGCCCGACAGTGTTTGTGAATGAGCCTCGAATTTGCCGGCCGGACCGAGCACCATCTGCCCGAGTATCGAAAGGTTGCAGTCACACAGCCACGGTCCTACGTAGAGTAGGCCGTTGGCCGGTATGGCACCGTCGTTGCAGCCCGGCCGAGCCGTTCGTTCCGCCTGATAGACTTTCTGTGCAAAGTCGTACCGTCCCAGCCCTTCGCCCCGGCAGTATAGCGCCTCGGGGCTGCCGGTCAGCCTCGTGCAAGATCCCTTCCAGAAGTTGAGTTCTTCGAGCGAGTTACCGTTTTCCGGGTCAATCACCTGCACGGTGCCATTGTTCTCGATGCCGCTGATGAAGAGTCTTCCGTGAGCGTACAGCATATTAGGATTGTTGTGAAACTTCTTCTTCGACCACAGGAAACGACCGTCGTCCAGCGAAAAAGCCACGACATTCACGCGTTTTTGGCCCTGTATGAAGAGCCCAACCGGTGTGGCCAGAAGCATCGAGGTCGTTCGAAACCCGGGCGTGCCGGTCAGTCCCCGCGCCTCTTCCTCGATCAGCGCGAGTTTGTCGGTCGCCTCGTTGACCCATTCAGTCTTACCTGTGTGCCGATCTAGGCAGGCGAGTTTGGCGGAAGGCACGTAGTAAAACAGGCTGTCTCCGAGAACACCCATCCCGCGCGAGTCGATATCGGATTGCTCGTGTTTCCAAAGCAGTTTCTGCTTCGTGAGGTCGTACGCCGCGAGCGTCTGGCCGAAGCCCCAACGAATTTGGTGTTTCCCCTGTGGCGAGTAGTTCTTGTCGACGTTGTTCCAGCCCCAACCGCGCCAAGTGGCATGGACTTTCATGATATCGGCCGGCGGCTCGTTTTCTCCGACCAACACGTACAGCACATCGCCCACCTTGGCCATCCACGTCAGCGTGCCCTTAGCGTCGCGTATTTGGATTCTCTCCAGTTCGGCTCCTGTTTCCGGGTCGAGCGTTAGGACACCATCGCCGTCGACCATATAGAAAATGTCCTCGGTCGCGATGAAAGCCGATCGATGCACGAGGTAGCCGTCCGGAAGACTGCGCTGCCAGAGCACGCGGCCGTTGTAGCCGTTGCGGGCCACCAGTGTGTTGAGGGTTGGAATCTCGCGATCGTGGTGCGCGATATGCCCCGAAGCGATGAACACTCGGCCCGCCGCAGCCGTGCTGACCACCGGCATGGCGTGGTAGTAGGGTTCGCCGAACCACTGAGTGAGATACGGAGCTTGGATCACCGTATCGTTCGACACGGGGTTGTTGTCGGGCCCGTGACACCAATGCGACCAGTCGTCCGCTCCGTCGAACGCCGGTTTGCGCGCGACCGTCCAGCCAGCCGCGGCGCCCTCGATTTCGAAACCGGTCTGGCCCAGCGTCGCGATCAGGTTGCTGTCGCCGCGGACAAGTGCGCAGCCCTGCGGGCGTACGACACGAAAGACCTCGGCGGCTTTGATTCCGTGCGGTTGGTCTACCACGACCAGATCCACGAAGTTGTCGGCATACGGCAGAGGATCGCTCACGAGGCGTTCGACTTGAACGTTCTTTCCCAGAAGCTTAGCGCGCCCGGCACACTTGATCGCTTCGTCCACGTTCGCGGTGTCCGCATCGAACGCGTGGACAAGAAAATCGCTTTGCCTCGCGATATCCATAGCAAGATCGCCCGTGCGGCAATTCGGCACCGAACAAATGCCCTTGGAGATTCCGGCCCGCGTGATGAGTTCGCTTGTGTTGGGCTGATCGCCCATTGAGGGCGCATTGATGACAAGGAACAAGCAAGACGCCGAAAACAATTGAAACAAAGACGCGCGCATACGGATCCTCCCTCGTAAGTCCAATCTATCGTGGTTCCACACGAAGCGTGACAACACCGTAGGCCGGTAGCTCCACCGGGCCTTCGATCTTGGAGCCACGCGACTCCTGTAGATCGCTGCGGTAAACGTGTTTCGGCTGGGCCCACTCCAAGACGCACCGTTCCGGCTCTCCCGATGCGGCATACAAGCGCACCATCAGGGCGCCGCTGTCACGGCTGGGCCGGAGCGACGTGACCAACACACCGTCGCCTTCGACGTGAAGCATCGGTTTCGTGATCGCCTGGTCGGGGCTCACCGCCACGGCCAGCAGCGGTTGTGTGACGCTCTTCGCGCCACGCTGGGCGGCTGCCTGATCGTATGCTGCGTGCGGCAGCAGCGTGTAGGCGAAACGATGCGGGCCTTCCTGGTACGCCTTGTAGTTGGTTTCCCAGTGATTTGTCATTACCCAAGAGTAGAAGAACGGGCCAGCGTCAATCGTCCGATCCCAAAACTCGGGAACGCCCCCCGGCGTCTTGTCGTACATCATGGTCGCCACTGGCAGGCAGCCGCGTCCACGGCCGATGATCTTGAATGGGTGAAACTTGAGCATCGGCGTTTCGTGCGTGATCCAGGTTACACCGAAGTCGGCATTCGCGACATCGACAAAACGCTGCACGCAGTAGTAGTTTCGGTTCGCGCCGGGGAGTTGGTCCTTTTCCGGGCGGACCACGGCAAATGGCACGTTGATACGAGGTTGGCCATCTGGAACGTTGAAGGGGAAGGCGAAATAGACGCTTTCGGGCGTCAGTTCCTGCAGCTTGTCGATGTCGTTCACAAGGTCGATTCGGTCCATGCCGGCATAGATGCGCACCCGGCGAACGAGCTTGTTACAGCCAGGCGCATCACACTCGATTTTGATTGTGCCAACAACCGGCCCGGCGTCTTCGACCGTGACGGTTGCGGGAGTCGTGATACGGCTGTAGCCCTCGCCTGTGACTCGGCCGAGGGTGTAGAGGTAGTCGTTCAGGCCGAAGCCGGTCGTGCGATCGACAAGCTCCTTGCCGAGAGTCTTGCTGAAGATACTGGCGATCGAGCCGTCGGCGGGATCGATTGCGATCCTGATCTTCTCGTTTTCCAGGACATGCCCCTGGACAACGACGTTGCCGACGGCCTCGGCCGCGCCGGGCTCAGGCGTAAAGCGTTTGGCGCCGAACGCGGGAACCGTCGGGGCGAGAACGGCCAGCTCACCGGACTTCAGCCGCTGTGTAGGAGCCAAGTTGCCGGCCGCGTCGACTAGTCGATCTCCGCCGGACGACAGGCTCTCAGGTAACATCACCACGCCGGCCCGGTCCCAGCAAGCCGTATTGTAGAGGTCGATGGTCTTCGAATCCGGCGCGGCGACCGTGCTGGTGGCCTGTTCCAGGATCTCGCTGGCGACAGCACGTGTGTTCAACGCGAATCTCTGCTTGAACTTCTCCTGGGAGATGGTGAATTCACTGAAGGGCTGCGAAATACTGCAATGGGCGCCCCACGTGTGCTCGTCGTACATGATGGCGGTGTGCCACGCCCTGCGGAACAAGTCGTGGAGTTTCGCCTGGGGATTCAGTATCGTCCAGAGCCGTTCGGCTTGGTCCAGGTCTTCCTTCGCACGACGGTTGATTGCCAGATCCGCGGACGTCGAGGCCGCGCCGTCTTCCCAATACGGCGTCAGATCGCCGGAAAGAACGGGCAAATCTTTGCCGTAGCGCTCCTCGAACTCGGAGAAGAACCGCGTGTTGGTGCTGAGGATGATCTTCGGATAATCGTGCTTCTCGTTCCACTCTTTGACCTGTCTGGCGAGGTTAGGATCGGGATGCCCATTGTCGCCACCAATTGAGTAGCGGATCTGGGCAATGTCGTACGGGTAGTCCTTCGCGACCAGATAATGGTCGATGAACTGCAAAACAGACGCTCCAACATCCCGGTGCCGTCCGCCCCAGAAATGGATGTAGCTGTTCGGAACCATCCAGCAGAGTACCCGGTGTTCACCCGACGGATCGGCCCAGTAGAACGGCTTGTTGCCCAACAGATACATGAATCCCAAGCGATGATTGTTGTTGGGGGCCGTGTTCAGGTATTTCACACCCTGCTGGCCCATGGCGGACACGAGTCCCCAAGTGTAACCGGGTACGTCCGAGCCGATGGCCGTGGTCACCGGGACACCGTACTTTCGCTCGAAGTCCTTGGCAGGCTGCATCAACCGAAGCAACTCCTCTTCGGTTCCCAGGCCGCTCATCATATGGACGTAGAAGCCGTCGAGATGAATCGAGCCGTTACGGATCGCGTCAAGAAACTCCTTACGTTTCTCTTCCGTCGCTGTCCGAAGAAACTCGTCGATGGCCCACATCCCCTCGGGATGCCATTTGAACCGGGCATCCTCGGGATAGTCCGCGGTTTCCTTGATCAGGTCCAAGGCCGTGTATAAGAAGCCGACTTGTCGTTTGAGAACGTCTTCCTGCGTGTGCGTGTAGCCGATGTCCAGGTGCGTTTGATGGATGAGATGAATAACCCATTTTCTGTCCGGCCCTTGTTGGATCGTCTTCTCGGACGGCTTCGCTTGGTCGGCAAGTCCCGTACCGCGTATCGTCGACAGAAGACAGAAAACGAACAGCACGCCCGCGCCTGTGGATTTGCCCATTGCAGATTCCTTGTTGATCAACGTCAGTTCGATGCGGTCGCTTGACAGTGTCCGCGATTATACAATCAAATGGTCGTGAATGGCAGAATGATGGGGGCAGAACAACCCGGCTCTTGATCATTCTGCCAACATGATTCTGCCATCATCAAGCAGAGGACCCCGTCATGCGATGTAACTTACTTATCCTCGTAACAGTAGTCACCGCACAAACGTTGGTAGCCGTTGGTCATGCCCAGCAATCCTGGCAAGACCGTGTACTCGACGTACCCTACACGCCGCGCGTGCATGAAGACAAGCCGGCACTCACCCTGATCCGTCAAGACTACGAAGAGCTTGAAGTCAACCGGAATATCGGCAGATCGCCCATGAAAATCGGCGAGCAGACTTTCAAGCATGGAATCGGCACCCATGCCGTCAGCCACATTCGTCTCCGTTCGCCTGTCCCGTTGAAGCGGTTCTCGGCCTGGATCGGCGTGGACAACAATCAGGTCACCAACCCCGGAACGCCAATCGGGTCTGTGGTTTTCTCGGTAGAAGCCAACCGTCGCCAACTGTATCAGTCCAAGGTCATCCGAGCCGGCGAGGAGGCAGTCAAAGTCGATGTCGAGTTGAGTGGCGCACAGGTGGTGGACTTGCGCGTGGGCGATTCCGGCAATGGAGCGGCATGTGACTGGGCCGACTGGGCCGAGGCGGAGATTGAGCTGGATGATGGTTCAACGATCCCGCTTCACAAAATGGACGTCAAGAAAGGAACCGCTGGCGCGAGGTACCCATTCTCGTTTGTCTACGGCGATCAGCACAGTGACGATGTACTCGACGGCTGGCAATCGGATCGCAAATGCGAGCGGCTTGATGACGACCGGACGAAAGTCACCACGACTTGGAGCGACCCGAACACTGGAACGCGGCTCACGATGGAAGCCGTGCGCTTCTCTGACTTTCCGGCGATAGAATGGCTGCTCTATTTCGAGAATACAGGCACGGACGACACGCCGGTCATCGAAAACGTCCAAGCACTTGACATGACTTTCGCCTCGCCCATCAGCGACGCGGTCCCGTACCGGGTGCATCAGACCAAAGGATCCGTGGTCAATCCCTCGGACTTCGCGCCAAGCGTCTCGGTGGTGGATAACCGAAACCGCGTGACCTTGTCGGGCGGCAATGGAAAATGTTCCGCCAAACATTTTCCTTTCTTCAAGATCGACACGAAGGACGCGTCCGTCATTGTCGCGGTCGGATGGTCGGGACAATGGGCGGCCGATTTCCAATGCGTCGACAAGAAACACTTGCACGTCACGAGCGGTCAGGAACTGACGCACTTCGTGCTCCGCCCAGGCGAACGCGTACGCACGCCTCGCATCTTGGTCTTGAACTGGGAGGGGGATCAGATCGAAAGCAACTCTCAGTTTCGTCGGCTGATCTACAAGCACTACGCAGCCAAACGAAATGGGAAGACGCCGTCCGCGATCCCCTACTGTAACACCTGTTTCACACGTGGCGGCGTGTGGCTCAACGAGTGCAACGCCGAGAATCAGATATCACTGATCCGCGCCTACTCGAAGCTCGGTCTGGAAGCGTTGTTGACCGATGCCGGATGGTTCGAAGGTGGCTGGCCACACGGCGCAGGCAATTGGACGCCGCGTAAAGACGCTTATCCGAACGGAATGGAGCCCGTCGCCCTTGCCGCCAAGGACGAAGGAATGATCTACGGTCTGTGGTTCGAACCGGAGCGCGTCGTCGCCGGCACCGCCCTGCATCGCGAACATCCGGATTGGGTGCTCAGTGGTCCTAACCCGCGTGTACTGCTGGCGAACTTCGGACGCCGCGAGGTCCAGGACTATTTCTTTGACATCGTCAAAGGCTTCATGGACATGCCCGGCTTCCGCGTTTACCGACAGGACTTCAATATGTTCCCGTTGGAATGGTGGCGCCGCAACGATCCGCCAGATCGGCAAGGGATCACCGAGATGAAGTACATCGAGGGCCTGTATGCCTACTGGGATCGCATTGCCGAAACCTGGCCCGATTCCTTGCGGGTCGAATGCGCCAGCGGCGGCATGCGGATCGACCTGGAGACCGTGTCGCGGATGCACGTTCACCAGAAGACGGACTACTGGTTCGACAACGACGCCGACCAGGCACACTTGTTTGGCCTGAGTCAGTACCTGCCCAACAACGTAGTGGTCGCCCATTTGAATCGTTTGGACGACTACTCATTTCGCTCGACCATGGCTTCATCGCTGTGTCTGGGTTGGATCGCCGATGACCCGGATTTCGACGTCCAACGAGGAAAAGAACTACTCGACCGTTATCGCAAACTCCGCCACCTGTTGACTGGCGATTGGTACCCCTTGATGCCGTATACCACAAGACGGACCGAGTGGATGGCAACGCAGTATCACCGCGCGGACCTGGATGAAGGTATGATCCTCGTGTTTCGCCATTCTGAAAGTCCGTACCCAGCGGCCGATGTGTCTTTGCACGGTTTGAAGGGGGACGCAACGTACCTGCTCCATTACGAAAGCACGGGAGAAACCAGGCAGATCAAAGGGGCGGAGTTAATGGAAAACCTGCGACTGGAGATTCCGGAGAAGCAGAGTTCCGATCTGATCACTTACGAAACGAAACCTTAACGCGGCCACGGCTGTGACCTCGTAGGGTGGGCCAAGTCTTCGCGGGCCCACCGCTCGGAACTCGGTACTCAGAACCCGGTGGGCCGCGAAGACTTGGCCCACCCTACAAAGACGGACGCAAGTAGATGTTTGTCATGAGAAAAAGAACGAACCGCATTTTCGTCGTCACTTTGGCTGCTGCCGGGTTGTTGACTTTCTTTGGAACCGACGTCTGTAATTCGGCTGAAGATCCAGGCATTCGGTTGATTGTGCGAGCCGACGATATTGGATCGTCTCATGCCGCCAACGTGGCCTGTATTCAAAGCTGTCGCGAAGGGATCGCTCGGTCGCTCGAAGTGATGGTGCCTGCTCCGTGGTTCAACGAAGCGGAGAAGATGCTTTGCGATAATCCCAAGCTGGATGTGGGTGTCCACCTGACACTCACCAGCGAGTGGGAGAACATGAAATGGGGTCCGGTGACCGAAGCTCCGAGCTTGGTCGACGATCGTGGCCATTTTTACCCGACGACAAGTCAGAGAAGAGATTCTCCAGCCAATACGGGATTCCTGCAGGCCGGTGCCAAACTGGACGAAGTGGAGTCCGAATTGAGGGCTCAGATTGAACTGGCTCTGGAGAAGCTGCCCAACGTGACTCATCTTACTTGCCATATGGGTACGGCCAGTGCCACGACCGAACTCAGAGCGCTGGTGGAGAAGCTCGCCGACGAGTATCGCCTTCCGTTGGGAGTTGACCGGGCGCAACGGGCCGGACGATTCGGCGGCAAGGACACCACGGCCGAGCAGAAAGAGCAAAACCTGGTCCGAATACTCGAAGACCTCAAGCCGGGCCTGTGGTTGATCATCGAGCATCCCGGCCTGGATACGCCCGAGATGCGAGCCATCGGACATCGCGGCTACGAAGACGTTGCTGAGGATCGCCAGGGCGTAACTCGGGCGTTCACCAGCCCGCGAGTGAAAGAAGTGATTCGCCGACGAGGTATCCGTTTGGTCAGCTATGGTGACGTTATCGGGAAACGATCGGAAGGCGCAAAGTAGGTCCCGCTTGCCGAGCGGGACCTCGATGTGGTGACGGACTCCGGGATTCAAGGTCCCGCTCGGCAAGCGGGACCTACTTTCGTCAGCGAGTGAGGAACACCGCTCGGTACAGTCCGGCCGGGATGGTCAGATGGACGTGATTGCCGTCCAACTGGATCGGCTCCTCTGTCACTGCGTCGATGGCGCCGGTGAATGACTCTGGAAATTTCAGCATCAATTCGTCGTCCACTTCTTCGTTGCTGCAATTGCCCACGAACACCAGAGCTTTGCCGGGCTTGGCGTAGTACGAAGCGATCGTGTTTGGATGTGTCGTGCTAATGGTCTGACCATTTTTCCAATACGGATGAAACGTCACAGTCTCATCCAGTCGGCCGACGCGATCCAGTGCCGTCCAGGCCTCGATGATCGCAGTTTGGCTCATGTTTCCAACCCATTGGCGGATGCCGCGCAAGAGCGTGTGCCGGAACATCTTTCGACTGTAGCCGTCGTATTCGTCCGAGTGTTCCTTCCAGTAGGGTTCGACGCAGTATTTCACCTGGGGAAGGATGCGCGCTTCGAACCCAAACGTATCGAGGTAGTCGAAGCTCATCAGCAGTTCCGGGATTCGATCGTAGTCCGGCTTGTAGGACGAGGGATCCTCGCGGACTCCGCGGCTCGATGGACTGCCGGCAAACAGCACGTTCATCGCCTCGCCGGTCACGGCCATGTCGACGAACGAGTTCAACGATTTCAGCGATCGCGACTGGTGCTGGATGATGACCAAATCGGGATTGATCTGTTTGGTCGCGATCCACAGCCGCTTCAATAGTTCCCGCGCGGCGAATACGCCATAGTGGAACTTATGTTGGGCGCCCGTTGCGTTTCGGAAGTGGTCGTGATTGGGATTGCGGCACGAGTGACTGACCTCGCCGTGATCGAAGTAGATGCCGTCAATGTCACCGGCCTTGATCTCGTTGGCATAAGTCCAAACCAGAAAATCGGCATAGCTTCGCGGCGACGGACAGACGCGGTAACCATCCCAGTGGAGCCCCCGCATCAGACTCAGGTCGCGCGTTTCGCCGCGGTCGTATTCGCCCCATCGCGCAAGCGTCGACTTGGAAACGGGCGTGTTGTGCCACCGGTCGTAAAACCGGCGGGGAGCCTCCAATACCGCGTTCGTGTACCCCAGGGCACCGTAAGGGATGAACTTGACGCCCGCCTTGTCCAGTCGTTCCTGTAAACGCACGTACCGCTCGCCTCGCGAGGACATGGGCAGACTGTTGTGTGTGGCATCGAATTCTTGTGGCATCGAGATGCTGTAGTAGTCGTAGTGCTCCCGGCTGATCCCAGCGGCAAAGGCAGTCAGATGTCGTCCGAACGCGGCCATGCGAATCTGGCGCATCCTTGGATCGACTGGTTTGAGCGGCGTTGGAAAAAGCGCGAACTCGATCGTCTTCGGTTCGCGCAACGTAACGGGGTGATCGACGATACTGACGACCAAATCCACGGAATCCGTCTTCGGATAGACCGACAGCGTCTTCTCCGCGTCGAACAGGTCGTATTGACAATTCGTCTCGGCCGCCCAAGTGATTCCGACATCTCGGTTGCCAATCCAGATCTCCGGATTGAAGTCGGAATGAATCGGCTCGGTGATCCGCTGAGTGCAGGTGGCAAGGCTCATCTTGTCCGTGCGCAGGGCCGTGAAGTCGTAGCTCAGGTATCGTGCGTAGACTTGCGCGACCTCTCGGTTGACGGGTATGGTGATGGCGATTCGGTCGACCGCTGTTGGCGCGTCAGGGGTCAAGGTCAGTTTGACATGGACCATGCCATCAAATTCGACGGTCGTTACCGTGCTGGCCGTCAACGAATCGCTTTGTGCGATGGCTTCGCGGACCAACCGGCCCTTGCGATGTTCGAGCCGGCGAATCTTCGACTTGCTGAAGTCAAACACTCGATTGGCAGAGGCGACCGCGAGGGACACGGGGGCGACGAGCAGCCTGACGTTCTGACTGGTGATTTGTATGGGCAAGAGAGCTTCGTCGAAATCAATCTTTCTGCCCCAAACCCGCACTCGATCCCCGTCACTCTCCACGGGAAGCCAAGGCGTTGGGACTTCGTCCGTTATGCCAAGGTCGTTTCCCAGCCACGGGTACGTGTTTTCGTCCGACGCCTCCGAGAATTCACCCAAAACAACGGTGACAACGAACGCCAACGCAACTGCGGATCGAAATGTCTGCATCACAACCTGTTTCCCTCTATCGCCGTGTCTGACAAAGCCACTGTGTTGAGTGATTATCAGAAGGTCAGCATCGACAAGCAACCAAGGATAGACCGGCATCCGAAATGATTTCTCGCCAGTTGCTGGCTTGCGGATCACCGAGTCGGTACATTAACGGCACCGGCCACAATCGGCCGAGAACCCAATTGCCACTATCGAGCCAAACATCGAACAAGGGAGAACACACTGATGTCTGACAACCGTCCCTCTGCCTTTGCGGCACCCAAAGCGTTTGGGGCTATTGCCGCCTGCTTCGTGCTGTTCGGCATGTTGATCATGCCGATTGTGGCCGCTGAATCAGATTCGGCGGTTGCCGTCGAGCAAGTGATCAACGAGTCCGGTATCGACCGCGGTGTTTGTTCTGTTCTGGGCTTTGATGAACAAGCAGCGCTCAAGCTCGTTCGTTCGGGCAACTTCCTGATCCACGTTCGTGATCCGGATGCCGCGACCGTCGCCAAGGTGCGTGAGGTCGCAGCCAATGCAGGTTTCGGCATTGATCGCGTGGTTGTCGAGCAGGGCACTCTGGATCCACTCCCGTACGCAGACAACATGATTGATCTGTTGCTCGCGACGCAGATTGCCGACAGCGATCTGACGAAACTGTCCGTCGAAGAAGTAATGCGCGTGCTGCGACCTCGGGGTGTGGCCGTCGTTGGCAGAGCTTCCGCAGAAGGGCTTTCGAAGGAGTTCGCCGAGAAGCTGGCGGTTTGGGCTTCCGCGCCCGGCATGGAAAAGCTGCATGCGTCCACGAACACCTTAGTCGTCTTCAGGAAGCCGGCACCCGAAGGCATTGACCAGTGGAGCCATTGGGAACACGGTCCGGACAACAATCCGGTGTCCTCTGATCACGTGATCAAAGCGCCCTACATGACGCAATTTATGGACAAACCGTATTATATCGGTATGCCGTCGATCACCACGGTCGCCGGAGGTCGCACCTTCCTTGCCACGGGCCACATCGCTCACCACCGGCGCGAATGGGACATGGTCAATCAGCTCGTCGCGCGCAACGGATACAATGGCACGGTCCTTTGGCAACGCAAGCTCCCCGACGAGTTTCTCTCCCACCGGTCCGCCTTCGTTGCGACCGAAGACATCTTTTATCTACTGGACGGGGACGGATGCTTGATGCTGGACGCCGCCACAGGCGAAGAAAAGGGGCGCATTACGATTCCGGGCGTCGACGGCGAGTGGAAGTGGATGGCCTTCGTCGACGGCGTCTTCTACGTCATGGCCGGCCCCAAAGGCGGTGATGCGAAGATCATCAAGGGCGACCGTACCTTTGGTGGCTGGAGTTGGGCTGACCTGAGTCGCGGCTACTACGCGCGTCCTCGCGTGCCCTGGGGTTTCGGCAATACCCTTGCGGCTTACAACGTCGCTGACAAGTTCGTCCTCTGGAAACACAAGGAGAAGGACCTGATCGACTCGCGTGCGATGGCCATGCGAGACAATAAGGTCTTCCTTTATTGCCCGGACAAGCATCTTCGCTGCCTCGAGGCTTCGACCGGCGACACCGTCTGGACCAATTCGGATCCGAAGGTCCGCGAACTGATCGAACAACCGGGGCGAGGGCTCGTGTCCACGCCGGGCTTCCGCAGCGCCTGCCTGGCCGTGGCCACGCCGGACGCCCTGATTGTCCAAGGCCAAACGCGTATGAACGTGGCCGCCATATCCACCGACGATGGCTCGTTGTTGTGGACCAAGAAGAAATTCACCAACAATCCCAACGCAATTTTTATTGAAGGCAAAGCCATCCTCGGCGTGGGCACACGTGGCGCTCACGCTGTGGTCGATCCCGTGACGGGCGATATCAGCGAAGAGTTCGATTTTCGTAAGGCAGGTTGTACTCGCCTGACCGCGTGCCCCGATTCCATGTTTGTCCGTGGCGAAGGGACTCTCCGATTCGACCGGGAGACTAAGAAGGTCCTGGTCGATGGTTCCGCGCGGCCTGCATGTCTGGACGGCGCGCTGCCTGCGAACGGGCTGCTTTACCTCGGCCCTTGGGCCTGTGACTGTAACCTGTCTTTGATTGGTGCGATCGCCAAATGCTCCGCCGGCGATTTCCGTTTTGATTACACGGCGACCGAGGAAGAACGACTTCAACTTGGCGAAGGCGATATCGCCAAAGTTGAGCCTTTCGAAAGCACCGAGAACGACTGGCCGACCTATCGAGCGGACAATCATCGTACGGCGTCCACCAACGCCCGTCTGGCGAACGTGAATCCGCAGGACAGACCATCCGGCGTTCCCACGTGGGCCTATGCTCCCGACAAGCCGTGCGTTCCTACTCCGCCGGTTACGGCCGGCGGCATGGTTTTCACTGCCGGGGACGATGGAAAGGTCCGCGCCATCGACGCCAAATCGGGACAGCTTCGTTGGCAGTTCACCACCGCCGGCCCGATCAAGGGTTCGCCTACCGTTTGGGAAGGCCGCATCTTTGTCGGCAGCGGCGATGGTTACGTCTACGCACTGGAAGCAGCCACCGGGCGGATGCTCTGGCGCTTCCGCGGCGCTCCGGTCGAGCGTCACATCATGATCTATGGAAATCTCTGCTCGACGTGGCCGGTCAACACGGGCGTGCTGGTCCAAGACGGCATTGCGTATTTCGCCGCGGGTATCGTGGACCACGACGGCACCTACGTTTACGCTGTGGACGCTAAGACGGGCAAGATCAAGTGGCAGAACAATAGCTGCGGTCACCTGAATCCCGAGCTTCGCAAAGGCGTCAGCGCCCAGGGCAACCTGGCGATCCAAGGCGACCGGCTGCTCATGGCCGGAGGCAATCAGGTCTCGCCGGCAGCTTTCGATCTTGCCACGGGCAAATGCTTGAACGAGTCGTTTGCCCAAGGTAATCCGAAGGCCAACCACGGCAAGTTTGTGGGTGTCTTCCAGGGCGAGTATCCCATCTCGGGCGGTCGCATCTTGTACGCCTCGCCGCGCAATGTTGCCAACAAGGACAGTTTTGTGCTGACAAGGAACGGACGTCCTACGCCGCTGAACTTTGGCGGCATCCCGCCCGTGTGGAATGACGACGCGCTGGCCATGGTCGACTTCCGCAACGGGAAGTTGGCTTGTTACGAGATGAACAAGGCGTCGGACC
>JADHUC010000448.1 GCA_016784735.1 Pirellulaceae bacterium | reverse complement strand
AACACCTTCGTGAGCAACATAAACTCGCTGTGTGAATATCTCGAATGCGTGTCACCACCGAAGGCGCGTTAGCGACTTGATAATCATCGGTCCTCGAATCCCTAAAGGAGGTCGATCATGGAACACTTGATCTGTCCCGCGGGCCACGGGTTGCTTTTCAACCGGCGCGCTGATCGAGCGAAAACCCCACTGGTAGAAGAAGCACCGGTGCCACCTCGAATCATGTTACGGGTCGCGATCACTGCCGTTCTGCTGGCGGTTGCGACCGCGACGAGTGCGCAGGCGGCGGATGACGCCGGCGGAGTGATGCCCGGCACACTGCCGGCGCTGCGCCCGGAGCTGGAGCCCGCGGCGGAACGGCTGTACGACGCGCTGATGCAGCAAGCCCATTACCTGTTGGGAACCGTCCACGAATGGGATAAAGAACCTTCGATGAAGCTGCTGACCGACAGCAAGTCTGCCGAGCACTGGATCCGCCCGAACACATCCACATTGGTTGGCCTGGCGGTGCTGCAGCGGTGGGGACCATACGATGCGAAGGTCGTCGGCGTGTCACGGGAGAGTCTACTGAACGACTACATGATCCCGATGATGCGATATCTTGTAGCCACGCACTCGACCGGCGATCGGACCACCGGCGATGGCAAGCCCTGGGGCGATGCTTGGCAGTCGGCGCACTGGGCGTACGCGCTCGGTCGGGCGGCGTGGTTCGTTTGGGACGACCTGCCGACCGACGTGCGGGCCGGTGTGAGGCGCGTAGTGGCGCACGAGGCAGGTCGGTTCGTCGACGCTACACCGCCGCATGGGATGATACGCGACACCAAGGCGGAAGAGAACGCCTGGAACAGCCGGATCTTCTCCGCGGCCGTGCTGCTGATGCCGGACGATGCGAGGCGCAAGGCGTGGGAACAGGCGTTTGTGCGATGGGCCATCTCGTCGTATATGAGGCCGTCGGATGCCCGCTGCCGCCAGGTCGTCGACGGAAAGAAGGTCGCGGACTGGTTCACCGGTGCCTGCATCTTCGAGGACTACACGTGCGAGAACCACGGGTTCGTGCATCCGGGGTACATGGGGTGCATCGGGCTGACGCTGAGTTGTCACTTGGATTTTCGGCTGACGGGGCGTCAAACGCCAAGTGCCGTGGCGTGGAATGCCTCGGGGGTGTACGAGAACCTGAAATGGATGGCCACGCCGGACGGCGGATACATCTATCCCTCTGGTCAGGATTGGGCGTTGTTCCGTAACCCGCAGAAGGCGCACTTGCACTTGCTGATGGCGGCGTTCGAAGGCGACGTCGACGGCTGGTGGCTGGCGCAAAACGGATGGGATGCGATGGGCAAAATGCAAACCCGCAGCGCCGACGGGCCGGTGTTTCTGCCCGGCGAATACCGCTTCCCCTCCATGCAGCATGATACGATTGCCATGTTCGGCCTCCAGTGGCTGTGCCTGCACGTCGCCGACCCGATCCGCAACGAACCAACCCAGCGGCTGGGCACACGGCATTTGAAGTCGGGCGGGCTGGTGCTTCACCGGACGCCCAGTGCGTTCGTGACGTTGTCGTACGGCGCGAAAGTGATGGCGCAGGTCGCGGCGATGCGGCCCGATCGCATCGTCAGCCCGGACCAGCGATCGCTGATCGGGACCGTGTACATCGCCGGCGACAAGCGCCCACCGGAGCCAAAGGTGTCGGCGGTGGACGTGGACGTGGCCGATGATCGGTTCACGGCCAAGCTGCGTGTGGATCACGGCCCGAGCGTCCGGGCGAACTTGACGTTCCGTACGGACCCCGACGGAATGCTGCACGTCCGCGAGGAGCTGGTGGCGGTCAAGGACGTGACAATCACGCGCGTAGCGACGGGGTTGATCGGTGTGCTGAACAACAAACAGTGGATCTACGAGACCGGACGTCGGACGCTAACGCTGGACGATGAATCGACGGTGATCCCGGCCCACAGCGGTAAGACCCTCGCTGGCGAGGCGAGTCGCATCGCGATCGACCAAACGATGACGATCACCTCGGATGCACCGCTGCGTGTCAGCTACTTCGCTTCGACGGGCCCGGAGCGCGGCCGCGCGACCGATCGGCTGTACCTGAACTACGCCGATGGGAAGAAGACCTGGAAGGCAGGCGAAACGATCAGCCGATACGGCATGGCGATCCGCGTGGAGCGATAGCCCAGTGTTGCGTTAGCCGAAGGACTGGAACATGACAAGCCGAGGCCTGACGTTCACCCAGACCACAACAGCAAACCAACCGACGATGAGCAGCATTGTACACATCGTCCATCGTGGCCGAACCAGTCGTTAGCGGCGGGTGTTCATCGCCGGTCCCCTCCAAAGCCATTTTCTACCGTACCAGCTTGGCGAAGCTGGGCCAATACGCTGGGCTTGACTCGGGTGTTTTCCACCGATCTTTCTTCCTCCCGAGGGGCGGAAAATGGTAGGATGATGTCGAAGGGATCGTCATGCCCGAGTCCAAACCAAAACGCCGATGGTATCACCTCTCGCCGGATCGGCTAATCAATGGATTGCTGGCCGTGGAGGTTTTCCTGTTCCTGTCTGAGTGGTTCCAGTGGTTTGCCTTCAATGAGAGGAAAGGCTGGACGGTGCTGATTGCCGTAGCAGCCGTGTGCTTGGTTGTTGTCGTGATGTTGCTATGGTTGGTCGTTAGTCTTCTCTTCCGGTGGCGGTTTCAATTCAGTCTCCGGTCACTTGTGGTGCTGGTCGTCGCTAGTGCCATCCCGTGTTGTTGGCTTACCGTGAAGATGCGAGAGGCTGAGAGGCAGAGGAGGGCTGTGGAGGGGATTAGGAAGGCGGGGGGACGGGTCATCTATGCTTGGGAGAGAGACGGTTCGGAGCCGGATGATCCGCCCGTAGTGGCATGGCTGATTAAAGTCACCGGTGAAGACCTGTTTTGGGATGTCGCAGTCGCAGACTTTGCTGCGGCCATGCCGGTCACGGATGCTGAGTTGGAACATATCGAGGGACTAACTGACGTTAGATTCGTGGATCTGACCAATGCGCTGGTCACGGATGCTGGGCTCCAACATCTCAAGGGACTGACTGACCTGAGATGTCTGTATCTTACAAGTCCGTTGGTCACGGACGCTGGACTCGTACATCTCAAGGGGATGGTGAACCTCTCGTCCCTTGATCTTTCTGGCACACAAGTTGATGGTACTGGATTAGAACACCTCAGTGGAATGACAGACCTTCAAGTGCTGGATCTTTCTGACACGCAAGTTACGGATCCTGGGCTCGAACATCTCAAGGGAATGACAAGCCTCTGGTGGCTAGATCTTTCTGGCACGCAAGTTAGAGGCACTGGACTGGAGCATCTGAGGGAACTGCCAGACTTCACGTGGTTGAATCTCTGTGGCACTCAAACCACGGATGCTGGACTTGAACATCTCAGGGGACTGAGAAGACTCGAAGAGCTGTATCTTGCTGGCACGCAGGTCACGGATGTTGGGCTAGAGAATCTGAAGGTGCTAACGAAATTGAGAGGCGTATACTTCAACGAAACGCAAGTCACTGAAGAAGGCATTGAGGAACTCTTGAAGGTACGCCCAATGTTGTGCGTTGATGCACACGGTCAGAATCACTGGCCACCCAGTTTCAAGACCGAAGCTCAACGTGACCCGAATTAGCTCCACCCATCCAGTAATGTCTATCATCACAGGCTCATGAACGCCCGGTCTTCTGGGGCCCGATTTTCAAGCTCTCTCAAGTAGCTCCCCGAAAGGTCACAGTTTTCAGAAACGTGCTCTCAGGGTTACAGGTGACAGGTCGCAGGAAACCCAATGAAAACAAGGGCCAAATGCGGTTTTCTGGGGTGGTTTCCTCCCCATACGGCACTCTGGCAGCGTGCAGTACGAAGAGCGAGACTTGTTGATTCGTCCATCCCAAGGCGTCGGACTAGATCTCGATCGCGTACGGTTCCCTTTGCTCGCGGCGGAGCATCGCGTTTGCCTCGTCATCGCCGATGAATCCCTCTTCCACGGGATCCCACTTCAGCTTCCGCTTGAGTTTGATGGCAATGGTGCACATATGGCAACAGTTCAACACGCGATGATGACTGAAGATGTCCGAGGCGGGCGTTTCGCGACTCTTGACGCAGTCGAAGAAGTTACGCATGTGGTCGCGGCTGATTGTCTGCATGTATCGGACTTGCCACTTGTCCCCGCCCACTTCCGGGAGGTTCCTGCCGCCGGAGAGCTTGTCGGCTTCGGCGGCCAGCCACTGTTGGTCGCTTTCGGTCAGCTCTTCGATCGGCTTGCCGGTTAGACGGTTGCGGTTGATGAAGAATCTCCCGTTTTCTCCTTCGAACAACACGCCTCGATCACGATCGTCTGAGACGATCATCGTCGAACCATCGGCGAATTTCAGCGTACACGTGTAGTCGACGGCGATGTTGTAGCCGTTCGGGACATCCGGTAGGAACCCCTGCCCCTGGATCTCCACGGGCCCTGTGTTCTCTTGGCCAAGTCCCAGCATCGCGACATCCACATGATGGGCGCCCCAGTCGGTAAGGCTGCCGCCGGAGTATTCCAGCCACATGCGAAACAGGCCATGGCATCGCTCGCGGCAGTAAGGCACGGCAGGTGTCTGGCCGAGCCACATATCCCAATCGAGATGCTTTGGGGCTTCCGTTGTGGGAAATGGCCCACCTGTCAGATAGCGGGGAAGCCCGACGCGCGCAGTCAGTTTCTTACCGAGCCGGCCGCTGCGGGCCAGAGCAACACCGCGCAGGATGCGACGATCGCTGCGCTGGTCACTGCCCACCTGCAGCACGCGTCTGGTTTGCTTGACCACCTTGCAGATCAACTTGCCTTCGTCAATGGTCAGGCTAACCGGCTTCTCGCAATAAACGTCCAAACCCGCTTTCATTGCTTCGATGGCGATCTTGACGTGCCAATGATCCGGCGTGCCGATCGTCACAACGTCTACATCGTCGCGTTCGATCAGCTTCCGGTAGTCGCCGTAGATATCACACTTGCCACCCATTGCTGCGGCGAATCGTTCAGCGTGTTGCCGATCCACATCGCAGCACGCGACCATGTCGCCCAACTCACTGGCCCACCGAGCGATCATCGATCCGCGGCCGCCCACGCCAATGGCAGCCACGTTCAAACGGTCGTTCTTGGCGTCAGCAGCCTTGGCACGTGAACTGGTTTGGAAATAGGGGACGGCGGCCGCAGTGGCGACGATCCCGGCTGTCTTGTTGAAGAACTCACGTCGGTGAAGCATCGTGGACTCCGTGGTTTGAGTCGTGCGGTTGGTGCATCAGCTTGACATGTTATCGCCGAATGACTCGCTCCACCAGCGAATCGCCGCAAGAAAACGACTGGAGCCTTAACGGGTGACAGAGTCTTGCAGGAACGGCTCAGCGGGTCTAAGGTCTTGCTCAGGTAAAGGTAAAGCTCGACCTCGCCGGAGGGAACTCGTGGTTCATGGTGCATACTTACGAGACCGCGGAGGAAGCCCTGCAATGGGCCAGGCCTCCACTGCCCGAAACACCGTTCATTGCCGCTTTCACGCCCCACAAAGACGGACACTTCGGTGTGACCGTCGGCCAGTATGCGGTCCCGCTGCCGCGCTAGTCGATCTGTAATGGGAAGTCGAACAGCGAGCCACCTCGAATCTGGATCAAGGGCGAAACTGTCCGTTGGAGTCCCGCCTTCAGGCGGAAAGAGCCGGCTGAAGCCGGGACTCCAACAGATGAAGCTAACCGCGGGGAGGATATCCCGTAGCAAACGCGTTACGATGAGATGTTCGGCGCTTCTGTGGCGAATATCCACAACGGAGGCGATTTCATCGAATGGGATGTGCAGATTCCGGAATACTTGAACAACTATCTGGGAGAATACAAAGGCAACAAGCTGCTGCGCAACATCATCTATTCGGACCTTGATCCTCCGGGTAACGTGCGAGTGACACGGTGGCAACCAGAATTGGACTTTCAGATCGACTACAATCTCTACTGGCTCGGCACCGGCCAGCCACCGCAGATCACCGCAGGCCCGTGGGAGAAATGGCGCGAATGGGGCTTTGACAAAAATTCGTTGATTGCGGATCCCATGTTCGTGGATGTCACGACAGAGGATTTCCACCTGAGGCCCGGTTCGCCCGCGCACCAAGTGGGATTCAAGCCGATCGACGTCTCGAAGGTCGGGCTGAGAGGATATGTGCCCCCGGAGTAGCACCTCGTGTCATTCGGTTTTGTAGGTTGGGCATACCTGCCCGACGCCAAGCAGACGGGCAGGAATGCCCACCTACTGACATCCGCTCATAGGCGAACACCATTCACCTAAGGAGACTCACCGTGAAGACCATTACTCGCCGCAACTTCCTGGGCAGCACTGGCACTGCGGGCGTCGTAGCGCTGACGCAGACTCCTGGACAATCAGCCGTCCCTCAGTGCGACAGAGTCCTGCGGCTTTCAACCACGACAAAGCCCACAAACCCCAGGGACGTCAAGATCACCGTCAAACCCGTGGGCAACTACATGATTCACGACGGCGTCTGGACAGGTCCATGTCGCTGGGACCCGAATCCGCCGCCCGAGCAAGAAAGAGTGCAATTCAAGAAGGGATTCGATAGCTTTGTCGGAACTCTGAAACGCAATCTCTCAAGCGATGTGGAAATTCTCGATCCGGCCTATATCGAATACTCCGAGTCCGAGGGATACGGTGAGAAACAGTTTCGGCAGTTGGAAGCAGATGCACATAGTGTGGATGCTTACTTCGCCGCTGGAAATATCTACCCGCAGTACGCTGGATCGCTCATCGGTGAGCGGTACAAGAAGCCAATCCTGATGCTCGGCGGCTACGTGCCCTGGGACATGTCGGCACGATTGCGCAGCAAGGGCCTCGAAGGATACGCGCTGGCGGACCTCAATGAGGCCAAGGAGCTGTTGACTGTGCTGCGCGCAAGGAAGACGTTCCAGCAGACGCACCTGCTGCTGATTTCGGATACCCCGTACAAGAACCGTCCCGCGCCCAGCGCCTGTGTGAATTTCGCTGAACTGCACGAGCGGTTTGGATTGGAGGTGACGATTGTCGGCTACAAGGAAATGGCCGCGGAACGCCAAAAGGTAATGAACAACCCCGCGAGCATGGAAGAAGTCAACTCGCTGACCGATGCGTTGATCGAAGGCGCGGAAGAAGTGCGCATGAAGCGAGAAGGGATTCTGCCCAGCGTCGTCATGTACCGGGTGGTGAAGAACCTGATCGAAGGTCATGGCTGTAACGCGTTTACGATGGAGTGCTTTGAACTCTGTTCCAGCAAGTTGTCACACGATTGGCAATTCGTGCCCTGCCTGATCCACTCCTTGCTGAAAGACGAAGGCTATACCTCTGGATGCGAAGGCGATATCAATGCGACGATGGCGATGGACCTGTTGATGGCGGTCGCGAAACGGGCGGCGTTTATGGGAAACTTCATGCCAATAGACGACACCACAATGCACTTCGGCCACAATGTGCCGGCCCTGAAGATGCTGGGATTCGACCAACCGAACCTGCCTTACGCATTGCAGAATTACGTCCGCAAGGGATGGGGACCCAAGGTCCAGATGGACATGGCGGCATTTCCCGAAAAGACCATGACCATCGCCCGCTGTGATCCGCTGCTCCGAAAGATCCTGCTGGTCAAGGGGCAAATAACAGGCTGCCAAGGCCAGAACGAAATCGGTTGTTCGCTAAGGGTCCATATCCCCGTGCCCAGTACCAAGGAATTGGTGGAGAAGGCGCGAAACTACGGGTTCCATTTCGCCGGCGTGTACGGCGACTATGTCCAGCCGATGATCCAACTGGCCCAGATGCTGAAGATGGAGGTGGAGACGTATAACGTCTGAGAGATACCAAAGGAAACAGGGTAGCCACATGCGGAGATTACTCTCCGGTTTCTGGCAAGGGAGAAGGGAGTCGGTGGAAAATAGACCTGCCCTCTTTTCCCCGTGAAGACTCGTGGCTGACACGAATCCGGCGTTTATTCAGCGGATGTCCGCGCCGCACGGACTTGGGGCACTTCGCGCCCTGTTGTTGGTGTTGTTGATCGGACAGAATATGGGCGAAGCATTGGATTTCCAGAATCGAGGGACTGGCCGACCTTGGACGACACACCAGCCACTGCCGTCACCGGCGAGAGCCGCTCTGGTGCATTACCTCGCCGCCCTTGGGAATGGCTGAAGGTGTTCGGACCGGGAGCGATCATTGCATCGTTAACGATCGGAACCGGGGAACTGGTCTTCTCGAGCCGAGGCGGTGCAATCTTCGGATACCGCATCCTATTTCTGTTCGTCGTTATCTCGGTGCTCAAGTGGGGTCTGGTGGTGGCATCGTCACGTCACATAGTCCTGACCGGCGTGCACCCCTATCAGCGGATGTTCGAACTGCCGGGACCGCGCGGCTGGCTGCCGCTCGTGCTGTTGATGATCGCGGCCGTCTGCATACCGATCTGGGTCAGCTTCCACAGCGGCGTTCTGGGCAACCTAACCGCCTGGGTGACTGGAACGAGGGACATGCTGGGCGGCGGAATCGACTATGTTTGGGGCGCAGCGATCCTGGCGGCCGTGGTGACGATCACCGCCACGCGCGGCTACTCGACGCTGGAACGCATTCAACTGGTCATTGTGGCCGCAATGGTCTTGTGCGCTGGCGTGACGCTGATCCTCTACCAGCCGGATTGGCTGGAGCTAATTCGGGGCGCCGTCGTGCCGCAACCGTACGTGTACCCGCCGTGGCTGGGCGCCGAGTATCCGGAGATCGCCACTCAGCCGGTATGGGTCGAGACGACGCGCTACGTTGGCGTCATCGGCGGCGCCGGTTTCGATTATTTTGCCTACACCTCTTTTGTGCGAGATAAATCGTGGGGACAGGCAGCCGACGGCCCGGTTTCTCGCGAGCGCCTTGCGGAGATCGCCGGTGACCCAACGCATCCGGTTCGCATGTGGGTTCGCGCTCCGCTGGTCGATTGCTCCATCAGTTTTGTCGTGATTATCGCTTTCAGCGCCGTGTTCGTAGCCTTGGGAACGGCGATCCTCGGTCCAAATCGCAAGATCCCCGACGAGACGAACATGCTCAATTTGCAGTCAGCGTTCGTCACAAGGCTTCATCCTTGGCTCTTGCCGCTGTACGTGACGGGAGCCTTCCTGACCATGCTGGGAACGCTCTACGGCACGCTGGAAGTCGCTTGCAGCCTTGCAGGCGAGATGGTCCGCTCCGTAAACCGCGAATTCGCCGTCCGGCATGCGCGCCGCATCAAGCAGATCACTGTCGCTTGGTGCGCCGTCGGTGCATGCGCAATTCTTGCATGGTTGTCTGCTTATCAGGTCACCGGCGCCACGGGGAAGCCGCGCCTGCTGTTGGCGATTCTGACTCCCGCGAATCTGTTTACGGGTGTGCTGGGCTGCGGGTTATTCTGTTTGCTGAACCTGTGGATGGACCGAAGGTTCGTTCCCAAGACCATGCGTCTACCGGCTTGGCTATGGTTACTGAATTTGGTATCCGCTTTCGTTTTTGTTGGCCTGGGATTGAAGGGTTATTGGGACGACAAGAGCCGTTGGTACGCAATCGGCAGTCTGGGCGGCATGCTTCTGCTCGGAGCGTTCGGCGCGTACTTAGCGGGCAAATGGATTGCACCGCCAGACAAAGATGGCGCCTGAGCCTCTAACTTCACGTAGCATTCGCCGCCAGACATTAACCACCTTCCGGACGACATGCCAGAGAAGGATGCCCGGCTTACAGCGGCCATGGCCATCAAACGGTCTATTTGTGTAGTGTCTCAGAAAAGACATGCTCATTGGGAATGGAGATGGAGATTCGAACTGGTCCTTTGGCCCGCGGCAGGCCTTTGCCATCTGGGGTTTGGAGAGGAGGTTAATCAGCCATGTGTTCCGATCTGCACTTTAGGCCATCTCTGTGCAGCTGAGTGGGAATTGATATTGCTTGAAAGTGCGGCTCTCCGTGTCTTTGCGGCGAGCGTGCAAGATCTTTTTCGGAGCGGCGAGCGTGCGGTGAGTTGATGGGTCAGCGTGCGGTTTGAGCGAGGGCGGTAGTGTGGGCGAGCGTGCGGTGAGTTGATGGGTCAGCGTGCGGTTTGAG
>JADHUC010000447.1 GCA_016784735.1 Pirellulaceae bacterium | reverse complement strand
GGCCCCGCCTGTTGCCCGTGCCAACACAGATTAGGATCGCCAATAGAATGACGATATCTGCAGCGTGCGATATCGTTTAACCGCAAGCCGGAGGCGTGCGCGTCCCCCGCGCGCACGCCTCCGGCTTGCGGTTAAACGAGGAAGTTGTTTCATTCGCGATTCTATGGGCTAATCAAGTGTTGTAGTTTTCGGACTTCGGGGGCATTCGGAGCGATTCTGCGAGCCTCTTCAAGGAATCCCTTAGCGGCCCCGAGATTGCCAAGTCGTTTCTGTACCACGGCAGCGCCTACATGCCCGGACACCTCCCACGGACGTCGAAGGATGTGCGTTTGAAACATTTCCATAGCAAGATCCTGTTGCCCGGCGTCCAGATAGCCGTTACCCATTGCGAGCAACAATTCGCGTTGCATCGTCGCTAGACTCAGGTTGGCGAAGACCTCTCGATCCAACGGCGAGAGTGTCGCGTAGACTTGTTGCATCCGCGCCTTGACCAGTTCTGCTTGCTGGACACTGTCCGGGGCGAGTTTCAAGGGACAAATCTCGAATGTCATCAGAGTAATCGAATCTGCCATCAAATGATCCAAAGGAGTCACGCCCAACAACTCGTCCCGCCGGTCGACGCTCGGAACGCGTCCTGGCTGCCAACTAGCGCCCAGAATCTGCTCGTGCATGAATTTTCCAAGGATCAGAGCGACGCGCCAATGGCCTTCCAGATTATAGTGAACGTGCTCCAAGAAAAAGTCGTTCCCAGGGGCCGGCAGCCTGGATTGATCTCGCAACCGGCCGGCCACGTCGCAGAAGAGTACGGTGTCGGATCTTCCCGACGCAACGTCCCGGACAACCGACTGAAAGGAACTCGGAGCCCGAAATCGGCAGCCGTCCAAGTCGCAGGCCAGAACATACGCTTCGGCTGCTTCGTCATTACGTTCCAGCATCTCCAGGCACTGCGCCTCTCGGTAGGCAAGGATCGCGTTTGCAGGCTCGAACTGACGGGCCGCTCGCAAAGCCGACAGGGCCGCTTCGAATTCCCGGTATGACAAGTGGCGGGTCACTTTCTTCCAGCGCTCCGTTTGTTCCTTCTTCTGCTGGTCGGTGAGGTCTCGCCGGGGAATGGATTGCATCGGGCTCAAGTCGCGGAGATTGCTTGGGACCGTGGTGAGCAGAATCGGAACTCCGGCTTTGATCGCTATATTCACCGCTTTCTGAAGATTGACTTGATAGCACTCTTCTACACGTTCCACCAAGCGACTGTCCAACGGTATCGACATGTCCGCGGGGAGCGTTTCCAGTAGATGTGAATTCGTCGGACGGTGAATCAACGACGCACCAAGTTGAAACATTCGCTGGCGTCGCAGTTCTTCGAGCAGCGGATAGACCTTCGGCGAGAAGCGGCTGGCTGTCGAAGCCAGACCGCCCGGCCCGTAGAATTCGTTGTGTCCTGAATGGACGACGATCAAATCGGGATGGCAGTCGATGGCCTGCCGGACAACGTCCACTTCGCTGAAACTATTGATGGCCGTGATGCCCGCGTTGAGGACCTCGAACTGCCGATCGGGCGATTGCTGGTTCAGGACGAGCTGCAACTGGCGGGGCATGGCGAGTTCAAACGCGTAGGGAAAGCCGGCTACCGAGGAACCGCCGACGACTACGATGCGATAGACACCTTTCGGTTTCGGGATCTTGAAGGTGCGAGGCTCCGGCCCCGGCAGATTCTCCACCCCGTAGTAGGCCAGATCGACAGTTGGGCTAAGCTGACAACTGTCGGCCGCGTCGGCATGTGGCACGCGAACGACCAAACGCGTGTCGTGTCCATATCCAAAGACGCGCAGCCCGACCTCCAGAAGGATGAAGGGAGTCAAGGAGAGACAAATCGCAAGGAGACGAAACAGCCACCGGCGGCGCGAGCAAAATCGCAAACGGGCCTTGCCCGAACTCGAATCGCAAGGAGGATCGGACACGTTCTTTCTTCGTATCATCTAATCCCAGCCGTCTGGCCACCCCGCGCTCGGCGTAGTCACGGGCGATCCTGTCTTTGGCCCACGCGAATTCGGTGATCGTGGAATTGGGTACCGTCATCAGCCTGGACCAGCGGCATATGACACTGTACGCAATTTGTTTGAGGTGAGACAGGGCAATGAACCGAATCGGGTGCCGCGTGGCAACCCAAGCATCGCTTCACGTAGTGATTCCTGTCGCGCGAGATTGGTTGGTGAGGATCATGACACGTCGAGCAACCGAGGCGATCTTTGGAGCCCCCGTAGCATTTGCTTTGCAGAAATTCGGTGGACTGCAGTCGCACGCTGCGAATATGATTCGGCGCGACTTCGTTCTCCTCCTCCATGCCCGGCCGCGGGTGACAGCGGCTGCACATGCGGATTTGTTCGATCGCTGTCAGTCGGCTCGATCCGGGAGGCGGCGCACTCTTGTCCCCTGCTCTTTTCATCGCGATCACATGTTCGCGCCGAGGCCCATGGCAGTTTTGGCAGCTTATGTTGGGCATGAACCCGCGTATCTCCTGTCCCACGATCTCTCCGCCGGTGGTATGGCATTCGACACAATGGAGTAATGTATCGCCCCGAATCACTCGACCGAAGTGCTCCACATCCTGTTCCGGCGTCTGTTCCGGTTGGCCACCGGTAAGATCCAGTCGCGGCCCGTTTTCGCTGGGATAGACAGACACTCGATGCTCGACACCCGTTGTTTCGCCCAGGCGATTGGGAATCAACGCTAAGAAAGTAGTCGCATGCTTCCCGGATCCGACCGCGTAGGCAAGGGGAAACGGGGCGTCGTCGAACCGTCCAGCAATGGTAACGGAAAGGCCTTCCTGCGAGTCGAAGTGGTAGTGGTATTCACATTCTCGCTCGGGGTCTTTGAAAGTCTTGCCATCCAGGGCGGAAGCGACTTCCGACAGTACACTCGGACGCAATGTGTTTGCGTGGCCGGTACTCGAATGAGATGCGGATTGTGATGGATGGCACTCGGAACACAGACGCTGTTTGACATAAAGCCCAAAGCCATCGACCGAAGTCTCCAGAAGTGCCGCCGATCGCTCGACCGCGTTATCATGCCGACCGAACCAAAGCGAAACGACTGCGATGATGCCGCAACCGGCGGCGATTGCCAGCCAGCAATAGACTTTCATTCGTTGGCGACTTGACTGCGACATCGACTTCCCGTAACTCCGCCACGACGGGGCGGCTGTCCAAGTTTAACCGCTGGGTACTGGCAAAGAACTAGTAACGGCCGTCTATCATTGGCTTAGTTTCTGGACCTGTTCACGATACTTCTTTGCTTCTTCCAATTGGCCGGCGGCGGTCGCCGATCGGGCTAGCAAGGCTGCCAACCGCCGATCGTTCTTGTGTCGATCGTAAAGCGGTTGAAGACGCCCGAATGCCTCGTCTGCCTTGCGGTCGAACAGTAGCAGTTCGGCCTCCAGCAGGCGGCTATTCAGATCGTCCGGCGACAGCTTCAGGGCCTTTTGAATCTTCTCCATCGCTTCGTCGCGTTTTCCTTCGTCGCGGGCCGCTGTGGCCAACAACCGAAGGGCGTCGACCTCCGCCGGATTCCTCGCCAAACACCACTCCGCCTCTCTCCGCGTGTTGCCCGCCTGACCAGCTTTGGCATAGGCATAGCACAAGTTCAGATGGGCGCCGTAATGCTCCGGTTCCAAAGCGATCACTTCTTGCAGCGGGGGAATCATTTCGACGTGTCGATTGAGGTCATCCAACACTTCAGCAACAAGAAAATGCGTTCGAGTATGCGCCGGATTAAGCTGCGCACCGCGTTGAGCGTGGTGCAACGCCAGTATGAGCTTGCCTTCTCGCAGGAACGCCTCCGCCAACGAAACGTGAACCCACCAATCGTCCGGCGTTGCGGCTTCCAGCGCCAGCAGCGCTTCTTTCGCTTCCTTGAATCGTTCGCAAGCAATACAAATACCCGCGATCTGACGATTCGCCTGGAGGTATTCGTCGGTGTCGGGCGGGATCTTGCGCAACTCGACCAAGGCTTGTTTGGGATCGATTTCGGTCAACGGGACGCTCAATTCCAGGCGTGCACCCCAATCGTCAGGATGGTCCACTAGATGTATCAGATAACACTCGACGGCCGTCTCCCATTGGCCTTCAGCGATCGCCTGTTCGGCAACGTCCAGCGGCGCCGGGCCGCGCCAAAGACGAAACACCGCGACGATGGCCCAGATCGCGGCCAGAGCAGCCAAGACCTGGCATAACCGCTCGGCGCGATTTGTCTTCGACCTCACGGGTTCCGATTGACTGGACATACTCCCGTCTAGCCTCGACTTTCAACTACCGGCGGACTCGCGATTTCGCTCCCGGCACCTTCTACGAATCGGCAATAGGTGTTGATCGGCACATCTTCCCAGCACTCTTCGCGACCACTCGGCCAACGGATCGACACTCGCTTCAGTTGTTCAGCGTTCCCTACTCCAACCAACAGACGTCCTTCGTCACAAGAGAAATAACTCGTACTGGCTTGCCGACATCGTACCATAGCTTGCTGCCCGAGGTCGATCGTGATCACTGCGCCAACGCCGTCGCGATTGCTTCGGGTCCCGATCAACTCGAACTGCAGCCAACCGCCACCGTCGGGCGTATCGTTCCGCAATAGCGCCGCCGGGCCGTTCAGATGGTTGACCGCGACGTCTGCGTCTCCGTCGCGATCGTAGTCGGCGACCGCCACGCCTCGTCCGACTCGTGGTTCTGAAAAAAAACGGCCGGAACCGGTGGAGACCTCGCGAAACCGCCTCCCTCCTTCGTTCTGAAAGATTTGGGGCGATTGGGCGAAAGATTCATTACAATTCAGCTCATGCAGGCGATCGTGGACATGGCCGTTGACCGTCAACAGATCGAGCCAGCCATCGTTGTCGAAATCCACAAAGCACGGCCCGAATGATAAACGCGGCCGGCTTGGTGCGCCCAGCCCCATTTCGTCCGTGACGTCGGAGAAGAAAAACGCCCCTTCGTTGCGATACAGGGTGTTCGTCTCGTTGTAAAAGTTCGTCACGAGGAAATCGAACCGGCCGTCGCGGTCAATATCCCCGATCGCGATTCCCATCCCGGCCTCTCTGGCGCCGTGCCGGTTCAGAGCAGTCCCCGACATCTGCCCTACGTCAACGAAGGACCCGTCACCTTGGTTTTCCCACAAATGGTTAGGCCTGGCGTCGTTGGCAACGTAGATATCGATGTCACCGTCCTGGTCCAGATCGGCCGCAACGGCTCCTAGCCCCGTCAGAGCTTCACCGACAGTGATTCCGGCCTCTGCCGAAATGTCAGCGAACCGTCCGTCGCCGCAGTTCTGAAACAGCAGATCAGGCATCGCCTCTAGTTGGTGGGGATGGCAAACGATGTGCAGTGTTTTCCCTGCCTCGGTATGTTCGCAAACAGGGTAATCATCAGGGCCCAGACGAGCGTAATTCGCGACGAACAGGTCCAGATTCCCGTCAGCGTCAACGTCGGCCCAAGCACAGCCGGTGCTGAGGCGGCCGGCATGCATCTGCTGCGGAAGTTCCACTTGATCGAAGGTCCCGTCCCCGTTGTTGTGATACAGCACGTTTTCTTCGTATGCGGTGACGCAAAGGTCCACAAAGCCGTCGTTGTCGTAGTCGGCTGCGGCCATTGCCATCGAATAGCGCCGGTCAAGCAGACCAGCGGCTTGTGTGACGTCGACGAAGGAGCCGTTCTGCCGATTACGAAACAACAGATTGCTGGGCCGGTCGGCGAGTGGATTGCCATCCGCCGGCTCGCCGACGACGTACGCGGCTCCCTGGCAGCAGTAGAGGTCTGGCCAGCCGTCGTTGTCGAAGTCAAGCCAAGCCAAGCCCGATCCGTACACAAGATGAGTGTGGCGCTCCTCGGTCAGCGGAGAATGATGCCGAAACTGGAGTCCAGAGACTTCGGCAACGTTCTCAAAACGGAAGGGCGACGTCGGTAACTCAACCGGCGTCACAGTCTCTGGGGCAATTTGCGGCGGGAGGATGGGGGTGACTAGGCCATCAGCATCACCCCTATCCGATCTGGGAGGGTCCGAATCCGATGGCTTGTCACCGACACACCCGGCGAAACTTAATCCCAACAGGAACGTCAGCCAACGCCCCGCGTAGGTTCCGATGCGTGTCATTCTCTCGGGTGCGAACTGGACTCGGATCAGGGCGTGGTCAGCGTTTTGACATTTGCCCCGATCTGTTCCCAAAGGGCTTTCAGCTCGTCGTCCGAGCCGCCCTGACTGAACTTCCGCAAGTTCTCCACAAGTTGCGTTTTTGCCGCTTCGCGTTCTGACGTAGCGAACTTGGAGGGGATGGGTGCGTTTGCGAAGTCGTCAACAACTTTCTTGAACGCGGGCGTAGACGTCGCCCGTTGCGCCTCCTTCGGGCCCCCCATGTCCATCCCCATGCCGATGCCAATAATTGCATCTTGCTGGAGCGCATCTAGCGCGGGCCAATTGGGGGTCTCCTGGCTTTGCATCTTGGCCGCAGGATTTCCACACCCTGCCAGCATTAACAGCACGAAGGCAAGTAGCCAGCGATTACGAATCACGATGTACAACTCCTTGAAAAACAGGACCACGCCTTTGGCAATTCCCTTGGGGTCGGACCCAAACGCAATAACTTGCTCTGTCCACTATGGGGTCGCTCACGACCTCCAGTGACAGAGAAGAGCCACGGCCTAATTCCCGGTGAAAACGCTTGCTTCTTTACCGAACTTGGACCCTGTTGCCGCCCAAACCGCTTGGTCCACGGAATCGGGAACAAAATGGACCGATCCGTCCACATAAGCCGCCTGGGCTCCGCCCGGATGCAGGCTGGAGATGGGCCGGCGATCTGAGTTATAGCCACACCCTCCGCAGACCGGGTCGGTCCACGCAGTCTGATCACGTTCGTGCCAATTGGGAGGCGTCCTGGTCTCAACCCCGCACCAGGCAGTCTCTTCCACCCATCGCCGACAACGCTGCCCGTTGGCACTTGCCCCACTGCCGCCTGCCCTATAGAAATCCTTCCCTCGAAAGACTTCGCCGATCATTACGGTGTTGGCGGTCCCATCGACGACAGATGCCATAGTGACTTTCTTTCTCACCGAGAACACGCCACGTTCATTCTCAATCCTGGGATGGTCGCCATAACAGCCCGCGTAGTTCGTTGGAGCGTCGTTGCCGATTCGGTTTGTGGGATCGCTGGGACATATGAAAGCGTCGATCATGATTTCACCGGGGCGCTTGCCGGCCGGCGCGCCAGTGGCAGGGTCCATGCCCATCCAAGGAAACCCTCTTCCACCCCAGCAACTGCCGTAGTTGTAGTTGAAATCCATTAGGTCATAGAGCCCCTGCTGTTCCATCTGCGGAAGAATCATGCATCGCCAACTGAACCCATTGGCATGGTACCAGCCTGGACATCCCGTTTGCTGGTAATGGCCGTTCATGTAACTACCACCAACGGCTGGCGGAATCACCTTGAACGTGTCGTGATAGTTCTGAACCGCCAAAGCAAGTTGCTTGAGGTTATTCGAGCACTCGGTCCGGCGTGCCGCCTCGCGAGCCGCCTGGATCGCGGGCAACAGCAGGGCGACCAGAATTCCAATGATCGCAATCACGACCAACAATTCCACCAACGTAAATCCCTTGACCGAGAAACGACCGATCAGTCTTTTTCGCCAAACATTCTTCATGACGCTTTCCCTTTGGAGGAACGATTAACGGGTAGGAAGAGAAAGATGACAAACGAACTACCTAAGTAGTTTTGCATCATAGCATTAGGAGCAATCACAGTCAACAAAATGTCTTGCGGAATCCTCAACATTGCGCAGACGCCGCCGCTTTGCTTCGTCTTGGTAGCAAAGCGACTCTCTCGCCGAACAGCCGATACCTAGCAGCGGGAGCCGTTAGACTTCCGGCTCGCCAACTCTCACGGAGTTCGGCTCGTGGTGTCCGAACACTGTAAACAAACCATACCTGGATCTACAAAAACCCCAGCGACGCACGATGGTAAGACTACAATGCTTCTCAATACGCACAAAATGCGCCGATGGTTCGATTCCACCTTTCGTCAAAAAGCGTGGATCCGTCCGACGATTCGCTGGCTCTCTGCGACTTCGGCCAGCGAATTGTACGAGTGACGATGGATGACCGCTTTACTGAGGCATTATCGAGCAGCTCATTTTTGTCACAGCCCGGGCGATGGGCCTTGTGGCGTGGCCCCTGTTATTGCGTCCACTTCGATCCGATCTGGATCGCGCACCGCGCGAACCAAGCCCGCGGTGGGTGTCCGTATTGGACCCGTGATGAACTCGGGCACGTTGTACAGTTTTACGAAAGCATCGTAGTGACGGGGATCCCGCTGCGGAAGGACAAACGGCTTGGAGGCGTTGCCGCCTTGATCGACGTGGCAAAAGTACAACCGCGTGAACATGCCACTGGGGCGTTTACTGCTGAAAATGATCCAGCGCCCGTTGCTTGACCAGGCGTGCCAGGACTCGGCGAACGGACTGTTGCATTCAAGCTTCCGATAGTCCCCGGTTTCCAGATCCATGAGATAAAGATCGCTGTTGGGCTGATACAAAGCGAAGCAACCGTAGTCGCACATCGAGAACAGCAGAAACCGGCCATCCGGCGAAATTCGCGGAGTCAGGATGCTCCTCCCCGTCCGCTCGGCCGAAAGCACGGTTTCCACGGTACCCCATTTGTCCGTGTCCACATCGTAGCTGACACGTTTCAAGTCGTATTTGACCTCCGCGTAACGCTCTGGGGGGAACGTGTTCTTGTCAGTCCACAGCTTCGGTGCGCTCGCGAAATACAGGTATCGCCCGTCTGGACTCCACGTGGGATGGGTCTCCAACTCTTTCTTGTCAGCAATCGGCGTCGCAGTCTTCAGCGTTTCGGTGTCCAGCCTGTAGTAGCCTAGCAGGGAATCGAATTCGATGGCGTCACGCGTCTGGACGCGGGCCGTGTGAAAGAACAATCGGATGTCGAATCGTGAGAATGCCGCCACGCGACCGCTGGGGTGCCACGCCGTGTGCCCAAAGTGTGTGCCAATGCTGCTCACATGGCCATCCCGAACGAGCAAGGTAGCGTTGCCGTACACTCTGCTGCGAACGCCGATGAACATGTTCTCGGGATCGTAGTTTAGAAACGTGTGGCAGTTGACGCAGCCCTCTTTGTAGGAGCGCCCTTGCAGCACGACAGATTCGTCATACGTCTCGAGGTGTCGCTGATAAACGCCTATATCCCGGTAATACATGGAATCCGGGTTCAACAGTCGATAGGCGATGTGGCTGTCGATTTCCTCATCTGCAATCTCGCTCGTGACGGTTTGATATCGCCGCCAGTGGCCTTCAGGCTGCCGGACATACACGTCACAAGACAGCGTTTTGCCGCGATTGGCAGCCAGCAGCCGGTGCCAGGCCCGAAGTGGAATCTCGATATCTCCTGAACGACTGAAAACCTCAATCGGCGGCCCCTGGTGTGCACGGAGGCGGACAAAAAACTGCTCGCCCGGCTCTTCGATGCAGAAGTTCAGAGGAGCAATATTCGGCGGAATGACGATATCGCGGTAATCGGGACGAATGCGAGGCGGTTTAGATGCCGGCGAGGCGGACTCCAAGTCCTTTGCACTTGGCCGGCGAGGCAATAGCCATAGCCCGGCCACCGAGAAACCGGCAACGGCAATCAGCGCGAGGGAAAGCCATTTCAGCTTCATGGCGATCCTCCTGCTGCCGATCTTCCGAAGACAAAGTAAAACCAATAGCTGTCTCCGAAATCTCGTGCGAGCGCAACCATGTCGACCTGCCCTTGATTCTGCCGGGGCCGGCAACGGTTGACAAAATCATTGAATCGTTCAATCGTCTGGGGCGTGATGCGCCGCTCGCCCAGGGGAACTTCTTGCCCGGTGACGTCGGTGTGGATCAAGATGGCCTCTTCGTAGTGGCGGGGAATCTCGTGGCATCCGAAATCATCCAGCCGTCGGAGATTCTCCACGATCTTGTCCGGCCGCTTGGCCAGAAGATAGAAGGCCATCAGATACTCAAAGGCCATTTTGTTTCGATTGTTGGCCTTCAAGAGGTTATCCAGCATGACATGCTCGGAATACACGTAGCGAAAGGTATAGTC
>JADHUC010000051.1 GCA_016784735.1 Pirellulaceae bacterium | reverse complement strand
ATCACCGCCGCCATGGTCACACCGGCCCCACGCAACTTGGTAAACGGCGTCGCTGTGACTTTCCGCACGTTTGTCGATGACGGCGGACAACTGGACGTGCTTCGCGACGACGGACCGCTGGTTCTCGCCTTCGGCGATGGCGTGTGGCGACAGGATCGCGCGCCTACGTCCCAGGCCGGAGCACTCAACGAATTGCGGAGCCTTGTGGAAGAAGCTAGGCAGGGAAACGGTCATCCTCGGACGTGTGCCGCGGTTGCCGGACGATTGGATGCCTTGTTCGTGTGTGATTCCGCCAACGATTTGTACGCCGTGCGTGGCGCATTGGGTGACGCAGCCGGTCGATTCGGCATTGTGCACACGCGGGACGCCATCGACGTCGCCGCCGACCTGAAGGATCTGAAGCGGCCGGTCGTTGCCGGGCCGTACGGATTTACGTCGAGTCGTCGATCCTTGCTTGGCCCGGCGGCATTATCAGAGGCGGGTGTCGAAGTGGCGTTTGCGGGCGGTTTTCCTCAGGCGTCGCCGGACTCGCTGCGAATCACAGCGGCCTTGGCCGTGCGTCATGGAATGGACGCTGCCGCGGCCCGGAGAGCGATTACCATAGCCCCGGCCCAGACCGCGGGCGTGGCCGACAGGGTCGGTTCGATTGTTCCTGGCAGAGATGGCGACCTGGTGGTCTTTTCCAACGATCCGCTGCGTTTGGACGCAGTGGTGCTGGAAGTCTATGTCAAAGGCGTCCGCGTTTACGCCGCAAAGAATCAGGAGTCGCCCAGGGAAGGAGCAAAACGATGATGTGGTGCGTCAATGCACACGCCTGCGGTCGCCGCGTCAGGGCTCTGTTGCCGCTGGTCGTTCTGATTGTCTCGATCGCGGCCGTGTTGATAGGCGGCGTCAATGCCTGTTCGGCTTCGCCACCCGTGGTCGTCAAGGCCGACAGAGTATACGTCGGTGACGGCCGGATCGTGGAAAACGGTATCGTCCTGATCCAAGACGGCCGAATCAGGGCCGTCGGTCCGAAAGTCGGTATTCCCAAAGACGCGACGGTGATCGAAGTCGAGGCCGGCTGTATCACACCGGGATTGATCGACGCCAACGCCCGGATCGAATCGGCCGACATGATCGCTCCGAGTCGCTCGGTAGGTCCCGTCTGCCGGACGGGACCTGAAGATGGGACGGACACTGCTGATGTAGAAGGCTGTGATGTTGATGCCGGTAACTTAGACGCCGGCGCCAATGTTGATGCCGCCTCAGGTCCCGTCCGGCAGACGGGACCTACTGGGCCCATGCACGTTGAACCGGACGAGGATCTGCCGCCGCTGGTCTCGGGTGTTCGATCGACGACGGTGATCAACGAGCAGAGTTCGGAGGTTGTGCCACACATCCACGTCGTTGATGCGTTGGACTTGGGAAGTCGCGATTTTGACCGCTTGGTTCGAGGCGGTGTGACCACCGTGTACGCCTCGCCGGATGCGTCGGCGGTGATCGGTGCCCGAGGTACGATCGTCCACACCGCCGGACCTCGGGCCGGTCGAATCCTGGTACCGGCCGCGGCGGTGAAGGCCACCATCGGCTCGGAGCCAAGTTCGCTGGGCACGTATAATCGCTCGCCGTCGCGGTACTCGACCAGCATGTACGTCCGTAGGCCCAACTCGCGAATGGGGCTCGTGTGGGTATTCCGCAAGGCGTTCTATGACGCGGTCCGCCGCCGTGACGGACTTGATGTCTATGGCGCGGACACGGCAGAGCCTGAGGCCCTGGACGTGGTGCTTGATATACGGGAAGGCAAGGTGCCGCTGCGGATTCAGGCCCGGATTCAACAGGACATCCTCGCAGCTCTTCGGCTTGCCGAAGAGTTCGATTTGAAGTTCACATTGGAGGAAGCGACCGAAGCTTATCGCACGATCGACGAATTGAAGGCCGCGTCGGTCCCGGTGATCTTCGGCCCAATCTATGAACGGCCCAGTGGGATTCGCGTCCGAAGCGGCGAGGGGAACCAGTCCCGATACTACACGTTCCGTGCACTGTTGGAGGCGAAGATTCCCACGGCGTTAAGTGCCCAGGATCTCCGCGAGGAAGACGGCTTGGCGCGGCAGGCGATGTTCGCCCAGCGATTTGGTGTCAGCTTCGACGACGCGCTTCGGTCGGTAACCCAGACGCCGGCGCGGATGTTGGGGCTCGACAAAGACTTGGGAACACTGGACCGCGGCAAGCGAGCGGATTTGGTTTTGTGGAGCGGAACGCCCTTCGCGGCCACCTCGATGCCGCAGGTGGTCTTGATTGATGGCGAGGTGGTGCTAGATCGACGCTAGAGAAAAAAGAGGGGACAGGTCCAATTTGTGCACAGCACCCTTTGGGCCGTTCCGGCAAATTGGACCTGTCCCCTTTTTTCGCTCGGCCGTATTGAGAAAGAGGAGAACTCTTCGTGAACGTAAGGCGAAGCATACTTCTGGCAATCGCGTTCGGGTTGGTCACTGTGGGAGCCCGAGCTGCTCCGCCGGCAAAGGTGGCGCTCCAAGGCGGCCGAATCATCCCGGTGGTCGGACCGGAGATTGCCGAAGGCACGATCCTGATCGAGCAGGGAAAGATCACAGTCATTGGCCGCAAGGTGAAGATACCTTACGACGCCATGGTCGTGGACGTCTCCGGCAAAGTTCTCTTTCCCGGCATGATTGTCCCGCACACTTCCGGCGGCTTGGACCGATCGAACGAAAACCTGCCCGTCACGCCTTACCTTGACGTCTACGACGCCATTGACCCGTCGAGCCTGTCGTTCGAGGACGCGTTACGAGACGGAACGCTAGCGATCCACGTGATCCAGGGCAACAGTTGCGTGATCGGAGGGCTCAGCCGCTTGGTGCGACCGATCGGACGCACGACGGACGAGATGACCATACGGCCGACAATCGCTTTGAAACTCAGCACCAGTCCCAAGAGCGGCTACGATCGCATGACCCAGATGGCCACGATGCGAGAGACTTTCTTGGAGCTTGAGTACTATCTGGAGAACCTTGCCGAGAAGCGTTTCGAGGAGAAGCTGAAGGAGGACAAGAAGGAAATCGAAGTATCGCCCGAGGAGGCGAGGAAACAGGGCCGCGGTCTCATCAAGGACGAACACCTGGACGACAAACACCGGAACCTGGTCAAACTGACCGATGGCCGATTGGATGCGTGGATCTACTGCGGGTCCGCCATGGACGTCGCACCGGCGATCCGTACTGCGAAGGACAACGGTTTCCTGGACCGCACGGTCTTTGTGCTGGGCACTGATGCCTATCGCGCGGTGAAGGAATTGAAAGCGGCCGGACGGCCCGTTGTGCTTCCCGCCGGACTGGTTCATCAGGAACGAGATCCCATCACGGGCGAACTGAGCGAGACATTCGTCCCCAAGATCATCCACGATGCCGGTTTGTTGTATGCCCTGGTCCCCAATGCCAGTTCATCTTTGGGCGAGCGATATCTCACCTACCAGGCGGCGCGATGCATGCGACATGGGATTCCTCGCCAGGCGGCTCTGGAAGCCATCACTTTGAACGCCGCCCGGATGCTGGGCGTCGAGGACCGCCTTGGTTCTTTGGAGGTCGGCAAGGCCGGTTACGTCGTTGTGTTCAGCGGCGATCCGTTGGATTTCAATAGTTGGGTGGAAAAGGCATACATCGAAGGTGTTTTGGCGTATGACCGGACGGAAGACGTGCGACTGAATGAGCTGCTTGGTCTGGAGAAGAAAGCAGCGGAAAAGGCGGCTGCCGAGGAACCGAAGTCTGAGACACCGCCGGCTGCCAAGGACAGCAAGGAGAAGAAAGAAAAGGCAAAGAAGGAAGAAGCCAAGAAGCCGGTGAAGAAGGAACCCGCGAAGAAGGTGCCGGAGAAGAAGAAGCCGGCGGAAAAGGAAGAGAAGAAGGAAGAAAAGAAACCGGAGAAGAAGCCTTCCGAATCCCCGGCCGGAGAGGACGGATAATGCGAGCGAAGTTTTTCAAGCTGGCGATCATTACGATCCTGGCCGTTGTTGCGGCGGCGTCAGACGTATCGGCGCAGCCGGATTCGTTCGCTTTGCGCGCCGGGCGAATCCTCCCTGTCTCGCCTGATCTGCCTGCGGCGATCGACGACGGTGTGATCATCGTCCGCGATGGGCGAATCGTGGCGATCGGCAGCGAAGACGACGTGGACATCCCACCTGACGTTGCCGTGATTGACTTTTCGGACGGCACGGTCACACCGGGGTTCGTGGCTGCGGCGAGCGACCTCGGCGAAAGGCATCGTGGTGACGAGTCGATGGCGGCGGGCTACCAGGCTGTCGACTCGTTTGACCCGTTTGGAAACTACGCAGGCTTGCTGGCCGCAGGTGTGACGACGGTCCACGTCAATCCCGGCACGCATCGGTTGCTGACCGGACAGGGCGCGGTAGTTAAGCTCGGCGGTCCGCCGCAGGATCGTGTACTTCGAGCGCAAGCAGACCTGACCGTCAACCTGGACCCGGCGGTCAACAAGCCACCGCTAGATGTTACCTACTCGTTCCCCGCGTCGGCGGACGTAGCCATCCCGCTGCCTCGACGCCAGCGTCCGGCATCGCGAATCGGGCAACTTCTGGCCTTGGACGAAGCGATCCGTGACGCTCTGGCCGGCAAACGCGTCGAGCCTTATAGCATCCATCCGCCAGCGCTTGCTCAGGCGTGGAAAGACGAACTGCCATTGAGAATCCGCGCCGATCGTGCGGCCGACGTGCTTGGTGCGACAAAATTCCTCGGCGAGCGGAATCGATCTGGCTACGTTGTTAGTGTTGCCGAAGCGGATCGTGTTGCCGAAGCCATCCGCGCGGCGAAGGTGCCTCTGGTGTATCAGCCGCGAAACCAATTCCGCTCGCTGGGCGGCGACATTGGCACCGACCCAAACGCCTTGCCTTCCGCAGGGCCCGATTTTGAGGCACTGGAGGGTGTGACACTCGCTCTGTCATCGGCCATCGTTGCCGACTTGCGGTTGACCGCCGCGCATGCAGCCGGTGCCGGCCTCAAACGCGAGGACGCGCTGCAGGCAATCACTCGAGTCCCGGCCGAAATCCTGGGCGTGGATGATCGCGTTGGCAGTCTGGCCGTGGGCAAGGACGCTGATCTGGTCGTGTTGACAGGGGATCCGCTGGCGGTTTCCTCTCATGTCCAGCGCGTCTATGTGCGAGGACGCAGTGTTTTCGAGCCGCCCGCTCAAGGGGCGATCGTCGTCAAAGCCGACATGGTCTGGGCTGGTCCCGGTAAATGGATTTCGGACGGACAGATCTTGACTGAGAATGGAAAGATCGTCGCCGTCGGCCGAACCGTTCCTCATCCACCCTTCGCCCGAGTGATCGACGTCCGTCCTGGCGGTTTCGTCACACCCGGCTTTATCGATGCCCACGGCCACCTAGGCTTGGAAGGCGACCGGACTTCGGGCACAAGCGATCTGCGGCTGTCAAAACTGGTCGGCGCGGCCGACGTGACCGACACGCGTGTTGCCGCGGCCGGCATCACGACAGTGCTCATGGCGCCCTACGCAATCTCCAATACGAAAGGCGCGACGTGCGCAGCCGTCAAGACATCCGGCAATCATCGTAGCCAGCGGGTCATCCGCGACCCCGCCGCCGTTTTGTTTGACGTGAGCCAATCCGATCCACTCGCAGTCGCCGAAACACTCAGCAAGGCTCTTGCTCTTGGTCAGAAATACGTCGATGCGTGGACCAAGTATGACAAGGACCTTAAGGAGTTCCTTGAAAAGAAAGCAAAAGGCGAGAAGCCGAAAGCAGGCGAGGACAAGAAGGAAGAAGAGAGCAAAGAGCCCGCCAAACCAGACCCCGTGACGGGTACGTGGGAAGCCACGATCACTGGCGTGCCTATGCCCGATCCGGTATCGGCGACCATCGTTGTTCAACTGAAGGACTCGACGGTCGAAGGCCGGGTCACACAGTCCAGCCTTGGGCTCACCGGACGGATTTCGGGCCACTTCGACGGTAAGCACTTGTCGGCCGAGATTGTGCCCGACATGGATATTCCAGGGCTGGATCCGCCCATCAAGTTGGAGGTCGACCTGGTCGAGGAAGACCGCTTCAAAGGCACGATTTCGGCGATGGGGATTACAGCCGAAGTCGCAGGCAACCGGGTGGACAAGACCTCCGTCGAATTCAGCGTGACCAGCCGTCGGCGGCGGGGTAAGGACGGTCGGCCGTTGCCGCCCAAAGTGGATCAAAGCATGGAGCCACTGAAAGCACTGCTGGAAAAGAAGATTCCCGCGGTCGTGAAGGCATCCACCCCGGCCCAGATCCGCGAGGTACTTGCGGTCTTGATCGACAAGCACAAGTTGCCGGTGACGCTGGTCGGTGCGGAAGGTGCATCGTCCCACGCCGCGGTACTTGCCGAGAAGAAGGTCACTGTCGTGGTACCGCCAAATGTACTGCGCAAACGACAATATCGCGACTACCATCAAGCCGACGACCTCAGCCGGCACAAAGTGCCGATCGCGTTTCAAAGCAATCTCGAAGACGGAGCCCGCCACATTCCCGCCGTGGTGCTGTACGCCGTCGAACGAGGACTGGACGCCGAAGCGGCCCTCGAAGCGTTGACCGTCGGCGCGGCCAAGGCATACAAGATCGACGATCGTGTTGGGACGATCGAACCAGGCAAGGACGCGGACATGGTCATCTTCAGCGGTCATCCGTTCCAGGAAGCCGGCCGAGTCCTGAGAATCGTCGTGGACGGCAAGGAGGTGCGACCGTGACCCATATCCCAGTAGGTCCCGTCTGCCGGACGGGACCTCACGCGGAAACCGCAACTGCCGTTCGAGACGAGGCATTTTTCAGTATTCGCAATTGAGGAAAGGCCCAAACGGTTGAGTACTAAGAATATCTGCATTCTGCGGCGGACATTGGCCGGGGGGCTTCTCTGCCTCCTGCCCGTGATCACCTTCGCGACCATGGCGTCGCCGGCCGCGGCCGACGAACCTGAGCGTCTGGCATTTCGCGTGGGCAAAGTGGTCACGATGGATGCCAAGGACCGAGTGCTGAACAACGCCGTGGTCTTGATCGCCGGCGGCAAGATCAGACGCATCGGACCAGCGGCCAAAGTCAAGATCCCGGACGGCTATCGAGTGATCGACAGGCCAAACCATTGGCTTCTTCCGGGCTTGGTGGACGCGCACAACCATGCCGCCGGATCCATGCGTGACTTGCACGACTATGTCTACCTGACTAACCCAGGGCTTCGCACGCTGGAAGCGTTGGAGCCGGAAAGTGACAATAACAAGCGATCTCGGGCAGGCGGCATTACAACCGTACTGAATATCCCCGGCAGTGGAAACAATATGAGCGGTTTCGGTAGCCTCACGAAGCTGGCCGGCGAAAGCGTCGCGGACATGCTGATCAAGTCTCCGGGGTGCCTGAAACTCTCTCAGGCCGGTAATCCCGAACGGTACTGGTACGGCGTCAGTCGATCGTTCATGTACTACAATCTCCGGCAGACGCTCCAAAAAGCGCTGGCCTACCACCAAGCATGGGAACGATACGAGAACGGTGAGTCCAAGGAGAAGCCTGCCTTCGATTTATTCTGGGACGACTTCCGGCCCGTTTTCCGCCGGGAGATGTTTTCTCTTGTCCACACGCAGTGGTACCAAGTGGTGATGTCCAGTGTCGACATGCTGGCGAAGAAACTGGGGATTCGTATTGTTTTGGGCCACAGTACGTTCGAGGCTTACAAGACGGCGCCGCTGGTCATCGCACAGGGCGACGTTTACACGTCCAATGGCCCGCGCCAAATCCATTTCGATCGGCATCAGCGCAAGATCATGGGCAACGCGGCACGATGGTGGCAGGGCGGTGTACGAAAACTGGGAATCAACACCGACGCACCGGTCGTGCCCCAGGAAGAGCTTCCCTTTCAAGCCGCCATGGCCTGTTATTACGGCTGGAGACCTTACGAGGCTCTCCGGGGCATCACCCGAATCCCGGCCGAGACCCTGATGCTTGAAGATCGCGTCGGATCCATCGCCGCGGGCAAAGATGCAGATTTGGGGCTTTGGACAGGGGACCCCATCGACCCTCGGTCTGCCTGCGAGCTGACGGTGATCAACGGCCGGATTGTGTACGACGCAAACGAGCGACGAGAGTTCTGAGATATCACTATGATGCGAGTACGCCACTACATATCGCTGCCCACGCTCCTGGCCGTGGCTGTCTTCGTCGTCTCTGCCGGACGGGCCCAAGACGACGAGGAAGAGAAGTTCGTCGTCATCAAGGCCGGACGCGTGATAACCGTCTCGGGTGAGGAGCACGTCCAGGCCGATATCGTCCTGGCCGACGGCAAGGTCCGCTTGGTAGGCAAGTCTTTGGACTATCCCAAATCGGCCAAAGTGATTGACGCTCGCCGCGAAGTCGTCATGCCGGGCATGATCCATCCGCGAACGCGGTGGCAGTTGTCCAGCTATAGCCGTTCGGGCATCCGCGGAGACCGCAGCGCGGCCAAGGAGGTCTATCTGGACCTGATTGACTTCGAGCCATTGCTCAAGGCCGGTTACACCGCCGTGTGCTTCTATCCGATCGGCACAGGCATTACCGGCCCCGGCGCCGTCTACCGGACGGCCGGAGAAGAGAAATCACGGGAGCTGGGGACAGCCTATCTGCGAATCACTATGTCCAGCCCGGCCCGCGACAAGAAGACGTTGCGCGACGCGGTCTCTAAGGCAAGAAAGGAAATCGAGAAGGTCGAAAAGGCGCGCAAGGACTGGGATGAGAAACAGAAGAGGGCCAAGGAAGAGGCCGCCAAGAAGGCGAAGGAAGCGCCCAAGGATGGCGAGAAGCCGAAGGAAGAGCCCAAACCCAAATCGGACGCTGGAAAGGACACTCCGGCAAAGAAGGAAGAAGCGAAAGACGCAGAGAAGAAGCCTGAAGTATTCACACCGCCGAAGATCGACCCTGCGGTCCTGCCGATTGTCGAGTGGATTCGCGACAAGAAAGGCCCGGCGTTGTTGTTTGAACTGTCCCGAGCCTCGGACCTCCGCCATCTGGATGATGCACTGCGAACCGCGAAGGAATTGCCCGGTACGCTGATCTATCTCAGCGTCAGTTCTTCGTCGGACTTTCACTTCGTGGTCAAGGACCTTGTCGAACGCGAGGCGCACGTGCTGGTTCAGCCGCGGATCGGTAACTTGCCGAGCACGGTCACTCGATACAATCTTGCCGCGGAACTCGCCACGGCTGGTTGTGACGTAGTTCTCGTGCCCACGAGCGACTCGACCTCTGCGTTGGAGCAGTTTCGCATTAGCCTAGCCGATTTGGTACGCGCCGGTCTGCCGCGTGAGGATGCGTTGAAGGCCGTCACAATGCGTCCCGCCAAAGCCCTGGGCCTTTCGGACCGGTTGGGAGCAATCGAAAAGGGCAAAGACGCCGATCTCATCTTCCTGGACGGCGATCCTCTCGATCCCCACACACGCGTCACTCGCGTGATGACGCTCGGAGAAATCGTATGGGAGGCTCCGGAATAACCATGACATTCCGTTCGCTTGTTCTTGTTTCGATCCAGTTCATCTTGGCCGGCAGCCTTGCTTTCGCTCCGCCTCCCATGTCGGGCGCGGAGCCGCAACCCAAGCCGAAAGACGAACCGGCCACTACGGACGCGAAGAAACCCACAGAGGCCAAAAAGGAAGATAAGGAGGAGAAAGAGACCAAGAAGCCGGATCGATTCTTTGCCGTCACAGGAGCGACCGTTCACACGGTCAGCGGGTCGACTCTGAACGGACCCACCGTGCTATCGAAGAACGGCAAGATCGTTGCCATCGGTCACGACGTGGCGATGCCGAAAGATGCGGAAGTCCTGGACGCCACGGGCTACCATCTGTACCCCGGCCTGGTCGCCGTCAGCAGCAGCGGTATTGTCGGTGGCGAACCACCCGAGGACAACACAAACGTATTCGGGATCTCTATGACGCTAGGCCTGGCTGGCGGTATAACGACCGTGGCCAGCGGAAATACGGCCGCCAAACTGACGTTTGGGACCTTGGAAGATCACGTGCTGAAGCGCAAGCTCTTCCATACTCTGCAGTACAGCACCCAGAATCCAGATGGTCGCCGCAAGCTCCGCGCGCAACTTGATCGCGTCAGGCAGTACCTGCGAGATCTGGAGGCCCACGAAGAAGAGAAGAAAATCGACCCAAAGGCAAAGCCGCCCGACAAGGCGTGGCTGCAGCGCGAGTATGACACGGCCTTGAAGCTTCTTCGCCATGAACTCATAGCCGTCGCTAGTGCGGACACCGAGCAAGGGCTGCAGGATCTGGTCAGTTTGGCTGATGCATACAATCTTCGTATCGTTGTTCGCGGCGCGCGAGAGGGCTGGGTGGTCGCAGCGGAGATGGCCCGAGCTGATCTTCGCGCCGTGATCACTCCACGCACGCGCAGCGATCGAGATGAGCGAACGAATCGGCCCAACGGATCTTCCATTGAAAACGCGCGCATTCTTCACGACCACGGCGTGACGTTTGCCATCATCCCGCGGAGCACTGGAATCGCCACGTGGGGCATCGCCGGGCGCGACCTGATGCACTTGGCCATGGAGGCGGCCTTCGCCGTGCGCGGCGGTCTTCCCAACGATGCCGCCATTCGCGCCATCACGATCGATGCCGCCCGCATCCTGGGCGTCGATCATCGGGTTGGTTCGATCGAGGTCGGAAAAGATGCCGATTTCGCCATCGTCGATGGCGACTTACTTCACTACATGACCATGGCCCGCTGGACGGTGGTCAACGGCCGCATCGCCTACGACAAGAAGAAAGACTCGCTGCTCAATCACATCCGCCCCGACGGCAATCTCGATGCCCCAGCGCCGGACGAATACTGGCCCCGCAGCCTCGGCGAACCGGTTCAGGCGGAAGAGACCGAGCGTAAGGCGACGACCGACTCGTAACCGCACCAAATCGTGGATTGGGGCGTGATGGCAGGCGACGGCAGACGTATTCACGTTGCCGTCGTCGAATCGGGAGAGGCCGAGGGAGCGAACTTCGGCCTCTCCGCGTCTGCGCGATTCGGCAGACCCGCTACAATTCGTCGCACGTAATGGCACTTTTCAACGCGAAATCGGCATCTACGCCTCGTATGCAGGAGCACAAAACAGTAGTGTACCGTTTGGCGTGCGCGCAGGTGGGCCTCATGTGGGGGTCAGGGCACCTGTATTCTGTAATCAAACTCATGTTCAGTGGAAAGAGCTTACCAAGGCTGTCGAAACCGCTGCGGTAGATAATCGGTGTACTATGAACCGTACGCGTATCTTGAGGCTCGTCCTTTTGGCGGTTCTTATTGCTGCGCTCGTTTGCTTGGTGCGGCTTACGGGGTTTTCGGAGCATCTCACCACGGACAACCTCAAACCTACGGTCCAACAAGCCGGCTTGTGGGGGATCGTGCTGTACTACGTGGCATTTTCCTTGGGACTGCTGGTACACGCACCAGGGATGGCCTTTGTCGCCGTCGGCATTTTTGCCTATGGCTGGCAGGTCGGAACGCCGCTGTCGTTTGTCGGCGCAGTGTTCGCCGTGGGCGTCAATTTCTTATTCGCCAGGATCGTGGGCGGCAGGGCGTTGGGCGAAATCGAACATCCGAAAATGAAGCGAGTTCTTGCCGGATTGGACGCTCGGCCCATCCGCACGGTGATTATCTTGCGACTGCTGTTCCTGATGCTGCCGCTCTTGAACTACGCGTTGGCGTTTTCGAACATTCGCTTCCGTGACTATTTGGTCGGTTCAGCGATCGGCTTGGCGCCGCACGTGCTGGTGGCGTCGGTGATTTTCAAATTTGTGTATTGGTCGATCCATGTCTGACTGCCTGCGAGAGATGAGTAGGTCCCGCTTGCCGAGCGGGACCTTGAACTGCGGATAGGCCTCAAAATTCAAGGTCCCGCTCGGCAAGCGGGACCTACTTCTCGCCCTCAATGGGCAAACTACGGAGCTAGCAGCAAACGGCTGGGGGCTTGGAGGTAACCGATCACCTCGTTCAGGAACCGGGCGGCGGCGCCTCCGTCCACCAAACGATGGTCGTAGGACAGGCTGAGCGGCATCATCAGGCGGGCGGCGATCTGGTCGTTGTCCATTACCACGGGCATCTTGCGTGAGCGACCGACCAACAGGACTGCCACTTCCGGTACGTTGATGATCGGTGTCGAGTACGTCCCGCCGATCGCACCCAGATTACTGAGCGAAAACGTGCCGCCGCGCAGGTCTTCGATCGCGAAAGTGTTGCTGCGTGCGTTTTCTGCGATTTGTGTCAAGCCGCGAGCAATGTCCGGAATCGTCATCCGATCGGCGCCGCGCAGCGGCGGCACAACCAGTCCGCGTTCGGTGTCCACGGCGATGCCGATGTTGATGTAGTCTCTGTAAATGATCTGGCCGTTTTCCATGTCGATCGAAGCGTTCAGCAGTGGATGTGACCTGAGCGCCATCGCCACGGACTTGATCAGGAAACTCATCGAAGTGAGCTTGATGCCTTGCGCCACGTAGTCGGCTTTGCTGGTTTGCCGAATACGTTCGAGTTCCGTGACGTCGGCGTCGTCGAAATTGGTGACGCGCGGGCAGGTTGCCCACGATTTGTGCATCTGGGCGGCGATCGTTCGGCGGATCTTCGGCATGCGCTCGACGCGGATCGGTCCCCATGCGTCCGTGGACGCTTCGCCGGGGCCCTTCTTCACCGTCTCGACGGGCGCAGCGGCTGCCGCCTGACTGGACTGGCGAACCGCTTCCAAGACGTCCTCGCGAGTGATTCTGCCGCCCGATCCCGTACCGGTGATGCGGTGGAGGTCCACGCCCACTTCGCGCGCGAAGCGTCGGACTGCCGGACCGGCCGCGAGTTTCCCCGTGGATGCCAACTTCTCTGCAATACCGAGAGTCGACTTTGCCGCGAGTGTCTCCGGCTGTACTGTCGGTGCAGCGGCAGGCTCGGGCGTCGGGGACGAAGGTGGTTCGGCAGGCTCGGGCGTGGACTGGGTGGGTTGTGGCTGCGATTCCTCCGGTGCCTCGGCTGGCGCAGCCGCCACCGCCGCGGGAGCCGCTTCGGCCTTCGGCGGTTGCTCGGATGGTGCCACGGCTTCGAGGCTGATCAACACGGCGCCGACTGCGACGCTTTGCCCGACTTCGACGTGGATTTGCGTTACCTTTCCCGCTTGAGGGCTGGGCACTTCGACGGTCGCTTTGTCAGTCTCCAATTCGACGATGCCTTGGTCTTTGTCGATGAAGTCACCTTCGCCGACAAGGACATCCAGAATGTCGCCGGAATCAACGCCGTCGCCCAAATCGGGAACTTTGATTTCGATGCTCATGGTGCTGCTATGCATTGAACGGATCCTGTTTATCAGGATCTACGTCCAACTCCTTGATCGCTTTGGCCACGGTTGTGGCGTCCAGTTCTCCTCGCCTACGCAAACGGTGCAATGTGGCAATTGTAATGCTTTCGGCATCCACCTCGAAATGCCTCCGCAACGCTTCTCGCGTTTCACTACGTCCCATTCCGTCGCATCCGAGGACATGGTAGTCGCCAGGAATCCACGGGCGGATCTGTTCGGCCAACGCACGCACGTAATCGGAAGCCGACACAAATATACCTTGCTCGCCCTCGAACGCTTCTTCCAGATGAGATCTGCGGGGCGACTCGGCCGGATGTAGCATGTTCCAGCGTTCACACGCCTGGGCTTCGCGGCACAATTGCGAATAGCTGGTCACGCTCCACACATCGCTGGATATGCCGAACTTCTCTGCCAGAATCTCCTGGGCCCTAAGCGTACACCCGAGTATGGCCCCGCTGCCGAGCAAGTTGACTTTGTGGTCGGCACCGTCGACATCCACTGAATTGACCCTGTAGATCCCCTTTACAATTCCTTCTTCCGCTCCGGCGGGCATTTCGGGCATCACGTAGGGCTCGTTTTCCACCGTGATGTAGTAAATCGCCGTTTCGCCCTCGGCGTAGAGCTTCCTGAGACCGTCCATGACGATGACGGCAGTCTCGTACACATATGCCGGATCGTAGGCCCGCACGGTCGGAAACGCCATCGCATTCAGCAAGCTGTGACCGTCCTGGTGCTGAAGCCCTTCACCGTTCAGCGTCGTGCGGCCGGCTGTTCCACCGATCATGAATCCCTTGGCTCGCATGTCCGCCGCCGCCCAAACGAGATCGCCGATACGCTGGAAACCGAACATCGAATAGTAGATGAAGAACGGGATCATGTTGATACCGTGCTGGCAGTACGAAGTGCCAGCCGCAATGAAAGACGACATCGAGCCCGCTTCGGTGATTCCCTCTTCCAGAATCTGCCCGTCCTGGGCTTCCTTGTAGTACATCAGTTGTTCCGAGTCGACCGGTTCGTATAACTGGCCTGAATGAGCGTAGATGCCCACCTTGCGGAACATGCCTTCCATGCCGAAGGTGCGAGATTCGTCAGGGACGATGGGCACGACGTACTTGCCGATTCGCTTGTCGCGGCACAGCTTGTCCAGCAGACGCACAACGCCCATGGTGGTGGACATTTCCTTGCCCTTGCTGCCGCCGAGGAATTCGTTGTGGTCGTCGATCGTCGGCACGTCGATCGTCGGGATCTCCGCACACCGGTTGGGGACGTAGCCGCCGAGTGCTTCGCGGTGCTGGCGGAGGTACCGTATCTCGGGGCTGTCTTCCGGCGGACGGTAGAACGGCGCGTTGGCCACGTCTTCGTCGGAAATGGGAATCCCGAAACGACTGCGGAATTCACGCAGTTCTTCTTCGTTGGCCTTCTTCTTGTTGTGAGCGATGTTTCGCCCCTCGCCCGTCTCGCCCAGGCCGTAGCCTTTGATCGTTTTGGCCAGGATCACGGTCGGGCGTCCCGTGGTCTCGACCGCAGCTTTGTAAGCAGCATAGAGCTTCTCGGGATCGTGACCGCCGCGACGCATTCGTTCGAGCTTTTCGTCCGAGAACTTATCGACCAGTGTCAGCAACTCCGGGTATTTCCCAAAGAAATGTTCTCGGATATAGGAACCGGGCATGGCCGTGTACTTCTGATACTGGCCATCGACGCATTCTTCCATGCGTTTGACCAACTGTCCGGTATTGTCCTTTTCCAGCAGCGGGTCCCAGTCGTCGCCCCAGATTACCTTGATGACGTTCCAACCGGCGCCTCGAAACAGGGCTTCCAGTTCCTGAATGATCTTGCCATTGCCGCGAACCGGGCCGTCCAACCGCTGCAAGTTGCAGTTGATGACAAAGATCAGATTGTCCAGTTTCTCGCGGGCTGCCAACGTGATCGCGCCGAGAGTCTCCGGTTCGTCACATTCGCCGTCGCCCAGGAACGCCCACACCTTCTGATTGCCGGTGTCTTTGATTCCGCGGTCGCGCAGGTACTGGTTGAACCGCGCCTGGTAGATGGACATGATGGGGCCCAACCCCATCGAAACCGTGGGAAACTCCCAGAAATCGGGCATCAGCCACGGATGGGGATACGACGAGAGCCCGCCCCCGGGCTGCAGTTCGCGGCGGAAGTTGTTCAGGTGCTCTTCCGTCAGGCGTCCCTCGACGAATGCGCGTGCGTACATTCCGGGCGAAGCGTGTCCCTGGAAGTAAATCAGATCGCCGTCATAGTTGCTCTCGCCACGCCCGCGCAGGAAATGATTGAAGGCCACTTCGCACAGCGTCGCCGCGGATGCAAACGTCGAGATGTGGCCGCCAATCCCGTCGAACTGCTTGTTGGCCCGCACGACCATGGCCATGGCGTTCCAACGGACAATGCTCTTGATGCGGCGTTCCAGTCCTCGGTTTCCCGGATAGACCGGCTGTTTGTCGACCGAGATGGTGTTCACGTAGGGCGTGTTCAGCACTGTGGGCAGTTCGACGCCTTCCAGCCGCGCTTTCTTTTCCAGTGCCGACAGCAAGTACTTAACTCGCTCCGCGCCTTTGCTGCGGAGCACGTATTCCAGAGAATCGAGCCACTCGGACGTTTCGGTCGGATCGTTGTCAAGCGTTTGGTCAACGAATGTTGAGTCGAGGCTCTCGTCTGGTACGGCAACCTCGGTAGCATCAGCCATGACCTGTTCCTCTTGGTTCAGTCCATCAGGTTATTGGATCTGCCAACTGCCCATTACTATAGGACAAAACTCGGCGGGGGAGTAAGGCAAGGCAGCGATTCAACTGCATGAGTACCCGCTGGGACCTCATGTCACATAACCGTGTCCTAATATCGGAAGGATCCGGCCAGATGATCCAGCTTTACCTGGCACGATAGTCGTCGGCAACAAGCGGATCTACATACCTGTATCTCGCGCGTTAGCGGCGCGGCTTGTAGATTTCGGTCGCGGTACCGAAGAATACCTCGCCAGCGTTCATCAACGTCTCGCTGAACGTCGGATGCGGATGAATCGACTCGGTAATGTCTCGTACTTCGCAGCCCATTTCGATGGCCAGCACCGCTTCGGCGATCATCTCGCCCGCTCCGGGCCCGACGATTCCACAACCCAGGACTCGTTCCGTCTCGGGATCGACGAGCCATTTGGTCAAGCCTTCCGTGCGTCCCAGTGCCTGCGCTCGACCACTGGCAGCCCATGGGTACACGGCTACATCGACCTTGCGGCCGTCTCGGTTTGCTTGCTCCTCGGCGAGCCCGGCCCAGGCGATTTCGGGATCGGTGAATACGACGGCTGGGATCGCGGCTTTGTCGAACGTCGTAGTCTTCCCCAGCACCGATTCCACGGCCACCTTTGCCTCGTGAGCGGCCTTGTGCGCCAGCATCGGCTCGCCGGCCACGTCGCCAATGGCCAGCACGTGCGGATCGGCCGTACGTTGCCCGTTGTCGCACACGATGGAACCTTTGTCGTTCACCTGGACCTGAGTGTTTTCAAGACCGATTCCGTCGCTCGCCGGGCGGCGTCCTACTGATACGAGCACGCGATCGTAATGTTCGACGCCGTACTTGGCCGGGCCTTCAAAAGCCACTTCGACCTTGTCGTCCCGAAGCCCAAGCGAACCTACTTTGGTCTCCAGGTAGATGCGATCCTCGAACAGCGTTTTCAGACGCTTGTAGAGCGGCCTGACCAGATCGCGGTCCGCACCCGGCAACAGGCCATCGGTCAATTCCACCACGCTGACTTCCGACCCAAGACGCGCGTAGACGGTGCCCATCTCCAGTCCGATGTATCCCCCACCGATCACCAACAAGCGTTCGGGAATGTCGGCCAACCGGAGTGCACGGGTGGAGTCCATAACCCGGTCCGATCCCAAATCGAACACCTGCGGCATGACGGGAATCGAGCCCGTTGCCAAGATCAGATGATCGAACGTGATCTGGCGGCCATCGGGAATCGACCGGTCGTCTCCTTCTAGTCGCAGGGTGGTCGAGTTTTCGAAAACGCCCTTGGCTTTGACGACTCGCACTTTGCGTCGTTTGGCCAAATGCGCCAAACCGCCCGACAACGTGGCAAGGATCTTCTCTTTGCGGGCACGAATCTTGTCCAAGTCGATGTTTGGCTGAGGATAGTCAACGCCCCAAGTTTCGCGCAGTTCATCCACTTCGGAAATCACGCGAGCCACGTGGAGCAGCGCCTTCGATGGAATGCAGCCGCGAAGCAGGCAAGTCCCGCCCAGCCTCGAGTCGGCTTCGACAAGCGTGACCTCGACGCCTTCGTCGGCTGCCAAAAAAGCCGCGGCATATCCCCCGGGGCCGCCGCCGAGCACTACTAGTTGCGAGTGCATGGTGCTTGAAGAGTTGTGTGTTCGGGAGTAGGTGCAACGCAAGTCGAAAAACAGTTACCAGGAAAAGAAACCCGGCTTCTTGAAAAAGCCGGGTCTCTGGTTCTTGATACGATCGCGTCGTGCATCAAATCCCAGCCAGACCACAACGCCGCGACCGATTGTATCAAGCGAGCGATTCGACTCCCGTCGCTAACGCGAGAGGAACTCGATCACCGTGTTGATTTCCTTGGCGTCCAGGGGCACGCTGATGTCGTTCGCAGCAGGCAGTCCCTGGACGGTAGCTCGCAGAGTTTCGGCGTCAAACGTGACCCAATCCAGCGTTTCGCCCACGCTTTCCTCGCTGAGGCCCCGGTAGAGATTCAGCAGATTCTCCCGTGGGCGAACGGTGATAATGTCTCCGGAACGCATCAGATAGGAGGGTTTGGTTACCTTGACTCCGTTCACCTGGAAATGCCCATGCGTGACGCCCTGCCGGGCCTGCGAACGCGTCTTGGTAAATCCAGCTCGTCTGAGCACGTTGTCCAACCGCCTCTCGCACAACAGCAAGAGCATCTCTCCCGTGTCGCCTTTCTTGTGCGTGACGGAGTTGAAGAAACGTCGCAACTGGCGCTCGCCGAGCCCGTAGTAATGCTTGATTTTCTGCTTTTGCTTCAGTGCCAAACCATAGTTGGACGGTCTGCGCGGGCGAGTGTGCATTCCGGGCGGGGCCTCGCGGCGCTCCATAGCGCGTCCGGCGCCGGCGGTCTCGTAGATCAGTGTTCCCAAGCGACGATTGATTCTCGCCTTTGGACCAGTGTGACGACCCATGCGGTGACTACTCCTTCAAGACTCTTGTTAGACAAACATCCCTTCTTAGGGGGTCTATGGTAATGGCTTGCACAAACTCGAGGGAGGAACCGTATTGCACCCCCCGATGGCGGACCCGACAAACAAACCTACAATGATTGCGGATGGCGTGGCTTATTACAAGGGGGAATACCGCCCTTTTCCTTGGGGCAGCCCGTTTAACCCCGAGCCGGAGGCGACGGTTGTGGCGCTCAGGCAACCGTCGCCTCCGGCTCGGGGTTAAACGCTCGAAGGCCGCAGAAATCGGGACAGCCATTCTATCGGCGGCCCTACGCGTCGGTCACCTCGCGTACGACGATACGGGCTCCGCGAATCTCGATGATTCGCACTTGTTGCCCGCTGTCGACGTAGGATCCGTCGGTCAATACGTCCAAATAGTGGTCGGCGAACCTCGCTTTGCCTGCAGGACGCAATGGCGACGCTGCGACACCCCAATCGCCCACTTGGATACCGAGATCGCTGTCGGGGTGGCTCTGCGGTAGCGGTTTGCCTTCGGAGTCCTTGGCGACGGCATCGCCTTCACCAGCAGGCTGCACGGGCTTTAGCGCCAGCCGGTTGAATAGGGGTATCGCGTTGAAGTGCCTGCTGAGCATCATCGCGCCCCCAACGAAAGCGGCGGCGGAACAGCTCACGACGAGTAGTGATGTGGCAAAGGTGTCCATCTGCCGGGCGGTCTGAGGTATCACAAAACTCTGGCAGGCCATCATTACCGCGGCGAACATCAGCAACAAACCGGCGATCCCCGACACTCCGAAACCTGGAATCACGAAGATCTCGACTGCGATAAACACGATCCCGACGACAAACAGAATGACTTCCAGCACCTCCGCCGTTCCGCCCAGAAAGCGACTCCAGAAGAATAATGCGAAACACAATAGCGCGATCAAACCGCCGACGCTGAGCCCGGGCGCGCTGAACTCGATATACAACGCAATCAGCCCGACAACGAACAGAATCCCCGTGATCAGCGGGGCGTTCAGAATGAATACCGCCGTGTCGACACCGCTGGGCTGAAGCACAATCGGGTCGCCCGCGAAACCGAGCAGTTGCTTCAACTCGTCACGGTCCTTGGCATTGCCCTCGGCCAAGTTGAGTTCGAACGCCCGCTTGCCGTTTACTTCGAGAAAATGCTCTTCCCGCGACTCGTGCACAGGCTTGCCCTTCTCCCACATGTTGGGCTCGCCCGACGATTCGATCTCCGCTTCGGACATGAACGTCTCTTCGCCCGTTTGCCGGTGCCGGACGTGGTAGACGACCAGGTCCATATTGACCATGGCTTCGGCCAGGGCGGGCGGCCGGTGCTTGGCTTCGGCGAGATCCCGAATCTTGCGCGCCAAGTCACTGCGGATCTTTTCCGGTGCGTGACGGAACAGGCTGTCTTCGCCCAACACGATCGGCCCCGCATCGCCCAGCACGGCAGCCGGATGCATGATGATCTCATCGCAACTCAGGGCAATGATCGCGGCACCGCTGAGCGCCTCGCGCGGCACGAAGGCCACGGTGTGGGCCCAATCAAGATCACGGAGTCGGTATGCAATGTTCAAGGTCGATTCGACAGAACCGCCGGGGCTGTCGATTTCCACGATCAGCACATCCGCTCCCTTGTCTTCGGCGACCTCCAGCTTCCGATAGAGGAACTGTTCGGACAGCGGCGTGATCACCCCCTCGAAACGGATCAACACCGGCTGTGAAAACTGCGTTTTCGCCTCGCCGTCTGCCTGGGCTCGGATCTCCGCAGCCGTCAGGGGGAACCAGACACAGGCAGCGGCCAGAGCACCGCGGAGAATGCGTAATGTGCTTTGCTGGTACATGTCACTCGACCGCCAAAAGACGGGAAACGATGCAATGGTATTATAGCGTCATTTTGGTCATTGGGATTTGGACCTTGGTCATTCAGCTATTCGCCACCGACCCATCGTCATTGTACCTGTCCCCGCATATTCGTCGGGCGCGACCATCAAAACTCGGCGTTGCCCGGCGTACGCGGGAAGGGAATCACGTCTCGGATATTGGCCATTCCGGTAATGAACTGGACGACGCGTTCCAGCCCCAGGCCAAATCCGGAGTGGGGTACCGTGCCATAACGCCGCAAATCAAGGTACCACCAGTAATCTTCGGCGTTCAGGCCTTGCTCCTCCATCCGTTGCCGGACGACGTCCAATCGCTCCTCGCGCTGACTGCCACCGATGATCTCGCCCACTTTTGGGGCCAGCACGTCCATTGCCCGCACAGTGGGCTCGTCGTCATTGACTCGCATATAGAACGGTTTGATTTCCCGTGGGTAGTTGTACAAGATAACGGGACGCTCGAAGTGCCGCTCGGTCAAGAACCGTTCGTGTTCGGATTGCAGGTCGCTGCCCCACGAGACGGGGTATTCGAAGTTCTCGCCGCTTTGTTGAAGGACCTCGACCGCTTCGGTGTACGGCAGTCGCACAAAGTCGCTCTGGACGATCGTCTCCAAGGTCTCGATGGCCGTCTTGTCGATGAATTGATTGAAGAACTGCATGTCTTCGTCGCATCGCTCCAGCACCTCGCGGCATATGCGTTTCAGAAAGCGTTCGGCCAGGTCCATGTTGTCGTCCAGGTCGCAGAACGCCATCTCTGGTTCGATCATCCAGAATTCGGCCAGATGTCTCGACGTGTTCGAATTCTCCGCGCGAAAAGTGGGGCCGAACGTGTACACTTTTCCCAACGCCGTGGCGTAGATTTCCGCTTCCAACTGCCCGCTAACTGTCAGGTAGGAAGGGCGATCGAAGAAGTCCATCGAGAAATCGATCTTGCCCTGCTGTCTTGGCACATCTGTCAGATCCAATGTCGTGACCTTGAACATTTCGCCGGCGCCCTCGCAGTCGCTGGCCGTAATGATGGGAGTATGGACGTAAAGGAAGTCCTCCTCCTGGAAAAAATCGTGGATCGAACGGCAAATGCAGTTTCTGACGCGGGCCACGGATCCGAATGTGTTGGTGCGAGGTCGAAGGTGAGCCCACTCGCGGAGCTTCTCGAACGAGTGACGCTTCTTCTGCAGGGGATAGGATTCAGGATCCGACCAGCCGTGGACAGTGAGTGCCGAAGCCAAAACCTCGGTGGTTTGACCTTTGCCACCGGACTCTTTCACTTCGCCCTCGACCGTTACGCTACACCCCGCGGTCAGCTTCTTGATATCTGTCTCGTAGTTTGGCAGGCTACCGTCGGCGATGATTTGGAGGTTCGCAAGACAAGAGCCGTCGTTCAACTCGATGAAGCTGAAACCGCCTTTCGAGTCGCGACGCGTGCGAATCCAGCCTTGTACGCAAACGTGTTGGCCAATTGCTTCGGACCGACGAGCGGCAACGACACGGGTCTTTTCCATCGAAGCGTCCTCTCGGGAGGGCCGGTTGGCTTCGGCAGCCGCGTGCCAGTTGTGTAACGCCAACCCCTGTAGACGGCATATCGTAGTCGCTTTCCCGCGACTATTCTATTGCACTTCGGGCGCTTCGGGCACTCCCAGACGAAATAGCTCGCGTTTGGCGACGGCGTACTCGTCGGCCGCTTCACGGACGCGACTCGGCAAACGCCTGGTGATCTTGGCGATGCCGGTTTCCCCCGTGGCGTAGATCAGCCGCTGAGCCCAGTCGTCGGGAATCGGTGGTTCGATCACGTCCAGCATGACGCCGATCTTGTGGGCCAACGTGGGGTAGGCTCGCTTTTCTATCGCTCGCCGATTCGCCGAGACCGTCTTCAGTAGGTCCATCTCCGCGCGGGCCAGACGTTCGGCCGCCGCCTTTGCCGACGTGTCCCCGTCCGCGTAGAGAGCGACAACGAATCGGTGATGGCCACAGCCCGTGTGCTCGTCGAACGGCCGTACCACGCCGCGATGAAGCCCGATGGCGGTGCAAGAGAGATGGACGTAGTCGCCTCGCCATTCCTTTGGCACGCGGAATACCAGAGTGAGTTGTTTCGATCCTTCCAGCGTCGTACTCCGCGATGGCTTGAGCTTGAAATAGACGCCGTAGCCTCGACAGATCGTCCCGCTGGAGGCAACGGCGAACTTCTGCGGAAGCAGTTCGTAGCGGACGATGTCGTGAGACTTGGTTCCAAGGTCACCGGAGCCAGTTGCCCTGACGGGCCAGTCAAACGGCCCGGATAGAGCCAACCCCATGTGGTTCGTGCGCTCCTTCTTTTTCTCGATGGTGACATTCCCTGAGATATCGCTGGTGAGCGTTGTCTTCGGCGAGTAGTCCACAATTTGAATCGTTTCTTCGGGACTTTCCACGCGGTAGAAGTACTGAATCAAATCGTCCTCGCCCCCATTACGGATCAACGAGGACACCTGGACATCAGCTTGAACCAACCTCTCGTCCGGATTTGCCTCGGCGAACTCTGTCGGCGTCACATCTCGGCAGGCGATCAGAGGATTGACGTCGAAGGTGACACGTGGCGGTGAGGCATCGACGGCCTGGACGGCAATGCTAGCATGACAGAGAGCCAGAATCCCGCCGCAGACGTAGATGTCTGACAGGAACGATCGAGGTTGGTGGCTGGGATGATGTGTTGAGACAGCCTTCTTGACCCGGTCCATCTTTGCGTCACTCCGTCAACGATGGCACGGGCATCCCGCCTGTGCGACTTCCCACGCCCGCATCCGGTGGGCGCATTTCAGTAAGGCTCTTGCGACGTTCGAAACTGTTTAACCCCGAGCCGAAGGCGACGGTCGTCGCACATCCAGCCACCCACAACGACCGTCGCCTCCGGCTCGGGGTCAAACGAGGCCGTCTTGCATCCGCGATCTTGGTGGAATGATAGATAGAACCGTCGAGCGGTCAAGCAATCGCGAAGAGGGCAGCAGGCGACCTCTTACCGGTCACGCTGATCGTGGGTGTCCTCTGAGTCGAAAGTATCCTCGTCCGACTCCTGGTCGACATCGGCTGCCGTCTTGTCCGAACTGTCTTCGTCCGGCAGCGTCGCACCGTCTCCGAATGATTGCGTTCCGCTGTCCGAGGAGGAGGATGGCTCGCCGCCCGCAGACGCCGATTCACCACCCGTGGCAGAAGGCGTATCGGCCGTTGCGATAGAGCCCTCCGAGCTACCATCGCTGCGCGGAGCCGCCGTCTTGCGGCGCCGTGGAGCGAACACCAGCACAACGACGGCGCCAAGGATGACCAGCGCCAGGCTAACGTAGAACATTATTCCCACATCTCCCACGGTTCCCTCTGCCACAACGGTGGTCAGCGTGTTGACGACCGGTGCGCCTCCAAAGACCAGCGGCATGACGTAGATCGGTCTGCCACCGAAGTTGAAAGCCAGAATGATTCCCAGGGCCCCAATCGCACCGGCGGCGCCGGCCGCCAGCGACCAAGCGGCACCGCCCAGCGTCCAGCCTCCGGGTTCTTCGAATACCTGCAACAACGGCATGGGCGCAAGTACCGCGATGGCAAAATACGCAAGACCGACGCATAGGAACGGACGCAGGCGACTGCCCTGCATTTTCATCTGGCCTTTGTGCAAGATCGGACCGTAGCTGCCCCAACACAATGCCGTGAATGCGATGGAGGCGAGAATCGTCGCCCACTGGGACAGAGGTAAAGGCTGTTTCTTCAGATACAGCCGGTACGCCTTCTCCAATTCGCTATTCGTCCTGAGTTCGTCCAGGCTCTTTGCGTTCCATTCAGTCGTCTTCCATTCTCGCATGCCGCTGTCGCTGCGGACCATCCGCTTCAACACGACCTCGATCGAACCATCGGCTAGTTCAGTCACTTCGACGTTCTTCGCAACCGGCTTGAAAAGCAATACACCGGCAGCCCCAACGGCAACGGCGACGATGCCAGCGAGAAACAACCCGCCGGCTTGGCGAAAGGTCCGCGCCATCGACATCGTGACCAGCGTGTTGACCACGGGAGCCAACCCGAACACCAGCGGCATGACGTAAACGGGGTTGCCACGGAACTTGAAGGCCAGAATGATGCCCATTGCACCGATGGCCCCGGCCGCACCGGCGGCAAAAGACCAAACTGCCCCGCTCAGCGTCCAATGGCCCGTTTCGCCTTTGGTCCGCAGTACAACGAGAGGTGCAACGACCGCGATCAGGAAGTATGCGATGCCGACGCAGATAAACGGGCGCAGGCTGCTCGGTTCGAGGGGAGCCCCCATGCCATACTGGCCCTCGTGCAGTACAGGGCCGTACACCCCCCAACTAAGGAAGGCAATCGCGATGAATGGCAAGACGAGAATTAGGCTACGCATGGGAAGGCGGTTCCGTCGCCGGCGAGAAGTGGTCTTTGATGTGCAATGTAAGCTCTTGCGTGCGATGAATTTAGCGGGTCGGCCACAAAACGGGTAGGGGGCCCCAGGTTAGCTACCTAACCGCTTTGTCTGGCAACGCATCACTCAAAGGATCATCATTTTCATCGCAGAATCCCAAATGCAGATGCCGGCGCCATCCTTCAGCGAATTGGAACACGCCCGACATGCTCCCCACTTCTCGGTCCAATTCACGAAGCGTATGCAGATACGAGTCCATTCCCTGGCTCTTGTCCAGCCATTCCTTCTGGCTCTTGTGGTGCGCCAGCATCTGCACCTTTCGGTCGATGACATCGGTTGTGTCGACAAACAGATCCGGGTGCACCGTCTGGCGTAGTGGATCGCGGTTGCTGTAGGGTTGGGCGTGGTAGACGGTCACCTTCTGATCGACGGGCGGTCGTTGCGGTTCTACGGGAAAGTTCGGCATTCCTCGGCAAAACGCCGCCGTGACCGCTAGTCGACAAGCGTTCATGTGATCTTCCATGTAATCGCTGGGGGAATGCGTCAGCAGGATCTCCGGGGCGACCTCTCGCACAACGGACGCAACTTTGGCCAAGAGCGGCCTTTCGTAGAAGATCTCCAAATCGTTACAGATGCTCTCATGGAAGACGGCCCCGATGCTTGCCGCGGCGGCCTGCGCTTCGCTGCGGCGGATAGAAGCTATCGACTCGGCGTCGTGCTCCATGCTGCCACACGAGCCGTTTGCCAGGTTGATGTAGTGGATTTCGTACCCGGCGTCCCGAAGCAGCATTAGCGTTCCGGACATGAAGAATTCGATATCGTCCGGGTGAGCGGCGATGGCGATAGCTTTTTTCATAATGACGCATTCCATTCGGACTGGGATGAAGGCAGAATCGCGTGCTCATTCTACAGAGAGCCTTATGCCGAAAGCAATTGTCCCAATTGACCTTATGCGCGCGCGCCGATACACTTTGGGATTCTCTGGTCCCGCCGGGCCGGTACGTGGCCAGCCTGTGGCGCGGCCGTTTTCCCTTTTTCGAGTCAATGGGCGAAGGTCCAAGACCTGTGGCGGTGTAGGTCCGTCATTGCCCGAAACTACAGTTACAGGAGAAGCACGTGGCGAATTCAGTCGTAAAGGAACTGATCGAGGCAGGGGTCCATTTCGGGCATCGTTCCAGTCGCTGGAATCCCAAGATGGCGCCGTACATCTACGGTCGCAAAAAGACGATTCACATCATCGACATTCGCGAAACGATTCGCGGCCTTCTGCGAGCGAGCAAGTACCTGACGCAGGTATCTACAGGTGGCAGCCTGATTCTGTTCACCGGCACAAAGCGTCAGGCGGGCGATGTCATCGAACGCGAGGCAAGTCGCTGCGGCATGCCGTACGTGAGCGAGCGATGGCTCGGCGGGTGCCTGACCAACTTTCGCACGGTGCGCAGCCGGTTGGGACGCCTTGAGGAGTTGGAGGCAATACGGTCCGGCGAGGAGTTGGCGACATACTCCAAGAAAATGCAGTCGGCCTTGAATCGTGAATACCGGAAGATGTACCGTAACCTGAACGGTATGCGCAGCATGAACCGCTTGCCGGAATGCGTCGTGGTGATCGATCCGAAAAAGGAAAAGAACGCGATTCGGGAGAGCCGGAAACTCGGCATCACGACCGTGGCGCTGATCGACAGCGACTGCGACCCCGACGACATTGATTTGCCAATTCCCGGCAACGACGACGGAATTCGCTCGATCGAGGTGATCGTCAAGCATTTGGCTGATGCCGTTCTGCGGGGCAAGGCAACGGTGACGGCTCAGAGCGAGGGTGCCGACGATTCGTCAAGCCAGACCGGTACTGAGGAATCCGTCCCGCCCGCGACGGAAACAGCCGAGTAGTTACTCGGCTAGGTGCTCTATTTTCACGAACTAGACGGCCCGCGGTGAGTCATAGCTGAGGGACGTTTGGGCGCTGGCAACCAGCGTCTTCGGATAAGAACTGGCTTAAAACAAACCGATTTGGAGATTTTGGGAGACTGACCATGGCGGGTATTACTGCCGCTGACGTAAAGGCGCTTCGTGAAACAACCGGACTGCCCTTGATGGATTGCAAGAAAGCGCTGACCGAGTGTGACGGCGACCAGGAGGCGGCCGTTCAATTGATGCGAGAACGGGGCGCCAAAGTGATGGAGAAACGTGCCGGTCGCGAGACGGCATTCGGTCGTTTCGGCATCTTTGCCAACTTCGATCCCGGCGTTGGTGCCATGGTCGAGCTGAAATGTGAAAGCGCGTCGGTCTCGCAAAACGAAGAATTCATCCAACTGGCAAACGATCTGGCCCAGCAGTTGGCCACCGGATCCTCCGCTACGACAGTGGACGAATTACTTGGCCAGCCGTCATCCAGCAAAGAGGGAATGACGCTGGGCGAACAGAAGGACGAGTTGTTCAACCGAATCCGCGAGGTACTGAACGTGGGGCGAATGGTCCGGATCGACCAACCGTGTGGCGCGTACAGCCACAACGCGACCACCGTGGCTGGCGTCTTGTTGGAGGTCGAAGGCGGTAATCCGGAGATCGCCAAAGACGTGTGCATGCACGTGGCGGCCATGCGCCCCGCAGGGCTCTCCACCGAGGATCTTGATCCCGCGGATGTGGACAAGGAGCGAGCGATTCTTCGCGAAGCCGCTTTGAAAGAAGGCAAACCGGAGAATATCGTCGACAAAATGGTCGAAGGCCGTCTCCGCAACTACTACGCCGAGCGAGTGCTGTTGGAGCAGCCATTCGTCAAGGGCGACAAGGAGTCGGTGGGCAAGTTCGCAAAGAACAACGGCATGACGATCAAACAGTTTGTGCATTGGGAACTCGGTAGCGAGTAGGCGACTACGACAGGACGACGGGCCTCGGAAGTATGCCGAGGCCCTTTCTCTATCGGCGTCGCGCGGCGAGAATTGGTAGGTCCCGGCTGCCGGACGGGACCCTGAACTCTATCGCTGGAGTCCACGCTTCAGCGTGTCTTCTGGCACGCTAAAGCGTGAACTCCAACAACCTCGACATCCCGTCCGGCAGCCGGGACCTACTGGACAAACGCTGGCACGGCAGAACAGGGATACGTTGCGATGGGTGCTTCGAATGAGCCGGAACAAGATGGGGATCAAACGAATCGGCAGTTCAACCGCGTTATCCTGAAGCTCTCCGGCGAGAGCTTTACGCACGGCGGCGAACGCGGCATCGGTATGAAAGAGGTCGTTCACATCGCCGGCCAAATCCAGCAGGCCCAGCAAATTGGCTGCCAGATGGGCGTTGTCATCGGCGGCGGCAATATCTTGCGGGGAGCCCAGTTCAAGGAAAGCAACACCAGCATTCACGAAGCCACGGCTCACTATATGGGCATGCTGGCGACGGTGATCAACGGGCTGGCGTTACAGGACGCATTGGAGTCGCTCGGCTGCGATACGCGGCTCATGTCGGCGATTCGGATGGATGGCGTTTGCGAACCCTACATCCGCCGCCGAGCGCAGCGCCACTTGGAAAAGAACCGGGTCGTCATTCTGGCCGCTGGCACCGGCGGTCCGTTTGTGACGACCGATACGGCTGCCGCGTTGCGAGCTTCGGAATTGGACGTCGAGGCGTTGCTAAAGGCGACGCGCGTCGACGGCGTCTACAGCGAGGACCCGGAAAAGAACCCCCATGCCGTCTTGTACCGGGAATTGGACTATACCACTGTGCTGGAACGCGGCTTGCGGGTCATGGACAGCACGGCGATTGCCCACTGCCAAGAGCACGGCGTGCCGGTAGTGGTGTTCAACTACCGAAAGGACGGCAACATCCTACGCGCGGTCAAAGGCGAGAAAGTAGGCACGAGAATCGAGGTAAAGTAGCTTACAAATCGAGGAGCCGACCATGACATCCGAAGACATTCTTTTCGACGCTGAAGAGCGCATGGATAAAGCTGCCGGCGTGCTGAAAACCAGCCTAGCGGGCATCCGCACCGGTCGAGCCAACCCCGGGCTGGTGGACACGTTGCGGGTCGAGGCATACGGATCGTCGTGTCCCCTGAAGCAGTTGGCAAACGTGGGGGCTCCGGAGCCCACACAGATTGTGATTCGGCCGTATGATCCTGGGACCATGAAGGATATCGAAAAAGCGATCGTGGCCAGCGATTTGGGGTTTAACCCACAAAACGATGGACGTCTGATTCGCATTAACATCCCGCCGTTGTCCGGCGAGGTGCGTCGCAGGATGGTTGGCCGCGTCAAGGATTTGGCCGAGGAAGCCAAGATCTCGATCCGCAACATCCGTCGCGACGCCAACAAGGCTGCTGATCAGGCCGAGAAGGCCAAGGAAATGAGCGAAGACGAACGGGACGACACGAAGAAGGAAGTCCAAGACTTGACCAAGACCTACGAGAAGCAAGTCAACGACTTGGCAAAGGCGAAAGAAACCGAGGTGATGGAAGACGACTGATGGATCGCGTTTCCCGGCTCACCGTGCCTTTGGTACTTTTTTCCTGCGGCCTTGCCGATGCGGCCGACGTGACGGTGGCGGAGAAGCTCCTCGCCATGCCCCGTGTCTTGATCGTCGCTCATCGAGGCGACAGCAAACGAGCCCCTGAAAACACGCTGCCTGCCTTTGCCAGTGCTGTCGAAACCGGTGCGGACTTGGTCGAATTAGACTACCGTCACTCGGCCGACGGCGTTCCAATTGTCATCCACGACGAAACTCTCGACCGCACCACTAACGCCGCCCGACTCTATCGCCGAACCAAAATGCCGGTTGCCGAGATGCGGTCGCGGGAATTCGAAAAATTGGATGCGGGCTTGTGGTTCCATCCCAGGTACTCCGATGTTCGCGTTCCCACGCTCGAACAGGCCCTGGACGTTATTCAACGAGGGTCCGTAACCCTGATCGAACGCAAGAGCGGCGACGCAGCGACCTGTGTGCGTCTGCTGTCCGAGAAGCGACTGCTCGACAGTGTGGTCGTCCAGTCTTTCGACTGGAAGTACGTGGCCGAGTGTCATCGACTCGCGCCGCGTCTTGCCCTTGCAGCACTTGGGAGCAAAGAACTGACGGACAGCAAGCTGGACGATGCGCAACAGACCGGCGCCAAGATCATTGCTTGGAACCAGAAACACATCAGTCGTCAGCAGATCGACGCCATCCACCGACGCGGACTCAGAGCGTGGGTGTACACGGTGAACGACGTCGAACGTGCCCGTGAACTCATCGGTTGGGGCATTGACGGCATCATTTCCGACGTTCCAGCTACGATGTTGGACGTGGCTGGTCGCACAAAATCCGACGACCAATAGTCGGCATCCAAAGTGTTTGTCAGCCGGCGGCGAGCTTGAAGCGCGCGTACGTCACGATCACAATGAAGGCGGGTTTCGATTGAAAACACCTCAACACAGGAGAAATGAACGATGAAGACGATCGTCGCCGGTACTGTAGTGGGAATTCTGTTCGCCACAGTTAATCAAGCACAAGCGGCTGACCCGCAGCTTGCGCACGCGGTCTACTTCAAGGTAAAGGAGGGTTCCGGCGACGCGAAGGGGCAACTGGTCGCGGCCTGCAAGAAATTCCTTTCCGAGCACGAAGGGACCGTGTATTTTGCCGCCGGGGTGCTCGCCGAAGAAATGAACCGAGACGTCAATGACCGCGACTTTGATGTCTTCCTGCTGGTCGTGTTCAAGAACAAAGCCGCGCACGACAAGTACCAGACCGACCCGCGCCATCTGAAATTCATCGAAGAATACAGTGAACTGTGGGACAGCGTTCGCGTATTCGACTCGTATCTGGGCGCGGCCACGGCTCCTGCTCGCGCTGAACGCCCCGATCGTCCGGACGGAGGGGTGGAGAGGATCCCATTGCCCGATCTCGCGGCTTCCTTTGCCGGCATGATTCGTGGCAAAGTCGTCGCGAAGCGGGAAGGGCAAGCAGTCGTGACGGTCGAAAAGGTGCTCCGGCAGTGGAAGACAAACCGCGCAGAGGATTCCGAATCTTTGATCGGCAATCGCGTTTTGGTCGCGGGAGGCCCGTCAGAAGCGAGCAAGCGATTCGTCGCCGCACTGAAGGTCGGAGAAACCATCGAACTGGACGTAGCCCACAAGACCGGCGAAGTCCTGACGATCTTGGAACTGACGCCGGATCAGCGCCAGCGGGTGGCGGAGTGAGAGTACGGCCCCATCCGACAGTCCTACGGCACCAGCGCTGGCCCGACGCGCAAGTTTCAACGGCGCGAATCTCAGGGGAGAATCGAGAGATCATCGCGGACTTCTGGAAGTCCGCGATGATTTTCCGTTGCCGACCGAATCAAACGCGACAGGCCTATTCTCAATTCTGGTAAACGGAACATCTTTGGCTATCCGGACTTGCGCGAACTGCTGGTGACAATTGGGGCGGCTTCCGGGACGAACCACAACATGCGGGCACGTTGCCCACGAAGACGCTAATCGACGTATTGGGCAAGCCGTTGGACGATATTGCCCTCCCGGTCTCGGACGCGGACTTCGAGTGGCATTTGGCCAGGCAAGCTGTGCGTGGCGCAGCCGAAGCATGGGTCGTAGGCTCGGAAGGCCATTTCCACCTTGTTCAAGATACCGTCGTCCACCTTGCCGTTTTTGATGACGCCTTTGGCTGCCTTGTCCACGGACATGGTGATCCGGGCTGCATTGTTTTGCGTGGCCACGATCAGGTTGGCACCCGTTATCACGCCTCGCTCGTCCGTGCGGTAGTGGTGGAACAGCGTTCCACGCGGGGCCTCTACCACACCGACGCCTTCCACGGGCGTTTCCGTGGGAATGTTGCGGATGTCCGGGTCGATCAATTCGGGTCGGGCCGAGATCTCTTGCATCATTTCGGCGGCCGAAAGCAGTTCGACCAAACGTGCCCAGTGCGTGGCCAATGTCTGGTGAACCGGCTTGCCGCCCAGCGTCTCGAAGTACCGTTCGTACTCGGCCTGCGCCTTGGGTGTGGGCATGCCGTCAGCGACGTTCAGCCGGGCCATCGGTGCCACGGCGTAGACACCGCTATCGGGACCGTCCTCGAAGCCTTTCCAGCCCACGTCTTTCAAGTAACAGAACTTGATGTAGCTCCATGGCTCGACATGTTCGGCCACGTGCTTGAGGTAATCCCCACTGGGGAACTTGAGGAACTCTTTGCCGTCCGGGTCGACCACGCGGAGTTGGCCGTCGTAGAAGTTGACCCTGTTGTTCTCGTCCACCATGCCCATGTAGTACGTGCGATGGGTGTAGGCGTCCGATAGGATCAGGTCGACGTATTCCTTGTTTTTCAAGACGATGTCGTCGAATACCTTCAGGGTGAACTCGGCGAACTCGACGGCTTCGTCGGCCACCTTCTTCGCCGTTGCCTGGTCCTCGGCTTTGAGCGCCTTGGCCACGCCGCCGGGTAGACCCAGCACCGGATGGATCACTTTGCCGCCAGCCAGCGAAATCAGCTCTCGTGCGGCCTTGCGCATGGCGATCACCTTCTTGCCAACCTCGACACCCACCTTGCCGATCACTCCGAGCACGTTTCGTTCGGCCTTAGGGGCATCCGGGCCCACGACGAAGTCCGGTCCGCCCAGGAAGTAGAAGTGCAGGGCGTGATCTTCGAACATGAACGTGCTGTAGACCAACTCGCGGATGGCCTTGCCGGCCGGAGTCGGCTCGACCTTGTACAAGTCGTCCAATGCCTTAGCTGCGGCCATATGATGGGCCGTGGGGCATACGCCGCAGATTCTCGACGTGATCTGTGGCATATCCTCCGCCGGTCGGCCTTCCGCGAACTTCTCGAAGCCGCGCAGCTCGGGGATCTGCAGGTAGGCCCGGTCGACGTTTCCTTCATCGTTCAGGAAAATGTCGATCTTGCCGTGGCCTTCCAATCGTGTAATGGGATCAACCGTCACTCGGCTGGCCATGTTTTGAATCCTCTTTCGCTAGGCGGACGAAGGTCTGGCGTGTTTGAAAAGGATCGAAGACGGGACACTGTAGCGGTATAACGTCCCTACGGGGTCCGGGATCTTATCCATCATGGCGGCTACTTCGTCCGCGTCGTCGCTGGCCACCAATGAAGCGATCGCGGACAGCGCGGCGGCACCTTGGTCCCGAACGTTACCAACGGGTCCCAGACAACCGGTGCAGGGCATATTGCCTTCGATACAGGCGTGATCGCAGCCGCAGCGGGTGGCCGGCCCCATGCAAAGGAGCCCTTGAGTCAAAAAGCACTTGTCCGGATCGATCAATATTTCGTGCGGCCGTTTGAATTCGGTGATGAACGGTTCCTCGGGTTTCGAGTCGATCCGGGGGCAGTCGTTGCAGAGCGCGATATCCGGTGCCAGGACCGTGCCCTTGGGCGGCAGTTCGCCACTGACTATTGCTGTGACCGCGTCGATGATCAGCTTCACGGGCGGCGCGCAACCCGGCAGATAATAGTCCACCGGCACACACTGATCCAGGGTTTTGACCTCGTTGTCCAAGACCGGCAACTCCAGCGTGCCCTCTTCGCGTTCCGTCTCTGTCTGTGGCACAACGCCTTCGGGGTTGACGTTGCTGAACGTGTTTTCGCCGTAGGACGACTGAAGGATCGAATCCAGCGAGTACAGATTGGCCAAGCCGGGAATGCCGCCGGTGTCAGAACAGCTTCCGAGCGCGACCAACAACTGTGACTTACGACGGCACAGTTCGGCCATCTCGCGTTGTTCGCTGGAACGGATGGCCCCATTCACAAAGCAGACTGCCATCTCGCCGTCGGCCATGGCCTCGACGTCCGCACGTTTGAAATCCATGGCACAAGGCCAGAGAACGATGTCGACCAACTCGACAACGTCGAGAATCGTCTCGGCCAAGTCGACCACGGCCTCCTCGCAACCGCCGCACGAGGCGCACCAGTAGAAACCGACTTTGGGTTTGCTCATTATGAAACTCCTTCAGCGCCAACGCCGACGGCCTCAGCATCACCGGCTTCTCCGGCATCGGGCTGAGGGATGGGATCCAGGTTCAGTGGGCCGAGTTCCTTGAGTTGCTTGACCATGTCGTTCGTCACCCGCTGCACCTTGTCACCTTCGCTGGCGGCGATCCATTCCAGACGTATGCGCCCATCCTCGATACCCATGGCCGCCAAATATCGTTTGAGCATGGTGAACCGGCGCAGGCACTTGTAGTTGCCTTCCTGGTAGTGGCAATCGCCGGGATGGCAGCCGCCGATCAACACCCCGTCCGCGCCCTGACGCAAGGCCGTCAGCACAAACTGAGGGTCGATCCGCCCGGAGCACATCACTCGGATCACTCTTGTGTTCGGGGCATAGGTCATACGCGAAACGCCGGCCAGATCGCTGGCCGTGTACGTGCACCAGTTGCAGAAGAAAGCCACGATTCGCGGCTCCCAATCCTGCGAGTCCTGGGAATAGACGTCCTCAGACATAGCTCAGGATCCCTTCGATTTCGTCGTAGATCTCGTCGTCGGTGAACAGGTGCTGGGTGATCGCGCCCGATGGGCAGGCTGCCACGCACGTGCCGCAACCCTTGCACAGTGCTTCGTTGATCACCGCCACGCCTTTTTCTTCGTTTCGGCTAATGGCACTGTAGGGACACATCCCCAGGCAGGTCTTGCAGCCGCTGCACACATCCTCGTCGATCTCGGCCGTATTCGGTTCGATCTCCACGTACCCCTTGTCGACCAACGCCAGTGCCTCGGCTGCTGCCGCTCCGGCTTGGGCAACCGCTTCCGGGATGTCCTTCGGTCCCTGGCAGGCGCCGGCGATCCACACTCCGTCGGTAAACGTTGCCACTGGGGCCAGCTTCGGATGCCGCTCCAGGAACCACCCTTCGCGCGAACAGGAGATGTTGAACTTCTTGCGAACATCTTGCGCATCCGGCTGTGGTTCCAGGCCGACGGACAAGATCACCATGTCCACCGGGATGCGCCGTGTGACGCCGATCAGCGAATCTTCGGCACGCACGACCAGTTTCCCTTCCTCGGCGTCCGTCATCGGCCAGTCGGTTATGTCCGCGACGCGGCCACGAATGAACTGAACGCCTTCTTCGAGCAATTGGTCGTAGAACTCCTCGTACCCTTTGCCGGGCGTGCGCATGTCGATGTAGAAGTTGTAGATCTCCGCTTCGGTCCTTTCTTTGACCAGGTGTGCCAGTTTCAAGCTGTACATACAGCAAACCTTCGAGCACCACGGGTTGGTCTTCTTGTCGCGGCTTCCCACGCAGTGGATGATGGCCACGCTGCTGGGCCGCGTGCCGTCTCTCAGCACGATCTCGCCGCTGGTAGGCCCTGACGCGTTGACCATCCGCTCCACTTCGAGCGAAGTGTACACGCTGTCGTACCAGCCATAGCCGAACTGTGGCAATTCCTTCGGGTCAAAGGTCGTGAAGCCGGTGGCGAGAATGATGGCTCCCGCTTCCACCTCAATGAACTCCGCCTTCTGCTCGAAGTCGATCGCAGCCCGCTCGCAGGCTTCGGTACATTTCTGGGCGCATTTGCCTTTCATCAATTGCAGGCAGGCGTTCGGATCAATGACGACCACAGCCGGTGTCGCCTGGGGAAACGGCATGTAGACCGGTTTGCGATTGACCAGCCCTTGATCAAATTCGCTGGGGACCTTGCTCTTCTTGAAAACGCAAGCTTCGACGCACTCGTTGCAGCCCACGCACAACTCTTCTTTGACGTAACGTGGTTTCTTCTTGATCGTGACCTTGAAGTTGCCGGCGAAGCCCTCGACCTTTTCCACCTCGCTATAGCTAAACAGCTTGATGTTCGGGTGGTTTTTCACGTTCGACATCTTGGGCGTCAGAATGCAGGCGGCGCAATCCAGAGTGGGAAACGTCTTATCGAACTTGGCCATGTGCCCACCGATTGTCGGTTCGCGCTCGACCAGGTAGACCTTCTTGCCCGCGTCGGCGATGGTCAAAGCCGCGTGGATGCCAGCGATCCCGCCGCCGACAATCACCACCTGGTCCCCGACGGGCAGGCGCTTCTTCTCCAACGCTTTGGCGCGGGCCACTCGCTGGACCGCTGCGGCGATCAACGCTTTGGCTTTGGACGTTGCATCCCGCTTCTCTTCGGTCACCCACGACACCTGCTCGCGGATGTTGGCCATCTGAAAGTAGAACGGATTCAGGCCCGCGTCCGCACAGGCTTTGCGAAACGTGGCCTCGTGTAGAAGCGGCGAGCATGAAGCGACCACGACGCGGTTCACGCCGTTTTCCTTGATGTCCTCCTGTATCAATTCCTGGCCTGGATCCGAGCACATGAACTTGTAGTCGCGCGCGACGACCACGCCAGGCAGCTTGGACGCGAACTCGGCGGCCGTTTCGATCTCGACTTGCTTGGCGATGTTCATGCCGCAGTGGCAGACGTAGACGCCAATTCGCGCCTGCTGGTCTGTCGTCTTCTGTTCGCGGATCATTCGCGACTCCTTAACGCTGTTCGAGAAAAAGGTGTCAGGCACCATTTGTGCAGAGCACCCGGAGGGCCGGTTCCCGGCAAATGGTGCCTGACACCTTTTTCTCGAGCGATCCTTAAACCGCGGCGGCGTGTTGCCGCAACGGGATGAATAGTCGATGCAATCCAAGCGTCCGGTCGTCTAGCCCCAAAGCCCTACCCATAATTTGGGTGAAGTAAGCGACGGGGACATTCACTTCTTTGCGGTACCGGGCGGACATCTGTTTCTGGAAACATTCCAGGTTGAATTGGCAGAGCGGACATGCCGTGGCCACGACATCGACTTTCCGACGCATCGCCTCGTGGAGGATCATGTAGCCCATCCTCTGCCCCACCTCCTCGATCGTGCCCGTGAGCATCGCCCCGCAGCAGCGGACTTTGGCAGGCCAGTCAACGGTTTCGGCGCCGCAGGCCCGCAACAGATCATCCATCGCCATCGGGTGGTGCTGGTCGTCGAACTCGGCATAGGGACGCACAATCTGGCAACCGTAGTAGCTGGCGATCCTCATGCCGTCCAGCGTATCACTGATCGAAGCGTGTATCCGTTCCAGGCCCACTTCGTTCAACAGGATGTCCAGCGGATGTCGCACGGTCACCCGACCCGTGTACGTCAGCCCGACCGCTGCTAACGCACTGAGGATGGTCTGTCCAATTGACTTGTACTCCTGCATGTACTTCTGGGCCTTCAGCAGCACGAGGTAGCAGGCCGCGCATGGAGCGATCAGGTGCACCTCGTCGCCGTCGGCGGCCTGCTCGGCCAGAGCCAGATTCCGTCCCGCCAGGGCGAAAGCTTTGCTTTCGTCGATTCCCATATAGGCCGTTGCCCCGCAACAACTCCATTCGGGCAACTCCTCGATTGGGAAATCCAACTTTGCGAGCACCGCCAGCAGCGACTCCTCGTATGCCCTGCCGGAGCTTTTCAATGAGCAGCCTGGGTAGTAGACGAATCTCATGTCAGCGTCTCACTATCGTCGTTCGAGCCTTCGGCGGTTGCGTCCCGTTCGTCGTTCGGTTTGTCCATGTGGTCCAGCAGATCTTGAAGTTGCTGAGGGTCGCCGTCCATCTTCTCGGTGAACAGCGACATGCGGCCTCGGAGCAGTAGTTTCAGCCCCAGAGGAATCTGCTTCAAGAACTTGAACGGATTGGTCTTCAGAATCATTGCGGTGGCAATCTGGCCCTCGTTGCTGCGGCCGGTCTCGCGGACCTTGCTGAAGAACTCTTTGGCCAACACGGGGGTCGGAAAATGTTTCGGATACACGCCTTCGGCGATGGCCCTGCGTTTCAAGGCGTACATGATATCGGTGATCTTGATGCCCTTCGGGCACTCCACCGTACACGAGTAGCAGGAAGCACAAAGCCAAATCGTATTGCTTTCCAACACTTCCTTCTTGAATCCGGCACGGGTCATGGCCACTACGCGTCGCGGCGTGAGATCCATGTAGACGCTGACGGGGCAAGTCGCGCTACAGGTGCCACACTGGATGCACCGGTTCAGATCGGCCGCACCCGGCATCGCAGCCACTTCGTCCGGAAAGTCCAAGTCCAGTTCTTCCTGGTACTTGACCCGTCGTTGAATATCTAACCCAGCCATGTTTTGCTCCCGAAATGTGCAATCTCGTAAGGCACGTTGTACCGCACTCAGGACCGTTTGGGAATACAGATTCACAAACGCAAGTTATCCGCGCGAGACCCAACGGGCAGCCAATACTGTCTCAGAAATGGGTGCGAAGGGCTTGATCGCTTTCAGCATTGGGAACACTCTTCTGGTGGTAGGGTTGGTTGCATGGGTACTTGCCCTCAATCACCCGCTCGCTCACCACGTGGTTGACTTGCCGAATCGTCTGATGGAGGAACGCGACGATGAACGACGATTTCCAATCTGGCGGCCTTCGCGTGTTTCAGTTCAGCCTGACGAGCATGTTCATTCTCATGACCGTGGTGGCACTGGTTCTGTCGATCTACTTCGGCGTGGGAAGGTTGCTGGGTATGTCGACTTTGGAGGTGCTGTCGCAGGGGCTGGGCCAGTTCTTCTTTCTTCTGCCGTCATTCCTGGTATGGATCGTTGGCCTGACGCTGGCAATCCGGCATCTGAACCGATATCGCTTGCCTGCCATCCTGGCCATGGTCAGGATGGGTGGGATGATCGTGAGCCTTTTCGTTCTCCAAGTTGCCCAGATGGCTTTGTTGTATTCCGTTAACTCGGGCCGGATCTCTCACGAAGTGCTGTCTTGGATCTTCCTGGTCATCCGGATCCTGTACATGCTCCTTAATACCACGTGCTGGATTCTCGTTCTCGTGGCCATCTTCGCCCGGCGTCGCCCCGACGCTTCCGTACAGCCTGCGGTGAACTCCGGATTTGCCCCGCGCGGTTAGGCCTGTCCGTTGCCATCCTATTCCGGCACGTCCCAGACCAACAACGTTGTATCATCCGAGGCCGTTACGATGGTCTTCCCATCGGGAGAAAGCGACAAGGAGCGGACAGGTCGGTCGTGGCCTTTCAGTTCTTTGAGCAACTTGCCCGACGAAATATCCCAACACGTGACGCCGCAGTTGTCGCCTGCGGAGTAGGCCCTATCGCCATTCACGCCCGATGCCAACGCGTAGGTATTCCGATCGTGTGTCATCTGCGTCACAATCTGCCCGTTGGCGAGATCCCATCGAACGACACGGGAGTCGTGACCAGTGGACAGGGCGTGTCTACCGTCGCCCGAGAACGCCACAGCTCCAACCCAACTGAGATGACCTTCCAGAATCGCCATAAGCTTGGCCTCCCGGAGGTCCCACAGACGCACCGTCCCGTCGCGGCCGCCGCTCAGCAAGCGGTCGCCCTCCTTTGATACGGCAATGGCCAGCACGCCTCCACGATGGCCCTGCAGCACGGCAATCGGTTCAATCTTGTCGGGCACCCACACGCGAATCGTCCCGTCGTCGGCGCTACTCAGCAGGCGAGCCCCGTCGCGCACATAGGCCACCGATCGGACGAATCCGAGATGCGATTTAAGCTCTCGCAACAGCGCCCCATTGGTCAGATCGAACTCGCGCAGCACGCCGTCCTTGCAGCCGGCGGCTGCCTTGGAACCATCGGGCGACACGGCCACGGCGTACGCGCCCAGGTTGGCACCCGTGATCGAGCGAAGACATTCGCCGGTCGCCGTGTTCCAGACGCGCAGCGTACCATCGCTTGATCCACTGACGACGTGCTGTCCGTCGGGCAGGAACGCTACGGCCTGAACCGCTTCGTCATGGCGATCCCATCTTATGCGTGGCTCGCCGGTCTCCAGACTCGTCTCCGCCACCATGCCGTTACCGTAGGACAACACCCACTTGCCGTCCGGCGACACAGCCATGTGTGTGACGTGGCGCGCATGCGGACACCAGCGGAGCAGGACTTCACCTTCTGGCCGATTCCAGCGGCGAATCGAGCCATCGCGGGAGCCGGTGAGCATCTGGTTTGGATCCTTGCAGTAGGCAACCGAAACGACGGCGTGGCCGTGGTGCCCCGTGAATGTTCCCAACAACTTGTATTCGTCCAGGAGCCATTCTGTGGCCTTGTGACGACTTCCCACCAGCAGACGTTTTCTGTCGGACGATAGCTCAAGGCTACGTTCATGGGTGTAGTAATCGTTGAGCCATTCCTTCAGAAGCTTGCCGTCGGAAAGATCGTAGTGGGCCAAGAGAGGCCCCGATCCATTCGCTCCATCCACAATGGCCGTCTTGCCGTCCGGTCCATAGATACCTTCCCGGAAGGAGTGCATCGTGCCAGTGATGGCGACCAGTTCCCTGCCCGTTGCCAAGTCCCACTCCTTCAGCGTCGGTGGACCGGCGCCTGTGGTCAGAACGCGCTTTTCGTCGGGAGAGAAGTGGGCCCGGCACAGTCCCGATTGCTTCGTGCTCCAACTATGTCGGGTCTCCTTGCTTTCAACGTCCCAATCATGCACGCTTCCCGAATTGTCCGCGATCAACAGCGCCGTCCCCTCTTTGCTGACGACGACGCTTGCGATACTGCCTTTCGAGACTTGATGCTGTGTTTGAAGTCTCCCTTCGGCAAGGTCCCAGATTTCGATGCGGCCCCCGACCGCAAATACACCGCGACCGTCGGGAAGGTAACAAAGGTCAGAGACGCCGGAACGCATGCGTGTCGTACCAAGACGCTGCAAGGCGCCCTCGGGAAGCGAATCGCCGAGACGGTCTTGCGCGACAGACGTGCCAGGCACAGTCAGACTCACCGCCGCAATGAGTAGACTCGCGATTCGTTGGCCCATGGTCTACTCCTCTAACGTTCTGTCGGGTCCGTAGACGTTGCGATACACCTTGGTGTTGCCACTGGAGATAACCTTCTTCGCCACAGGTCCGGCAAACCAATTGTGGTGTATCTCTGCGCCTTGAGAGGGCACACCGCGAATGACAATATGTCGCTGGCGGCCCTGGAAAGTGTTGTGGTGAATGTGCATCCAATCCCCAGCGATGTCGGTGCTATCGCCTCGATCACGACCACCGTGCATGTCGAAGTGATGGCTGATAGCATCCGGCCCGACGAAGTTCCACGCCGCTTCATAGCCCGAGCCGGGCGCGCCGCTGGAGGCGATGTGATGACGGCAGTTGTCGAATCGATTGGCGATGATATGAACATCGCTGGAGCTGGTGCTCACGCCGTAACCCAAGCCCCCGCGCGTGCAATGATGGATGTGGTTGTGGTGGATGCGAACGTTGATTGCGGTGGCAGCAACGCCAAGGCCGACAACATTGAAATTGTAGATCTCGCAGTTGTCCACCTCTGCGCCGGAGTGACTGAGCGAACAAAAGTAGGTGCTGAACCCTACGCGGTCGGTTCCGCCATAGGGTCCCTCGAAACGCAGACCAGTAATGCGGACGTTGTAGCCAGCCGTCTGCATAAGGTGAAAGCTCACTTTGCGCGTCGCGAAGATGCGTGCGCCCGAGGATCCGTCGAGGCCGCGGGTCCCGGCCAGGGTCACGCCGTCTGGAATCTTGATGTTGCGATTGTCGCCCAAGTCGATCTCGACGCCATCAGGCACGAAAACCACCTGCCCGGTCTTGGCCTTCTTCAACGCGTCGAGCAACTCGGCCTTGGTCTTGACAATAAAATCGCCTGTGGTGTGGACGTTCCGATAGCCGGGGCCGCCACCGATGGGATCGCCGGTAGGATTGGCCTCGCAGCCGAAGGTCTCTTCCGGCCGTTGGCCGCTGGCGATTGTGACAGAGAGCACTGCGGCCAGAACGCCAAGAATGGCGGAACTCCAGATATTCATTGTGCAATACTCCCGCTTGGCTAATCCAGCGTTTCCACCAGCCGACCAACCGACGCGGCGATCCGTTCCTCGATTTCCGGGGCCCATCGGTCGGCGGGCTGTCCGTACACGTAGAAAGCAGCCGACTCGTAGCCGCCTTCCTCCCAGACTCGGTGCGACGGGATGTAGGACATGACATCGTTCGAGTAGCCGGTGACCCACGTCTGCGGGCCGTACTTGGCTTTGAAACGCAGGGAGTAGTCGACCACCACTTCACCGCCCAGCGTGATCCACAACTGCTCGTCGCCCAACTTCCACACCTGAACGGGATAGGGGTACGAAGGGGCGAACGATTGGCCTTCGTCTAACTGTTTCAGCAAACGTTCGGCCCGGCGCTTGTAGTAGATGTTCTTCTTGAGGCCGGCTTCCAGATCCTCTCGGCTGAGCGTCTTTTCAAAGTCCAGCTCGACCAGTTCTAAAGCGGTCCCGAGCCGCGGGGCAATGGGTCTCATGGGTTTCTTCAAGGTTTCCTGCACGGCGTCGGCGAGGGTGAACCCGTACTTTCCGCAGAGCGCGATCGAACGGCGAGGCAGCGGATTCTGGTCCGCGCCGCAACCGGCGTGAAACATGGCCACGGCACCGGGAAAATCCTGTTCCAACGCGATCTGGGCGAATCCTGGATAGTCGCCTGACCACTGATACAGGCCCAGCGTCGTTGCATGGCAGGCGTAGCCGAAGACCACGGCCCGCAAGTTGTCGTCGGGCCCTCGCACGGCAAGCACCGCTACGCCGTGATCCACTGGCCCCTTCAGTGGCTCGCCTTTCGCCCGTAACTCCCGGACTTGCGCCTGTGGGTTGTTGCGTCGATTGACCGCAAAGTCCGTCATTCCTTCCCCTGCCCACAATGTCGCCGGGGACTGTTGGCCAAACGCCTTGACGATGGTTTCGATGATCGTCTTCTCCAGCTCCTGTGAGTATTCTTCGATCAGGGCTATTTGGCTGTCGTCCAGCGGGTAGATGTCGTACAGGGCGCCCTTGAGCACCGGACCGCTATGGGTGTGAGAGGCCGTGAGCATAATCTGAGAGCGATCTAGGCCGCATCGAGTCTTCAACTCGGCGCAGATCGAGTCGTACATGTTCTTGGGGAATCCCAGCACATCGCTCGTCAGTACCACGGCGCGATCCCCGTTGGCGGCTTCCAGGGCGAGGACCTTGATCCAGAGGTCGTGCAGCGTACCCTCCGCCGGGCGGTCGCGACTGCCATAGCCAGCCTGCCAGATCGCTTTCCCCGGCGTTATCTTGGCCGAAGCGATACCCACCTTCCAAGTTGCCTCCGCTGCCAGCAGCGGTTGGAGAGAGACAAACACCAATGAAATCGAGAAAACCAAGAAGCCGATGAATTGTCGCCGTCGCATCACACGATCCTCCGTCAAGGTGACCTATGAGAAAAACCAGTGAACCCGCCCCGTCCTGTTGCGCAGTTTACCAAAACTGCAAACAGAAAGGAGCCAACGGTACAAAGAGGCTCGTGATGAGTTGCTGCGTCGCCAAGAGCCCGACGGCAGTTGGCATCACCCGCTTGGCTCCGTCTATGCCACCGCACTGGCTAGTCTGGCTCTGCAGACCTCGCCATTCCCACCAAACCCACGCAGTCCTTACCATGTCGTGCCACTGGACTCAAGTCGGCTCCCCAATCGGCTGCGGCCTCGGTGGCTCGATATCGAAATGGGCATGAAAACGGACGCGCTGGAGCGAGGTAGTCCATTACGACCATCACGACTGTGGCCTGGCAACGCCACCGGACGGTTGAGATCACGGGTAGAGCCTCGCGATCGATGACGGCATGTTGACGCTGCTCAGCACAACGGACGTTGCCTCGGATTTGTTCAGAACGTAGAAATGGATTCCGGGAACGCCGCGGTCCATCAAATCCCGCACTTGGCGTGCCGCAAACTCGACTCCTACGCAGAACTGCGAGTCCGGCTGGTCGCTTTTTCCTAACTCGGCGATCAAGTCGTCCGGCAACGAGGCGCCGCACAGCGACGTGAGTCGACGGATCTGTGACAGGCTGGTGACCGGTAATATTCCGGGAACCACAGGGACGCGAATCCCGATCTGCTCGCAACGATCGCGGAAACGGAAATAGTCGTCGTTGTTGTAGAACAATTGTGTAATGACGATATCCGCGCCGGCGTCCACCTTTCGTTTCAGGTTCTGCAAGTCCACTTCGGGGCTGGTTGCCTCGCGGTGTGTTTCGGGATAGCCGGCCACGGCGATGCCGAAGTTGGGAAACTCCGCCCGGATCAGGGCAACCAGTTCGTTGGCGTGGCGCAGGCCGCCGTCGACGGCCGCAAACTCGCGTTGCCCGCGAGGCGGATCGCCGCGTATGGCGACGATGTAGTCCACACCGCGCTGTTTCGCTTCAGACAGGTACTGCCGCAGATCGTCGACCGTTGCACCGACGCAAGTCAAATGCGAAGCAACCGGGACGCCGTACATCCGTTTGACACGTTCGATGATGTCGAGCGTCCGGTCCCGAGTCGAACCTCCGGCGCCGTAGGTGCAAGTAAAGAAACTCGGGCCGTACTCCACCAGCCGATCCACGTGCCGAAGCAGTCTCTCCTCGCCCGCGGCCGTTCTGGGCGGAAACAGCTCGTATGAGAGCACAAACTTGCCGCTGCCGTAGAACGAACCTAACTGCATGGTGACAATGGGATCCGAAAGAAGGCACGATCGGACGAGTGTTGGAATACCTTACTGAAAAGTCTCTTTCGGGCCGGGGAAGGTGCCCTCGCGCACGTCGTCCCGATACTGGGTGACGGCTTCGACGACCTGACTGCCCAGATCAGCGTAGACTCTTGCGTGGCGCGGCGTGCGGCCCTCGATCAAGCCAAGCAAATCGTGAACGACCAGGATCTGACCGTCGCAATTCGGCCCCGCGCCTATGCCGATCGTGGGAATGCTCAGGGCAGACGTGATTTCGGCGGCAATATCGTCAGGGATACACTCCAACACAACGGCAAACGCCCCCGCCTGCTCATTCGCTTTGGCATCGGCCAAAAGACGCTCGCGATCGCGTTGGACGCGGTAGCCGCCGAGTTTCTGCAGGCTTTGCGGCAGGAGCCCGCAGTGGCCCAGCACAGGAATCCCGGCCGAAACCAGCGCGGAAATGACTTCCGCCCTATCGACGCCTCCTTCGAGCTTGACGGCTTGGCAGCCGGCTTCTTTGACGATGCGTCCGGCGTTTTCGATCGCTCGGGGCACGTCGATCTGATAACTCAGAAACGGCATATCCGCCACCACAAGGGCGTGGCTAACTGCTCGGGTCACCATCTCGGTGTGGTAGATGATCTCGTCCAGCTTGGTCCGCAACGTGTTGGGCCGCCCCTGCACGACCGTCGCCAAGCTGTCGCCCACCAAAACTCCTTCGATTCCCGCACTGTCGACCAAACGGGCCGTTGCGTAGTCGTAGGCCGTCAACATGGTGATCTTACGGCCCGACGTCTTCAAAGCCGAGAATTCGGGAACTGTGATTTGGCGGTCGTCGGAACTCATGATGTCGGGTGTCAGGTGTCGGGTGTCGGGTGTCGGGTGTCGGGTGTCGGGTGTCGGGTGTCGGGTGTCGGGTGTCGGGTGTCGGGTGTCGGGTGTCGGGTGTCGGGTGTCGGGTGTCGGGTGTCGGGTGTCGGGTGTCAGGTG
>JADHUC010000446.1 GCA_016784735.1 Pirellulaceae bacterium | reverse complement strand
CACCGTCGGTGGGTGTAGATTCGATGTAGTAGTCGCAAGCTGCGCGCGCAGCCTTTTGCATCACTGCTTCGATTTCCTGCCGACCACCAAAGGGATCCAGTTCGCTGTCTTCTACGGTCTGGAGGAACTCCAGTTGTTCAGGGTAGCCGGCGATGATCCACGCCAGGCCTCGTGTCCAGGTGCTAAACGGGCTGAATCCTTGCTGGGTGCTGGGGCACCGATAACGACCGTCGTTCGGGTTGAAAACGCTCTCGTGGATCACACGGCCACGCACATCGTAGACGTCTCGTCCTTCGCCGTAGTAGACGTTGTACTTGGCTGTTGTACGAATGTGTTGAATCAGGCGATCCAGCAGCGAGATCGACACATCGTTTTCGCCCATCAATGCATGGCCCAATCGATGAGCCATGGACAGTGACCGGCACGAGCGAATGGTATCAGAAAACAGCGAATGCGGGCCGTTGAACGAGTAGATGTACCCGTTCCCGTCGATGGTCTCGCTCCACCGCGCAGCTTGCACTGCACCACTCGCTTTCAGTGCAAGCTCGTACAAATCCAGTTCACGTTGGTCGTGCGGCATGCGGCCTTCGAGCATTAATCGCCGCAGATTGCCGTACGTGCTCACGTTGTTGAAGCCGTGGTCGTGGACGCCGAAATGCGTCACGTGCGAGGCCATGCGGCCAATTGTGTTGTCGCGACCGATTTCCAGGAACCGTTCCTCGCAGGTGGCATCAAACTGCAGAATGGCAGAGCCGAACTCGAATCCCTGAGTCCATTCCGTCCAACCTTGGGCTTGGTACTTGCCGGCGACGGTGAAGACGGGGGTACCGGCCCGGTCGGCGACGCTCTCGTCGATCGAGATGATCTTCCGCTCCGACAGTTCCCACATTCGCTCCAACACTGGAGCCAATTCGTCAGGCTGCAGATCTTGGTTGATTTCGATCATTCCTTTTCACCCGTTTCCTTGCGCACCAATGACCACGCCGAGAGCCATTCGGTCTCGGCCCGTTTCATGCCGAAGTCTTTCTCCAATCGACGCTGCAAATCCGCGAGATGACCGGCGCCGTAGAAAATGGCGATTTTCTTCTTATCGCCCTCTAGTTCGCGCCGCAGCACCTGAAGCGCCTTTTTGTTGCGTTCCGTGACGATCGTCGAACCTTCCGGACCGTCGAACATACTCATCTGGTCCTCCAAATCGGCAAACTGTTCGGCCAGCGCCAGTTTGAGTCGATAAGCTCTGTCTTCGGCAAAAAAGGCGGCCAGGAGCTGCCAATCGCTGCTGCCCGTTGGATCCTTCGCTTGCTCGGCAAACCCTCGGCCCATGATGCGGAAAAACGTTCCCAGCCAGGTTTCGTTCCGGCTCTTCATCGTTTGGGCGAACTCTTCCGGGCTCATGTCTGCGTGGACCATGTTCTTACGCGAGTAGTCCACGCAGTCCAATTGGTAATCCAGTTCCAAGAGCGACTTCATTCCAACTTGCAAGCCGCCAACCGCGCTGCCCGGAGCGCGGCCGGGTTGCGGAACGTTGGCGTCCTCGCGTGCCACCAGTTCGTACAGTACGGCGTCGTAACGGCGAAACCGCGCGTTCAGCTTGTCGTAGTAAGCCTTGTCGGCAACGTGGATGGCACCAATCAAGTCCACCACGACGCCGCGATTCTGTTCGTCGGCCGGCGCAAACCGGACAATAGCAGTTTCCAAAGCAATGGGTTCCTTGTCCTCGCTACGGCGTATACGGACAAAGGCGCCGGAGTCGTCCGATTCCGAGTCGGCATACACCGAGCTTCCGAAGACGGCAATGACGATGGCGGCGAGCAGACACGTTTTGAGGCGAAATGTCATGGCAACATACTCGTCGAATCAGGAGGTAGATTTCGGCCAGGAAAGCGCAACACGGCGATTCAACTGACTGAAGTATACGGCGCGTGCTCGGCCGATGGCAATTCCGGGCAGTGAACGAGAACATAGGGCAACTAGGAAAAAAAGAGCGACAAAATGACTGGGGTAAGCTTGCGGGCAAGAATTCTTCGATCATACTGGTGCCTGACGATCGGGCCTCAGTCCGATCGCCTCTTTGCCTCCCAGGTCCCTGCCCCGCCTGTGGAGGCTTTTTTTGCGCCCAGCCGCGTTTCAGGCAGGACAAACGCGATTTTCCGCAAGGCTTATCGTTCTTACTCAACTTTTACGACGGTCCAGTCCGATACTACCGACACAAACGGTAGAACTCGTTCGATCCACATACGTGGCCGATCGCGCGTGAGTGATTTTTGCGCTTGCGCCCGCCAAGGTGCGAGCGCCCGCCGGTCACAAATACTGCAATTCGAGGGGTGGAAACGACCATGTCGCTGAAAAGAACCGTGTGCGTCCTGCTGGGAGTGGCTGCAACTTTGGCGCTGGTGCCATCGGCGAACGCTCAATTCGGACAGTTCTATGACAGTTTGCCTTTTGGCTCGTATCAACATTCCTACACAGACCAGATCCTTCACGAGCCATTCTTTCATCCGTTCATCGAGCCGGGGTATTTCGACCACGATCTGCAGTTCTTCGCCCCCGCCGCTGATATCGATGCCTATGGGGGGCCGGTAATGCGAACCGGCTGGTTTGGCTCTTACGCCCGTATGCATCTTCGCGTGTCGCGCCCAGACCACCTAGACTCATTCGACAGGATGGACCGCACGTGGGGCAACCGATGGGATGTGGGCTACATGATTGACGACGTCAATCACGATCACGGATGGCTCTTCTCGTACATGCAGGTCGACGGTCCGAGCGCCTGGGACAAAATCTACCACGATCTTAACAAGGTGGGACGACAAAGTGGCGTAGAACGCATCGGCCGATTCAACGAAGATGACGAGGGGAGGGATCCGACGCCGCAGACCACGCCGACATGGCCGCCGGATGTCATCGAGCCGCCTGTAGACAGGAACGACGTTGGGCCGCCAAATCGGCAGCGATACTATGATTTAGGCGATAGTCTAAACGTGGGCAACTTGCGCAGCCTCGAATTGACCAAGATATTCCGCATGGAGCCGCTGAACCACGGTGGGCTACTGGAACCCTTATTCGGTGTCCGCTATATCAAGTTCGACAGCACTGACGAAGATCAAACCTACCTCCGATACGACGAAGATGGATTCGTGTTTCTACCACCACCCTTTCCGCCGGCCGATCCCGCAAACGCCGACTTTGTTGATTATGATGAAGCCGAAATCGAGGATTATATCAGGGATCGCTTCCAGTTCACCAACCACATGATTGGCGGTCAGGTGGGGTTCCGCTGGTTGAAACGACTCAATCGCTGGAACTTGTCCAGCGAAGTTAGGGCCTTTGCTTTCCAGAACTTCCAGCAGACGACGCGTCAGATCAAGATCGAGCGGACATACTACGATGGCGGCGGCCAGGGTGCCATTCCGGAAGGCGTAGAGTACAACCGCCAAGAAACCGAGAACTTCCACACGACCGAAACCGTGGTAGGGACGGACATCCGCGCCGAGGCGGCCTTTGAAGTCACGCGGGACATATCGTTGAATTTCGGTATGCAATACCTAGGCTTCTTCACAGGAATCGGTCGAGGGCGGGGCCTCGCGATGAACTCGCAAGACCTTAACATGGTCGGAGGAACGTTCGGAGTCGTGGTAAACCGATAGTCCACGCGGTCGGCATGCATCCGCGAGTTGAAGCCTTTGCGCGGCAACTCCGGCAGGCCGTACTCTGATTTCGTGGGGCACGTTTCGAACGTGCCTCTTGGGATGTGGCACATCGAAAGCATTGCCCGACGCTATCGGATTCGTTTTTCGTTCGCCCAGAGACCAAGCGCCGGATTGCCGACAAAGAAGACCTTTTCGCCATCCGGCATCGAATTCCAGCCGTCGGTCAGTTGCTCCGGGTCATAACGACGCTGCGCTTCGTCCAGGTCACCATAAAGATACCCGACGCCTTCGACCTCCTCACGCGAAAGCCCGCCGGGGCAGTATGTGATCGAAAAACGATTCTCCGACGAGCCGTGGATCAGATGTGCGGCTGCAGAAAGATTATTCTGCAAGTCCTCGTTTTCTTCCACAAATCGCATAATTTCTGGCGTTGTGCGATAGCCGTACTTCCGAATCAACTGGTCGATCTCTGGGTCTTCGCCGAACGTGCGGACGGCAGGCGCCAGGACGATCAGCTCGCCATCATCGGCGATCGCCATGCGCGTGCGATAGACCGATTTGTTGCCTAGCCACGTACTGTGGAATTCCTCGGGATCTAAATACACAACAACTTTTTGCAGTTCCTCCTCTAGAACGGTGAAGTTCACTTGAACGGAGAGTTCTGCGGCTCGTTCGAAGCACTCGTGGTCGTCGCCGATGAACAAGCCGCGTGTGACCAACTTGCCGGCATCGTTCGACCCCACGACTGTCAGCACATACACCAGAGGAAGATCTCGACAGAAATGGTCTTGGGCATAGTTCAGAATGCGCCGCAAGGGCGTGTCCGCGCGGCCCATCATTCGTTCCATACCATAAGCTGCGCCGATGAAGTGACTTTCGTTGATTCCTACCGCCCCGCCGGTGCCGATGAAGACGTTCTTGTTGTAATTGGCCATGCCGATCACCTCGTGCGGCACAACTTGGCCGATCGAGAGGATTAGATCATGTCCACCTTCCCATACCAATCTGTTCAACTGAGTCGGCCAAGGTTTCGAGCAAATTCCTTCGGTGACCTGCGACACGAAGTCGGAGGGTACTTGGCCGATCGTGACCACGTCTTCGCGCCAACGGTGTTCGCGAAACAGCGATTTGGGCACACCCGGAAACATCTTTTCGAGTTGCCAGTCCGGCATGGGAACATGCGTTCCCAACGCGGGCATCACGTCGGTGAGTCGGTCGCCAAAGTAATCGTGCGTCATGCACGTCAGTAGGCCGGCGCGACTGTTGTAGCGAGTGAAGTCCGGCGGCAGCGCCAGAACATGCTGGCGGTCACCCAATTGCCTGAAGCAACTTGCCAGGCCTTCGCGGAGTCGATCATCGGTTAGCTCTGTCGTTGGCGAGCCTTCCGCCAAGTACGTTGCCATTCTGGCGCCCTTTCATCACAAGCTAAACACTGCGCCGCCGACCTCCAGGGCCCGGAACGCCCCGGACCCCCACGCATCTCAGCGTTGCGGAAGCAAGTGATGGAATTGTACCAAAGCTGCCGCGATTGCGTACCGAGCCTCCTCAACAGACGCGCGTGCGCTGCGAACAGGGAACGACCTAGACCCTGGGACGATTGGGCCAAGCGAAGACAAGCGAGCGTTTGAGCAAGACGCGCTAACCCATCGCGTGCGCATACCGCTGGGCTACCTGATCCCAATTAACAACGTTCCAGAAGGCGGCGATGTACTCGGGACGGCGGTTCTGGTAGTTCAGGTAGTACGCGTGCTCCCAAACGTCCAGCCCAAGGATCGGGGTACCCGAAATTCCGGCGATCTCTTCGCCCATTAGAGGACTGTCCTGGTTTGCGGTTGAGCCGACCGAAAGCTTGCCGTCCTTGACCACCAGCCAAGCCCAACCGCTGCCGAAGCGATTTGCGGCCGCACTGGCGAACGACTCCTTGAACGCGTCGAAACCGCCAAGATTCGAGTCGATGGCGGCGGCCAAGTCGCCGTTTGGCGTCCCACCGGCCCCTGGCCCCATCAGGGTCCAGAACAACGAGTGATTGGCGTGACCGCCGCCATTGTTTCGCACAGCGGTCCGTTTGGCCTCTGGAACGGTGCTCAGGTCGGCAATCAGGTTCTCGATGCTTTTGATCTGCGATCCAGTGCCTTCGATCGCAGCATTCACCTTGTCCACATAGGCTTGATGGTGCTTCGTGTGATGGATTTCCATCGTCTGCGCGTCGATGTACGGCTCAAGGGCGTCGTAGGCGTAAGGCAAGTCGGGAAGCGTGTAGGACATGTCATTCCCTCCAAAATATGTGGTTCTCGGGAAGAACGACCGGTGACATTGCCGGCCCCACCCGTCAAAACAGCGGAATTAGCCCGCCAGAGCGACGGACGCATGAAATACAGTTGATGCGTTAGCGTTACCGCAAGAATTGTGGGTTGGCAACCGGGAGTGGCGCAGAGCTTGCCCTATGAGACCGAGTGGTCTTGCGCCATCAAGTAGGATTTGAGACTGCAGAGCAACTGTCGGGCACGCTCGACCACATCCCGTCGACGGCGGTCGCGTTGGCGTTTGGGACGAATGGTCACGTGAGCCAAGGTCCTCAGAGCGTTGGTGCCCTGCGTGCGTCCAGCGTCCAAACGAGTCTCCTCCAGTCGAAGCTCGATCAGGAATGGCGTGGCGCGATCGCCGCTTCGCTGCATCATGACCGAGTTTCTTCCGTCGATTTCGAGCGTGACGTTCTCGTCAGAGATTTCGACGATTTCCGCTCCTTGGTCGAAGACGAATCCCCGGAGTTTTTCGGCAGCCAGTTTCAGTGGCACTGTAGTGATCAGCGAGCGTTCCAGAACCTGATCGACGGGTTTGCCTTTGAACCAGGATAGCCAGCCGGAGGGGCGATCGCGAGTTTGCTGCTCGCTGGCCATACCGGCCCCAAGTTGAACAACCGTGTTACGGCCGTCGTTCTTGGCTTGCAGCAGAGCCCGGTCGGCCCGACGCAGCATCGTTTCCGACGTGTCTCCCAACTGCAGTTCGGTAACGCCAAGACTGGCGGTGATGCACTTTCCGTCCAGCACAGCGTGCGGCGTCTCGGCCCACGCCCTTCGGACCCTCTCGGCCAACTCGGTCGTCTGGCTATTGTCGCAATCCGGGCACAACAGCACGAATTCCTCGCCGCCGTACCTTGCGACGAGCCCGCCGTTCGGACAGTACCTCTTTAGCAGAGACGAGAACGCGATCAGAGCCTCGTCGCCCGCAGGGTGACCAAACGTATCATTGACCTTCTTGAAGAAATCCAAGTCGCAGATGATTAGACTGTAGGGCGTCCCGCGTTCCAGATGCACCCTAGTGAACTCCTGATGGGCGCGATCCAGCCCCGCCCGGTTGGCCGCTCCGGTCAGTGCGTCCTGCTTGACCTTCTCGTTCAGACGCTGCACGCGTCTTTCCAGGGTGACCTGCGACGAGGTATCCTGGAGCAGCAACGTGGCACCGCACACGGAGCCGTCGGAACCGAGCACAGGGGCAGCGTAGGCATCGACCGAACGGCTGTCACCCTTCGCGTCAGCGATAAACAGACGTTTCCTCAGGCACGCACCCGCCTTGATGGCGTTGATGACCGGGCACTTTTCGGGTGAGACCAGCTTGTGATTCTCGTCACGCAGCCGAAGCATTGCGGGGTCCCAGTGTTGCTGTTCGGCGCTGGCGGCCGAGACGCCGGCCAGCAACTCGACCGCGCGGTTCCATTTCAAGATCTTCAGCCTGGCGTCCACAAAAACGACGCCGTTTTCCATGCTGTCCAACAGTTGTTCGTGGAATTGCGAGTTGATATCGAGACACTGTTGTGAAGCAAGCGGTGCGGACAGTCGCCAACGTTCGTTTGGTTGAGTGTCCGCCACGTCGTGAAGCCAGCGGCGCGATATGGATACGGCAAGCTTGTCGTGGTTGCCAACCAAAAAGGCACTGAAGTTCTTTACAAGTTCCGGATCGAATTGCGTATCGGCGTATGCGAACAATTCGGCCATCGCCCGTTCGCGTGACATCGCCCGACGATAGACATGGTCCGTCGTCATGGCATCAAAAGCGTCCGCAACAGCCAGGATGCGCGAGCCCAATGGCAAATCCTGGCCCTTGCGATCAAACTCGTGGCTGCGGCCGTCATACCACGCCGGGGCGAGGTACACGGTATCCATGATGCGCTGCGACGCGAAGCAAGCCAGAATCTCTAGAACATGCTCCCGATGGCGGTCCATCAACATTGCTTCATCTGCCGAGAGCTTGCCCGGCTTCAGTAGCACATGGTCGGGCACGCCGATCTTTCCGATGTCGTGCAGCAGCCCGGCGACCTCTAGCTCGTCTCGATGCTCGTCAGTCAGCTCCAGGAAGCTGGACCAGGACGAGCACGTCAAGGCAACTCGCAAGCTGTGGCTGGCCGTTCTTGGATGCTTGGCCCGCAATGCGACGAACAGACTACTGGCCATGCCCAGCCGGACCTGGGCCAAGTGATTCTGATGAGTTGCATCGGCCCTGGCACGAGGCGAGACATGAGGCAGGGCAACCTCGTCCAGGGTCTCCAGCAATGACGATAAGACGGCCACCTGGCTGTCGGCTGGGGGCGCAAGCAGGACGGAGTTCGAGGAAGGACTTTTGTCAACATCATCGCGCATAGTCATTGCCTAGCCTGTCATGCGTGCAGCAGTCGTTGAAAACCTAGTTCGCAGGCCCCCCCTGGTCAAACGCATCTCGCGCGAACCCACGTACCGCACGAATTGCATGTCATGTCCATCCATGTCTGAAACGCTTTCCCGGAAAAACCGCTACAGACGGACTCCTTGTTTCTTGCGGGGTGAACCGTTAAAAAACAGGGCGATTTCCGCCCCCGACAACAGTCATATATGGGAACTACTTGCGATGCGACTGATCACTTATCAGAGCGAGACAGGCCCCCGAATCGCCGCAGCAGGCGACGGTGGCTACGTGGACCTGAACCAAGCCGATTCCGCGCTACCGACCGCAATGAAAACACTCCTGCAGATGGGCGTCGAAGGACTCAAGCAGGCCCAGGCTGCAATCACCGACGGCTCGCCGCTGGATCAGCAGCCCAGCAAACTAATGGCACCGGTACCTGATCCGCAAAAAGTCATTTGCATTGGACTAAACTACGCCGACCACGCTGCGGAATCCGGTTCGCCGATTCCCGAGGAACCGGTCATCTTCAACAAGTTTCCGACCGCCGTCCGCGGCCACGGCGACGCGATTGTGCTGCCGAAGCTGAGTGACCAAGTTGACTACGAGGCCGAACTGGTGGTGATCATCGGAAAGCAAGGCCGACACATCCCCAGGGAACAGGCGTTTGCGCATGTCGCCGGATACGCCTGCGGTCACGACGTATCGGGTCGCGATTGGCAGTTGGGCAAGCCGGGCGGGCAATGGCTGATGGGCAAGAGTTTCGATAGCTTCGCCCCACTCGGGCCCGAGTTAGTCACCTGCGACGAAGTCGGCGACCCAGGGCAGCTCGGTATACAACTGCGTCTGAATGGCGAGACGATGCAGGACTCCAACACGAAGCAGTTGATCTTTCCGGTCGACCAACTCGTCGCCTACATCTCCGGCGTCTGCACGTTGAAACCCGGTGACGTGATCTTCACCGGAACGCCGCCCGGCGTCGGATTCGCACGTCAGCCCAAAGTGTTGCTCAAGCCCGGCGACGTTGTCGAAGTCGAGATCGAGAGGATCGGTGTGCTGCGGAACGAGACCGTGGCGGAATAGGTCTCTTATTGCATCGGCATTATTCAGCCCGTTCTGCTGAACGCGTAGCACGGATCGAGTGCCTTCCGACCGCCGCTGACCTCAGTGGTTGCCGAGTGATCCGTTTGGGGAGATATTGCTGAAGGTGGTGACGAGTATGGTAAGCCGGGACGATATTCTCGCGGCGAGGGACGCTTCCCTGGCCTGCCTTGATTCACTTCTAGACGCCTACGGTCAATTAGAGAAACGCTGGCAAGTCGAATGGGATGGACTCGGCAGAGGGTCATGTCGACTCGGTTTTGCCGCCAGAGTCGCGGAGGCTGAAGCGTTCCTGGAAAAGGCAAGGGCACTCGTAGAAGATATGCGTCGTTATGCCGCAGTGGCTATGGACGAGGCCCTGACTGACGATGTCTGCACCGCCCTGGAGGCTGCGCAGGAAAATGACGTCGTTTTGGCTGGTCGGCCTTACTCGTGCTGCCACATGGCAGCCGTAGATCATGTTGCGAGGTTTGCCATGTGCTGGCCGGGCAGCTACCCTCTTCCCGAGGTGATGCAGAAACTGAGAGAGGCTGCAAGCGAGCAAGCAGACAAATTACGCGAAATCGCCGCAGGAATCCGTACTGAGTCGGCCGCAGCGATCCGCATGTTGCCCAACGAGCATGGAGCCGTTTATCCTGATAAGGACCCCATCAAGTACCCCGGAGAGGGCTCGAACCTCCGACCTAGGGTTTAGGAAACCCTCGCTCTATCCAACTGAGCTACCGGGGCAGTTTGGTGACAGCAGTGATGTCATTTCG
>JADHUC010000050.1 GCA_016784735.1 Pirellulaceae bacterium | reverse complement strand
GGCAACGAAATGACGCGACGACATCTTTACCTGTTGGCTGTTCTCTTGACGTTTCCTTCCTTGGCGTACTCAGCGGAAGACGGTAAGGCTGCGGGCACCGACGCCAAGGGGCCGATGCTGAAGGCACCGTTCACGCGAGAGGAGGCGGAGGCTGCACAAAACGAGTGCGGCAAGAGGTTGGGATTACCAGTCGAAATCACCAACAGCATCGGCACGAAGCTGAAGCTGATACCGGCGGGCGAGTTCATGATGGGTACGCGAGATTATCTTGAATCTCATTTTGGACTTCGGCACAAAGTTCGGATTACCAAGCCGTTTTACATTGGCGTGTACGAGGTGACGCAGGCGGAGTACGAGAAAGTGATGGGGAAGAACCCAAGCGTCCACTCGAAGGGAGGACGTTACGCGAATAGGGTCCCCGAAAAGGACACGTCGCGTCATCCAGTGGAGAATGTGCTTTGGGACGAGGCGGCTGAGTTCTGCAAGCGACTATCGGCCAAGGAAGGGAAGGCGTATCGTCTGCCGACCGAAGCCGAGTGGGAATACGCTTGCCGAGCGGGAACGACGACGCGGTGGATTTGTGGTAATGATCAGGCAAACGTGGGAGAGTATGCGTGGCATAGGGGCAACGCCGGCATGAAGACGCATCCAGTAGGAGAGAAGAAGCCGAACGCCTATGGGCTTCATGACATGCACGGGAATGTGAGCGAGTGGTGTGCTGATTGGCGCGGACCCTATGCCAGCGAGGAGGTGAGCGACCCATCGGGGCCAGAGACGGGCTCGAACCGCGTGCATCGCGGCGGCGCCTGGTGCTTCGGCGACTTGGTGTGCCGATCGTCGCTACGCAGTTGGTTAGAGCCGACGTACCGCTTCAGCAGCATTGGCTTCCGCGTGGCCACAGATGCGTCTGGCAAGTAAGCACGCACGAGTTCTCTGCTTCTCGAATCGTCTTGGGCTGGTGAGCACACCGAGCGAAAGGACACGTCAATGTGGTCTGCATTCGTATGGTTAGACTTGGTCATCATGCTGTATCCCGCGGCGATCGGGGCGCTTCTCGGGGCGCTCTCCTTCTTGTGACGATCGCTCTCCATAACAAGATGGCGGGTGGCGCCGAGTCGCCTGGCAGTGCCGCCGCTCCCAACTTTGTCAAGGCCGCGGGGATTACCTTTGCGGCTGCCTTGATCAACGCGGCGGTCGGCATCGGCGTCGCCTTGGCAGCGAAATCCACCGCTGCCATCGAATTCGTGCCGGCGGGCGGCTTTGGGGTGCTTGCTCAAGTGGTCGCATTACCGCTCAGCCTCTTGACCATGGCGGTGATGCTCACCGCAATGTTGCCCACGACGTTCGGACGTGCTGTCGTTATCACATTGCTTTACTTGATCATCACCATCGCGTTGAGCCTCTTAATCGCGGTCATCGTGGTGGTCGGGATGGACGCGATGCGGCTAGCAACACACTGACTGCGACGTCCCGTTACCCCGGCGATGTGCTGTCCTTTCGTCGCCCCAACAGACGGCGCTTGCCTACAGCGGCGGCGACAGCGCAGGGGAAAAGCTTCCCCATGCATCTCGCGTGTGGTAGAGTGAGGCAGATTCTTCACAACGTGAGAGGCCGCCCGCAAGGGCGGGTTGAACAGGAGCGATACGATGAATATCGGGATACATTGGGGAACATGGGCCACGGCCATCGTGGCGCTCATCGTCGGCTTGTTCTTGATTCTCCGCTCTCGCCGAAACAAGAAGTGGAATTGGGCGGTAGCGGGTGTCTTGGCTCTCCTCCTTGCCGTTAGCATGTTCGTAAGATGGTGGACAGTCTGGCCGAAGCAGACGGCCGAACACTTCATCTCGGTGGTCTTTCACAAACACTACGACGAGGCCCAAGAGATGCTCAGCGAACCACAGCAGTTGAAAGTGGCCGACGATGGGACATTGGACATTCTCGCCGAGGACAGCAGCAAGGTCACGCTGTCAGCAAATGACTTGCCGCTCGTCGTGACATCTACCGATCCAGCGGGTGTCCCTGTCCCGATGCAAAACTGGAGCGAGTTCATCGCCGGAAGGATGGACTTTGAACTCGGCTCATTTACAAACAAAGACGTGATTGTGTATTGCACCGCAGAGCGAGGCAACGTGCGAATTCGGCACGTGGAGATCACTCAACAGTAACAGCCAATTTGGCTGAAATGTATCGTTCTCACCGTCAGCTTCCCCAAGGAGACCGCTATGAGATGTTTGCCTCCCATGACTGCGTTCTTGGTTGTCGCTGTACTGATGCATGCCGAAGTTCGCGGCCAAGACTCAAGTGCTCCGCCGCCTGAAATGAAAGTTCTGGAAAAATTGGCTGGCACTTGGAAGGTCTTGAACATCAACAAACCATCCAAATGGGCGCCGGACGAGAGTCGCACGAACTCCACTGACAAAGGAGCGGTGATTCTCGGCAGGCGATTCCTGGAAAGGCGAGGATTCGATGACGAAGGCAACCTAATCCATACGTCAACGTACACGTATGACACGGAGAAGAAGGCGTATCTCTGGTGGTTCTACGTCTCGGACGGAGCCTTCGGAGAGTTTATTGGAACGTGGATCGCCGATCGCCAGACGCTGATCTTCCGGCCACGTTCCGAGTCGCGTCTTACGGGAGTGACAACGATCCACTTTTTGGACGAGAAGACATTTGACTGGTCGATCATCGCGAAAGACGCGGATGGCGAAATCGGCTTTCACATGGAAGGCAACGCGGTTCGCCAGAAGTAGTTGGCGTCATGCAAGGTCCGCTTCCACCAGCCGTCGCGGTTCTATCTCCGTGGCGGCTTTTTCGTTGGCATCACGCCAGCACCCTTCAATGAATCCAATCGTTGGGTATGCGGTGAAAGCGACAGCGCAAGGGAAAAGCTTCCCCCCGCATCTGGCGTGTGATAGGGTATTGGACGCGTTTCGTACTTCCCCTCAACCTCTCGCAAGGACACCGCCATGAGATGTCTGACTCCGATGCCTGCGTTCTTGGTCGTGGCCGTACTGATGCAGTCCAACGTTCGAGGCCAAGACGGTGACACGCCGCCGGAAATCAAAGCCTTGGAAAGACTGGTTGGTACTTGGAAGGTCGAACAAATCGTTAAAGTGCCGAAGGAGAACGGCCCGACCAAACTCGACGTCAAGAGGGAACTGGTTCTCGGCGGTCGATTCGTCCAAGAGGCGGGAGGATTCGATGACAAAGGGAAGCCCGGCTTCGCGGGGATGTACACCTATGACTCGAACAGAAAGACCTATCGCTATTGGCTCTTCGTGTCGGGAGGGTTCTACAATGAGTCAACCGGAACGTGGGACGAGCAAAACCAGACGTTTACCTTTACGAGCAAGCCAGCAGATGGCGTTGCGGGAGCGATCACGATTCGATTCCTTGATGAGACTACGTTTGTCCATTCAATAATCTCCCGGGATTCCGGTGGCAAAATCCTCTATCACCAAGAAGGTAAGTCCGTTCGCCAAGAGTAAATTGGCGTTTCGCAAGGTCCGCCTCTACCAGCCGTCGCGGTTCCATCCCCGTGGCGGCTTTTTCGTTGGCATCACGCCAGCACCTTTCAATCACACGCTTTCAGACTTGCTGTGCTGAAACAGGGGCCTGTTGCATTCCAATAGCGGATTGCTCTAATCTAGCCGTTGTGGGGGCGAGAGGATCATTCTGGGCAAGGCGGCATGATGAAGAAGTACATTACATCGTTCGGTGCGTGGTGGGTAGTTTGCCTCTTCTCGACGGCGCATCCAGCGGGGCCTGTGCCGGCCAATACATGGGTCTTGGTTCACAGCGAAGACAGTTCGGGTGGCAAGACGTTTGCCCGCGCCGTATTTGCCGACAATGTTGATCGGCTGTACCTGTGGGGCACTGGCGGCAAGAAGCCAGCAAGAAACGTCTTCTTGCGTTACGAATTGGAGAGCCTCGATCCGGCGGCACCCAAATGGCTACCGGCGTTTCCTCGCTCCGTGCAGGGCATGTGGACGGACGAGGAGTTTCCGCCGTTTCGCATCTACGGGCAGACCGGCCCGGACGGTTTGGATTACGACGAAGGACCTCGTTTGCAGTGTGTGGGCGGGTACCATCACACCAACCGCGTCCGATGGTGGGACTTCGACGGCATCGGACGCCCGAGTCCCATCCACACGTTCAATATGGCCTGCTGGGACTCGCGGCGCAAACGCATCGTCTACTACAGCGACGGTTTCACCCTTGCACTGGACCCGACCACGAACGCCTGGGCGGACCTGCAGCCGAAGAACCATCCCGCCACCTGTCGCGCCGTCGCGTGGGCCAGCATGTGCTACGATCCGTTGGGGGACGAGGTGTTGCTGTTTGGCGGCGGACTGGCCACCAACCCGGCTGGCGGAGCGCCAACGTGGATCTACGGCTGTGCCGGCAATGCGTGGCGCCGGCCGAAGTTGAACGTCGAACCGCCGTTGCGGTGTAACGCACCGATCGTCTACGATCCGATCAGCGAGTTGATGGTCATGTTCGGCGGCGACAATCAGGCCGCCGCACTGAACGACACATGGGTCTACAACTGTCGCGAAGGCCGCTGGGAAGAGCGCAAGCCGACGGTCGCGCCACCACCAATGTGCGCCCCAACCACGGCGGTCGTACCGGGCGGTGGCAAGATCTTGGTCTGCGGAAACGACGCCCGGAAGGTGAAGCTTCATCACAAGTCCAGCAGTTCAGCCGGCAAGGAAACCTGGATTTACGACATCGAGAAGAACGATTGGTCCCCGATCAATGGCGACTTGACGCTTCAAGGCTATCGCTGGCTGACCGCATCCGGTTCGGAAAAGCACGATTTGATTTTCCTGGTGGCCTTTGGGCCCGAACGGCGGACGTATACCTTGCGTTACGATTCCACAGTTCCCACCATCGAACTCGACGGCGCACCGCCCGGCACGGTTGCGTGGAAGTACCCTGAGCAGAAGCTGTCAATTGAGGAAGCGCCCGAGCCGGACGCGGCGGCGCACGCTGCATTCTTGGACTCGCTGCCTGCGGGCGAGTTCGTGGATGCCGAACCTCCAGGCATGCTGATCAGCAAGACCTGGTCGACGGCGGTGATCGACACGGACCGTAGCGAAGTCATCTACGTGGGCGGCGGACACTCGGGCTACTCGGGCAACGATTTCGCCCGCTACAGCGTTGCCAACAACCGCTGGAGCCTCGACTTCCCACCCCACTTTCCACCGTTCCTGGAAAGCACCAACGCCGGCATTTTCGGCTGGAGCTACGGGATGATTCCGTTCAGCCAACACACGTATCTGTGGTACTGCTACGATCCGGTTTCCAAGACCGTGGTTTACTTGGCCAGGCCGTCTCTATACGACGGGGTGGATGTCCAGATCAGCGACGATGCGAACGACGTGTTCGTGTACAATGCCAAGAAACACGGCTATGCCAGTTGGGTCTACGACCTGGCAGCCAAGAAGCTGCACAAGCCGAGCTTCGGTCGACCCTTCGCCAACCCTTGGCACCTGTCACTGGTCGGTACGCCAGACGGCGTGTACGCCATGTCGAACAACACGCTGTATCACGGCACGGTGGACAAGAAGACCGGCCGAATCGAATGGAAACCGGTCGACTCGGACTTTCCCAAGCCGCACAGCGATATCAAGTATCACTACGAGTTTCAACCGCTTTTGCGCAACATGCGTCGTAATCGGCTGATCCAGTTGAAAGGCGATGACACACGCGTGGACGTCTACGCCCGGCCGCTGGCCCAAGAGGGCAAGTGGGAACAACTGGAGACGGACGGCTCGGCCGCCATCGGTCGCGAGGCGGTCTACATCGGCGGACACGACACGGTCCTTTGGCTGGGCAACAAGCAGTTGTTTGCTTTCGACTGCGAGACGAATCGAATGGCCGAGCTGGACGCCGAACTGCCCGACGGCCTATACACTCACGAATGCGCGTTTGTCTACGATCTGAAGCACGACATCTGCATCGCCCTGATCCCCCGCAGCTTCAGCGGGCCAATGCAGACCTTCCTGTATCGTTTCGATCCGAAAACGGCAAAGTACCGGTAGGTTGCGTTCCCTTACCGCGGCATCGAGCCGCAGCCAAGCAGGCTGGGCCAAGACTTGAAGGAGAATTACTGGTGACAAACGATCCGCAGCAACGATGTGCGAAGAATCGCGCCGCCTGGCACCAAATTGACGCTTTGCGCATGGGAACGAATTGGAGCGAAGAAGACACAGAACTGCCGCAAGTGCTGGTGGAGGATGTGGCTGGTGACAGTCACCCAGGAAGCGGGCATCTGCACGAGTTGACCGAACAAGTTTCGATTGGCTTGTGGCAGTCCGACTGCCGGCCGGCGCAGTTCCACGTGACCGACATCTGCGACGGTTGGGCCATGGGCCACGACGGCATGAACTATATCTTGCCTTCGCGAGAGCTGATCGCCGACATGGTAGAAATTCATGCATCGGTGCTTCCGTGGGACGCGTTGGTGCTTGTGTCGAGTTGTGACAAGTCGATTCCAGCGCACCTGAAGGTCGCCGCGCGGGTGAATCTGCCAACGGTCCATGTGCCCGGTGGCAGCATGCGTCCTGGGCCGGCGATGTCGGCTTCTGATTTGACCGCGGTCACGTCGACCAAGGCAAGCAAAGGCGAAGGAGACCCACGCGAGATCCGGGATTTTCGGCTGACCGGCTGCCCGGCCTGTGGCGCTTGCCAGTTCATGGGTACGGCCAGCACGATGCAGTGCATGAGCGAGGCGTTGGGCTTGGCACTGCCCGGAAACGCACTCACGCCAACATCCCTGAAGCAACTCGGTCGCACGGCAAGACAGGCCGGTCGTGCGGCAGCCGTGATGATGCGACGAGGAATCCGCGCTCGCGACATCCTTACGCAAGCGGCATTCGAGAATGCGATCAAGGTCCATGCGGCGATGGCCGGCTCGACCAACGCGCTGTTGCACCTGCCGGCCATCGCCCACGAATGTGGGATCGAATTGGACGTGGAACTGTTCGACAAGGCCAGCCGCACCGTTCCCTACCTGACGAACGTGCAACCGAGCGGCCAGTACCTGACCGAACCGTTGTGGTTCGCCGGCGGCGTGCCCCGCGTGCAAATGGAAATCCGCGATTTGCTCGACCTGGACGCCATAACCATCACGGGCAAGACGGTGGGCGAGAATCTTGATGACGTGGAAAAGGATGGATTCTTCGAGAGAGGCGAGCGATATCTGGCCAATTACTCGCTGGATCGTACGGACGTGATACGTCGCGCGGCGGACGCCAAGAGCACGGGCAGCGTCGCTGTTTTGAAGGGAAACCTTGCACCGGAAGGCGCCGTGGTGAAGTACACGGCTGTTGCACCCGAGATGATGCAGCATTGCGGGGCCGCGCGAGTGTTCAACTCGGAGGAACAGGCACATGACGCGGTTCTGAAAGATCAGATCCAACCCGGATGCGTCGTCGTGATCCGATACGAAGGCCCTCGCGGAAGCGGCATGCCGGAGATGCTGATGACCACCGGCGCCATGGCCGCCACGCCTGAGCTTGCCGCGACGACGGCCCTTGTCACAGACGGCCGCTTTTCGGGCGCGACCAAGGGCCCATGCATCGGTCATGTCTCGCCCGAAGCCGAAGCAGGCGGCCCGATCGCGCTGGTCGAGGACGACGATCTGATCGAGATTGACATCCCCAATCGGTCGCTTCACATTGTGGGCATTGAGGGCCAACGCAGCAGCCTCGACGATGTCGATCGTGTCCTACAGACTCGACAGGCGGCGCACGCTCCGCCTGAACAAAAACCAAAGACCGGTGTTCTCAAGCGGTATTGCGAACGAGCCGTTTCGCCCATGAAGGGAGCTTACGCGCTGTAAGGCTACAGTGTCCTCGCCGGTGCCGCTAAGATGAAAGACTTGGATAAACCGGACTGGGCCGTTGTTGCCCGTCGGGATCAACTCCACCGCATGCTGGGGTGGCTGTGATTCCGTGTGGGACGGGCGCGGCCTCTTCACCATCTTTGCGACCACATCCTTTGGCAGCAGTATTTTCCACGCGAGAGCTCTATCTCCGTGAGCCAAGCGAAGTTGGCGCCCATCTCCTTCGGGCATCCGTTCTGTTTGAAGAGACCAACGGACGGGCTCATTCGTTGCACAGGCTGCCAACGCAATCGCGACGGCCAAGATTTTCACGTGACAGGCGGTTTTGCATGCAGCGTAATCATCCGCTCGCTCCTCGAAGAGATTGTCGTGGTCGTATTCCGATCGGCGGCAAAAGGTGGCTTTCCATGCACATTTCTCGTACGATGATCGTACCCCGTATACTCGCCACTGCAAACCGAATGATGGCATATCGTGAGAATAGGTGACTGCGGATCATGACTCACTTCAAATTTGTAGGTCGTTGCTTGTCGTCTTCTTCAGCCGTTCTCCTGGCAGTCTTCGCCTCGGGCGCCGAGCTTTCCTATCCGCCGAAGCTGCCCGGCGGCAAGACTTTGGTGACCGATACATCGAAGGCGTTCCTGGAATCACCGGCTGCGATCGAAAAAGGTGTTTCCATCGGCGCGACGCCGCCTACTGTCGATTTCCTCTTCTACCCCCAACAAGATTATCCAGGCAATCCGTGGTCGGTATGGGGTGATGGCCTGGCCGCCAACGGCGTGTACTACTCGGCCATTGGCGATCACTTGGGCCCGCATGGCAACGCGTTCGTGTTTGAATACGACCCGGAGACGAAAAGCCTGCGAACGCTTGTCAACATGCAAAAGCTGCTGAAGCTTCCGGAGAACCACTACACGCCCGGCAAGATCCACAGCCGGATCGACATGGGCGGCGACGGTTGGCTGTACTTTTCGACACACCGCGGTTCGACGCGCGTGACCACTGACCAGTATCACTACAAAGGCGATTGGATCGTCCGGCACAATCCGGAGACGGGAAAGACGGAAATCGTCGCCCACGCTCCCGTTCCCAAGCATTGCATCCCCACCAGCGTGCTCGACCCGGACCGGCTCATCTTCTACGGAGGAACGGCGGCGGGGAATCGAGTCGATCCGGTCATGTTTTTCGCCTACGACATCAACCGGCGAAAAGTCTTACATGCGGTCGAGAACGGCCCGTACCGGTACATGATCTTCGCCCGCTCGACCGGCCGGATCTACTACGTCAACGAAGACAGTGGTCCGCTAATGCGTTACGATCCGGCAAGCGGCAAGCCGCCCATCCGAATCCCTGGGAGCCTCGGTTTGCGGTCCGCGACGCAAGAGACGGCCGACGGCTACGTCTACACGGTTTCCACGCGCAGGGACGCCACGATCTGGCGGTTCAACACGAAGACAGAGAAGGCTGAACGGATTGGGAACGCACGAGTGGGCACGCAAGAGTACGTCACCAGCTTGGACGTCGACCCGACAGGCCGATACCTGTACTACGTAAACGGAGCCCACGGCGGCAGCCAGCAAGACGGCACTCCGGTCGTTCAGTTTGATGTGAAAACGCGCAGAAAGAAGGTGATCGCGTTCCTTTATCCGTTCTACCGCGAACGCTACGGTTACACGCCGTTGGGCACGTTCGGTTCGGCAGTTGATGAGAGCGGCGAGCGACTGTACATAACTTGGAACGGCAATCGTGGCGGCCCGGACCAGCGAGGCCGTTTGCGGTTTGATACGTGTGCGTTGACCATTGTGCATATTCCAGAGTCGGAGCGACGGCCGTAAGCTGCCAGCACGGACTCTGATCCTACGGAGATCTTGCATGTGATGGCCGGACTCTCAAATGATAAAACAAATGTGTGGGATTCCGGGGGCCACTGGTTCCTGGCACTAGCTGCGATTGTCTTGTTTGCCAATCGCACCGTGGCCGCCGACTCGCCGTTTGTCTTCCGTGACGTTGCCGCAGAAGTAGGCCTGAGCGAGCCTCTGACGGGGCTGATGGCTCATGCGGCGGCCTGGGGCGACGTGAATGGCGATGGTTGGATCGACCTCTTTGTGGGTACGTACGCCGACCGCCCGATCGAGATGTACATTGCTGGTGGGGCGAAAGGGCCTGTGCCCAATCGACTGTTGATCAACCGCAACGGTCGGTTCACGCTGTCCGACCAGAAATCGATTGCCTGGCTCGGTCGAGCGTCCGGGGCGGTCGTCGTTGATCTGGACAACGATGGGCGATCCGATCTGTATGTGACCAACAACGGGCGACTTGGTCGTGAAAACCTCCTGTATCACAACGTTGGCGGTGGCCAATTGGAAAAGGTAACCGACGGCGCGGGCGCGCCGATAGACTTACCGGACGACGCACGAAGCGTCAGTGTTCTCGACTTCGACGGCGATGGACTCTTGGATTTACTCGTGCTCGCCAGCGTGCGCAAAGATGAAACGCTGTTGTTTCGCAATCGCGGTGGGATGCGGTTCGAGTTATCCGAAGCCATTCCACGCGATGCCGTGGGTCTTGGCTTGGCCGTAGGTGACCTAACGGGAAACGGCTGGCCGGACGTGATGATCGGCGGTCCCAACCGGCTGTTCGTCAATCTTGGCGGAGGTAGCTATCGAGAAGCCACCGAACTTGGTCCGAGCGAACCGTTCACTCGCGAAGACGATAGTCCCTCCTGTGGTATTGCCTTTGGCGATGTCGACCGCGACGGCGATCTGGACATGCTGATCGGTTCACATCACAAGCGCCCCTGGGCCAAGCCGAATGCACTTCGGCTATTGCTGAACGACGGATCCACTCCCAAACGCGTCCGTTTCGAGGAAGTCACCGACCGTGTTGGCATCGTCAAGTACCCGATCAAGATTCCGCACGTCGAAATCCGCGACTTCGACAACGATGGTTGGCCGGATCTGTACACGGCAGTCGTCACGCTGCGCAACGATAGGATCTATCCAGCAATCTATCGGAACCTTGGTACATCGCGCGGCGGACCTCCCAGGTTCCAGGAAACGGCCTTTGTGCACCGCCCGGATTTCCCCGGACCCGAGGACTATGTTCCGAGCGAGCGGTCCGCCGGTTTTTACCAGCGACTGGTTGCCAACTGCAAAACGATGTATTTCGCGCCTGGTCCGTCCGGGGACTTCGACCGTGATGGGCGGCTGGATCTGTTTCTGGCAAGTTTCTGGCCGAGGTTTCCATCGCTGCTGCTGAAGAATGAGACAACGTCGGGGCATTACCTGGACGTCGAAGTGGTCGGTACTGGAAAGGTCAATCGGAACGGCATTGGAGCGATGGTGCGGGCATACCGCGCGGGACAAGCTGGCAAAGTGACCTCTTTGCTGACGTCCGAGGAGATCGCCACCGGATACGGCTTCTGCTCGGGACAGCCGCCCGTGGCGCATCTCGGATTGGGGCACGTGGATGTGTGCGATGTGGTGGTGACTCTGCCCCACGGTCAGGGTCGGCTGGTTCGCGAGAACGTCGATGCCGACCAACGCTTAGTCGTTCACGTACGAGAACCGGAGTAACTGCTGTCTTGAACACAGTAAGCCGATATACACGGCGGCATATGATTTCCGCCGAGCGATGCATTGTAGGACCGCAAGCGAACGTGAAAGGGAACGACATGATGTTTTCAAAGCAAAGGTTGATGGCAGTCACGGCTTTGATGAGTCTCATGTTCTCGTTGTGGGCAGGGGGCGAGAATGCCTCGGCGGCTCAGACGAGTACACTACCGCCCCAAGCGTCGCTGCCGGCGCCCGGACCGGAAAAGGGAGGGCTGGCCTCGCTGTACCCTGGCGACGAGGGGATCGAACGCGATCCGCGGGTTCTTTATGTGGATGACTTCGAGACGGGCACGATCGACCAAATCGGCGCTCGCTGGGGAAGCATCAGCAACAAGGAAAACATCGACTTGTCAGACGACATCCATGGCAATTCGCCGGGCAACAAGTCAGTTCACATTTCGGAAAACGGCCACTTGTACACGCACACAGCGGGCGCGGACTCGATGTACGCGAGGTTCTACGTCAAGTTTCACGAAAAGACCGGTTACGTGCATCACTTCGTCCATCTGGTCGCCGACCGCACGCCTACGCCGTGGCCGAAGGGAGGCGCCGGCGAGACGCCGCCGGGCGACGCCAAATTCTCGACGGGCATCGAGCCGTCCGGCCGCTGGGGCAAATACCCGCCGCCGGGGATCTGGAATTTCTATACCTACTGGCACGAAATGAAAAGCAAATGGGGATCGGTGTACGAGGGCAAACCGACGCCGATCGAGCCGGGACGCTGGTACTGCGTTGAAGCAATGCTCAAAGCAAACTCCAGTCCGGACAAGGCCGACGGCGAACAGGCGTTCTGGGTGGACGGCGAACTGTATGGCCGGTTCACCGACTTCCGCTGGCGGACGACCGACAAGCTGAAACTCAACAGCTTCTGGCTCCTGTTCTACAATACGGATCAGCCCGCGCGACACAACAAGGATCCGAAGCCGGAAAGCCGGGTCATGGAAGTCTGGTTCGACGACGTGGTGATCGCCACCGAGTATGTCGGGCCCGTCAGCGCTCGGCCAAGCCAAGGGAAGAAGAAGGCAGTGCCTTCCAAGAGCGCTTTGCTGACTCCGGGTTTGCTGACGCCCGAACCCGGGTCTGCCGTTTATGCGCAGAAGTTCGAAAATGGTCCTGATAACTTCGAAGGCGGCTCCGTTACCGACGATGGCGTCGACGGTTCGAAGGCATACGCATTCCCTCCCAAAGGAGTCTCGATCTGGGACACCTACTCGACGCCTGTGCGTGAATCAACAACCATCCGCTTCAAGCTCAAACCTCTGTGTGACGCTCGCACGGTGAGCATATTGATCTGGTCAAAAAAGCACAAAGACAATTGCCGCTACAACGTATCAGGACTCCAGAAAGGCCAGTGGCGAGACGTCGAATTCCAAGCGATCGAGGCCCGCGTCGGCTGGGGCCGAAAAGGGCCGAGTCTCGAAGGCGACGTGCTGGACAATATCAAGTTGGTGTACGAAGGAGCCGAGTCTGACCGCATACTATTGGACGACTTCGAGATTTGTGAGTAGGCGTTTTGCGGTCTTCCCTATCGGCTTCGACAGCACCGCGCGAAGATCGTAGCGAGCACGACGAAGACGAGCGCGGCGCCCACCTGGGGTATTGCCGCCAAGGCAGCACCGGTCAATCCCACCGCTTCGGCAGCGGACTCGATCCACCTCTGGCCAATCTCCAGCGGCAGCGGCACTTTCTCTCCTGGAGCGGTCCTGAGACTCTGCCAGAATACGACGCCTGCCACCATCACTCCCAGCACACCCTCACCGCCGACCAGCCCGGATCCGAAAAGCACGCCTTGCTCGCGCCGGCGGAGTCGATCCTCTTCGCTTCCGGCGCGGCGTTCCATCACCCATCGCAGCAACCCGCCCGCAAAAACGGTGGCCATGGTCGAGACGGGAAGATACACGCCGACGGCTAGCGGCAACGATGGAAGCCGGCAAAGCTCGGTCGCCAATGCGATGCCCGCGCCGATCCCAACCAAGATCCACGGTAGTTTGGCTTCGAGAACGCCTTCGATGACCAACTTCATCAACGTCGCCTGCGGGGCCGGCAGTTCGGGGCTGCCGAAGCCGTAAGCCCGATCCAACAACAACACGGTCAGACACACGAAAACCGCCGACGTCAGTACGCCCAGCAGTTCGCCAATCTGCTGACGCCTCGGCGTCGCTCCAAGCAGGAAACCCGTCTTGAGATCCTGCGATGTATCACCGGCAATCGAAGCGGCAATCGCGACCACGCATCCCACTGTCAGCGCCGCGGCCTTGCCGGCGGAGTCCGTCCAACCCATCATAAGAAAGACGGTAGACGTGCCCAGCAAGGATGCGATCGTCATGCCGCTGGTTGGGTTGGATGTCACGCCAACCAAGCCAACAATTCGGGCGGCCACCGTCACGAAGAAGAATGAGCAAATCACCACGAGCACCGCCGCGCATATCCGTGCGCCCGACGCCGGGAGTTCCCCGAATACCTGTGGAACAACGGCCATTGCCACGGCCAGCACAACCACGCCACAGCCAACCACGCGGAGAGGAAGGTCCCGTTGCGTCCGCGGTACGTCCGAAGGCTCCGCCCCAAATCGTTCAGTTAGTTGCGCCGCGCCTAGCCGAAAACTGGCCGCCATCACGGGAATGCTGCGTATGAGCGTGATCAATCCGGCCGCCGCCACGGCACCTGCACCAATGTAGCGGACGTACCGATTCCAGATTTCGCCCGCCGACATTTCGGCGATTGTCAATTCTGTCTCCGGGAAGAATGGTTGGCCGCGATCTGCGCCCCAGTACGCGATCCCGGGAATGATCACCAGCGAAGACAAGAGCCCGCCCGCGACCATGATCGACGCCACGCGCGGTCCCAAGATGTAACCCACGCCAAACAGCGCCGCGGACATTTTCATTCCAACTTGCGCTTTCAGCAGACCCGGCACCGCGACCTTTACCTGCGCGGGCAGCACCTTGAGCCACCCAAAGAAGAACTTGAACAACAGCCCTGCCCCCAGCCCCAAGAACACGTTTCGGGCTCGCGAGCCGCCCACTTCGCTGGCAACCAGTACCTCCGAGCACGCGGTCCCCTCTGGATAAGGCAACTTGCCATGCTCTTTCTCGATCAAGTATCGCCGCAACGGGATCATGAACAGCACACCCAGCAGACCGCCGGTCATTGCCAAGAGGGTCATTTGCAGCAACCCGGGCGCCATTTGCCACATGAACAGCGCCGGCAAAGTGAAGATGACACCGCTGGCCACGGAACTGGAAGCGGAGCCGACCGTCTGCGAAATGTTTGCCTCCAGGATCGTTCCTGGCATTCCAACCTGTCGCAGCAGGCGAAACGCGGCCACGGTCATCACCGCAACGGGGATGGACGTGGAGATGGTCAGCCCCGCCTGTAGTCCGAGATACGCGTTGGCCGCCCCGAAACAGATCCCGAACAACACGCCTGCGACCACGGCCTTGAGCGAAAACTCCAACGGAGACTCCGCGGCCGAAACGTACGGCGTGCACGTGAGGGGAGGCGACTGCTTCGACGGCGGCGATTTGGTCGAGTCGGTCTGATCTTCCATGGCTGTCTGCCCAAGTTACGTCTGGACTTCCGTCGACAATAGAAAACCATCGCGGACTTCTAGAAGTCCGCGATGATCTCTTGCACCTTCCTCTGAAATTCGTAACATCAAAACTCGCGCGTCAAGCTAGTCTTCGTGTTGCAGAGGCACTGGTGCGGGCCATAACACGGATTCGCCTTCTCGCCGTGCGAGGCATGACTCAACGCGTATCTGCCGCCCCGGTCAGCGTCTCAGATAACATTCGCTCCCTGATTCTTCAGTATTGCGCGCAACTTGTCCACATCGAGCAAGTCGACTTGGCTGCCGGAATCCAGAGCAAGCCATGCGGCGACGCCGGCGGCCTGGCCCATCTGATTGCAGTTGACCATCACACGGACGGCGCCAAAGGCTTGCTCGTCCGCGTCGATCGAACGGCCTGCGATCAACACGTTCTTCGCACCGCGGGGCACCAGCGACGCGAACGGGATCTGATAGAACGGCGCGTTATCGTTCAGTTCACGGAACTTGACGCCGGCGCCTTTGGCATTGTGCACGTCGATGTGATACGTTCCGTTGGCGATGGCGTCGGGGAATCGCTTTCCGGTGAGCAGTTCATCGACCGTAAGCTGGTGCTGACAGCGCACGTGGCGGGTCTCGCGGACGCCGATCCTGGTCGGCAGTTCCACCAGCGGTACGCCTCGGTCTCCCAAGAAGTTCTCGCGCAGTAACTCGCAGATGGCGTTCACCTGTCGGCGGCCCTCCAACTCGGCCTGCGTCAATTGATCCGCGTCGCTGCAGTCGATGCCAAATATGCGAGTGCCGGCCAACATCCGGTGGTCATCCGCGATAGGGGCGGCTGCTTCGCCGGGGCGACCCCAGTCAGCCGGTACTTGTGACGACCAGGCAAAGCCTTTTCGCAACGCCTGCTCGTATTGCTCGTCGAAGATGACTTTGTGGATATTGAAACCAGGGTGCGACTTGGCGACAGCTTTCAGGCCGCGGAGGATACAACACATGGTGGGCGGCTGCACGTACTCGCGGCGATAAACCTCCAAGCCCATGCGCGCCACCACGTCGGCATCGCCGCTGGCGTCGATGAACTGCTTAGCGCGGATTGCCCGGCGGCCCGATTTGTCCTCGATGATGGCTGCCGTCATCCGTCCGTCTTTCACGGCCGGCGCGACGAACATCGTGTGCAGGAAGGGGCGTATGCCCGCCTCGACAACCACTTGATCCAACTCCAGTTTCAACACCTCGGTGTTCAACACGTGCGCTCCGGTGACAGCGTCACGGAGACGAAGACGTTCGATCACTTCGGCAGTCAGACCGGCAATGATCTGCTGCTTGCCGGAGCGATCGTGCAGCGAATGCCAGATGTTAACCAGGCTGGCCGTCGCCACGCCACCGAAGAACCCGTTCAGCTCCACCAAGGCGACCCGTGCGCCCAGGCGCGCGGCGGCCACGGCGGCAAACACCCCGGTGCAACTGCCGCCGATCACGCAGACATCGCATTCATGCACGACGGGGGTCTCGCGGGGCGGTTCCTGGATCATGCCCAGCGCCGAATCCTCGCCAGGGCGTGTGGCCTCGGCGGCCGTGGACGCTCCGGCGAGCGTACTCGCGGCAGCTATCGCCGGTAGCCCTTTCAGAAAATCTCGGCGTGGAAGGTGTTCTGCCATTGTGGATCTCCTCGCTTTTCGAAATGTAGGGGCCGCGAACTACTCTTGCTCGTGTTCACGGCTATCGGAGGTTCTTCGGCCTGGCATCCTTGTACTGTTCCAGCACGCCCTTCAACAGTCGGTGGGCCTCGGCTGCATCGTTGTCCAGCTCGGTTACGTCGAGCGTATTGGGTGCGTACCCGTCGATCATGTCGAGGAACTTGCCGTCGTGGAAGAGCTTGTATCGCTGGTTGCGGGTGAAGGTCTTTGCCTTTTCGGTTTGGCCTCCGCGCGAGTACCAGCAGTAGATCCAGTCGCGCGGATTTCCCTTCTCTCCTTTGAGCTGTGGAAGGAAGCTTCGACCATCAATCTTCAGTTCCTCCGGTACTGACACTCCCGCCGCCTGACACATGGTCGGTAGGAAGTCGCTGAAGTCGACCAGATCTTGACACACGCGGCCTGTAGGAATCGTCCCGGGCCAATTGGCGATCAGAGGAACGCGCGTGCCGTTGTCACTCATATTGCCCTTACCGGCCTTGACCTTGCGGTCTCCCATCATCGAGACGACAGGAACATCCGTGCCATTGTCGCCGGTGAAGAGAACCAAGGTGTTGTCGCGAAGGCCATGTGCCTCCAACGTGGCAACGATCCTGCCGACCAGTTTGTCCATGTACGCGACCATGTCTCCGAAATACTTGGCGTTACCTTTGTAGGTCGGTGACCCCTTGCTGGAAGCATCCCAGTCCGGCGAGTCCGGAGTCGGCTCGAACGGACAATGGGTCAGGATCATTGGGTAGTAGACCAGGAAAGGTTGATCTTGTTTGCGCGTAATGAAATCGCAAATGAAGTCTGTGACTACGCCGGGGCCGTACTCGCCGCTGGAGTAATCGACTTGTTTTCCGTTGATTTCCAAACCCGGATTCGGATAGCGGCCTGGGCGTCGATTGAGTTGCCACAGGCAGTACTCGTCGAAGCCGAAGTGTCCGGCCCCCTCGAAATCGCCCAGGAGTTGCCATTTGCCAGCGATACATGTCGCATAGCCCGCATCGCGCAGAAGGTTGGCAAACGTTGTCTCCTTCCGGTCCAACACGCCGAAGCGGACGTAGTTCCGCACGTTGTAGATGCCCGTCATGATCTGCACTCGCGACGGCGTGCAAAGCGGCTGCGAGTAACCATGCTCGAAACGCATGCCCTCGGCTGCCAGTTTGTCCAACACGGGCGTCTTGTACGAAGTGCCGCCATTGGCGCCGATACACTCGTAGCCGAGATCGTCGGCCATGATCAGCACGATGTTCGGCTGTCGCTCCTCGGCCGAGGCTTGGCATAGGCCTGACACACAAACGCAGGACAGAACGAACAGGAAAATGCGTTTTCGCATCCTGTCTCTCCTCTTATGGTCTTGGTGGTATCTGAAACGTGAAGAGGGCTAGAGTTTCCAGCCCGTGCGGTATTCGCGATGGAGGTGCTGGTTCGCGTCCGGCGCGTTGAGGATCTGGCCGCTGAGTGTGTCGTACTCGAACGGTTTACCGATCAGCACGGCGGCGTTGCCAAGTTGGATCAACTCCGTCATTGGACCGCCAATCTGGAAGCTGGAAAACGTCTCGCCTCGGCCTTTGCAGGCTTCGAGCCATTCGACATAGTGGCTCTTGGGTCGCGGCAGGGTCTTCTCCGGACCTGTAAATCCCTCGAACTCTTTCTTCGGCAACAGGTTGTACCGCGTGTTCCATGGGCAGTCTGAAAAGATCGCGCTTTTTTCGCCATCCAGCAGCGAGCCCCACTTGGTCATCGGTTCGCCGCGCATCACTTTTTCGTCAGGCTTCTGGCCGCCGGTGTAAAACTTCAGCTTGACTGGAGGCATTTCACCGCGCGCGGGCACGTCGTAGTTGACCCGCATCCATCGCGGGTAGCCTTCAGCGTCCACTTCCGAAGCCTCTGCCTCGACACCAATCACCACTCGCTCCGAGCGAGCTTTCGCGGGATCCGGTGTCCACAAATCAACCAACCGCAGCGCACGGAACACGATGTTGATCGTGTGGCAACCCATGTCGCCCATCGACCCGCTGCCAAAGGCACGCCACCTGCGCCAGACCCCTGGCATATATGCCGGATGGTACGGCCGAAAGGGCGCCGGTCCGAGCCAAAGGTCCCACGCTATGTCGGGCGGCACCGGCGGTTCGTCCGTTGGCCGAGTCTGCGGGCCATCTCCGCCACCGAACCACACATGGGCCTCGCGGACCGTGCCAATCGTCCCCGCCGACGCGAGTTCCACCGACCGGCGGACGCCCTCGGAGGCCGAGCCCTGGTTACCCATTTGCGTCACGACTTTGTGCTTGGCCGCCGTCTCCCGCATCACCCGCGCCTCGAACACGGTGCGAGTCAATGGCTTCTGGCAGTATACGTGTTTTCCTCGCTTCATCGCCGCCACGGACGCCACGGCGTGGGTATGGTCGGGCGTACTTACCAGCACCGCGTCGATCTGCTTGTCCAACTCGTCAAGCATGCGGCGGAAGTCCCTGAATCGCTTCGCCTGCGGGTACTTCTCGAAGGCTTTCACTGCCCGACTCTCATGCACATCGCACAAACCCACGATGTTCTCGCCGGAGACGTTGCTCAGGTCGCCCCATCCCATCCCGGCGACACCAACCGATGCGATCCCAAGCTTGTCATTGGCTTGATAGCCAAGTGCGGTACGGCTGTCGCGAAGCAGAAGCAAGCCCGCTCCACCAAGGATAGAACTCCGAAGAAACGTCCGACGCGTGGTCCCAGATTTCATCGCTTGGTCTCCTCGTAACGTGTTGGGTGTTCGGCTGCCTTCTGATTGAGCGATTGCCATTATAGCTCAACGTGGTGACGAGTGCTCACGCGCCTCGATCAACGCACGGCGTGTGGATACTTCGGGATATCCCGCGGCGAGTTGTTGGATCGCTTCGAGGCTGGCTGGATCGGCGATGTTTCCGAGGGCTTCGGCGGCGGCGTGGCGTGTGTCGGTGGCGTTGTCCAGGTTGCGGATGACATCCAGCAGAACCGGTACGGCGCGGCGGTCGCCGATCTGGCCCAAAGCCCATGCAGCGGCGGCGCGCCAGCAGGGCGTGTATTCCAGTTGTAGGAAGTGGATGTTGGGCTCGGACGGATCGGGGCGGCCGTGACGCGCTTCGTTCAATTCGGGCGCCAACGACGCCATCAGCGTGTCGACGGAATGTGGATCTCCGAGGTTGCCCAACGTGCGGCCTAAGTAGAACAGCACCCAGTGCCGTTGTGGAATCCAGCTTGGGTTGCCCAACGGACGCTTGATCTCGTCTTCAGGCTTCGCTCGATAACGCTCGTATGCCGCACGGACTTGCGGCTCGTACTCCTGGCCACGGCACGCGAGCGACAGCATGTGTGCGGCTCGGTTGTCCGGGGCGGGCGTGCCGGCCCAGGCGCCGAAGGTCGTGCTAACGGCTTGCTTGAGATCTTCCACTGCCTTCGCCTGCGGATCACCGAGCAACGCCAGGCAGGTCTCGACAAGTTCATCGCCGCGGCCGCTGCGAAGGATGACACGTCCGACGAGCGTTTCATACGTGTCGCTTTCCGGGAACAAAGCGCGGTCGGGATCGGTCGGCACCGAGCGGATCAGGTGAGGCACGATGTCCCCAGCACGCGTCGAGCCGATCCGATCGAGGGCCGCGATGATGCGGGCGTGCAACGGAGATGCATGGCAGGCATACAGCGCCGGGTGATCGCTGTACCAGCCCACGTAGTGTATGTAATCTTGGAGCTTAGCGAATGTGTCGATCAGAATCGTCTCGGCCTCAGGCGTAGCGATACGCCCCAACGCATCAATTGCCGCCTCGGCCAGGAACAGATTGCCCGTCTTCGGGTCGATGTGATTGGCCAGGATATCGCGCAGCAAGCCGGCGGCGCTGGTGTCCTGGAGGTAGCCAATCGCCCGAACTGCCTCCTGCAAGGTGCGGGGGTTCAGGGGCGAATCGGCCGGGAACGTAAATCGGTCTGTGCGGTTGTTGTTCTCGAATGGCGGATAAGGGTTGTTGTCCTTTTCTGTTGTCACGAAGTTTCGGAGAGCCGTGCGAGCCGCATCGCCACCAATGTGCCCCAGGGCAACAATCGCTCGCCGCTGTGTCGCACGATCCTCGGTGGAGATGCGCTCGATCAGCGATTCTTCGATCGTCCCCCAATCGTTCTCCTGGAACCAGGCTTGCCATGCGTCGGCCTGTGGCTGGCGTTCCGTCGTGGAGACGAAAGGTTGAAACGGCTCGGCGTGTCCGGTCAGATTCTCTAACGCCACTGCCGCCGCTTGTGCCGCGACTTGGTATCTGTCCGTTAACGCTTCCAATAGGGACGGTATGCTCTCGCGAGTGCCGCATGCTGCCAGTGCGATCGCGGCAGCGACGCGGACTTCGCGGTTCTTGTCCTGCAACGCGTCGACCAACGCTGCTGTGGCGGAACGATCTCGGAAGAGAGCCAATCGCTGTGCAGCGGAAATCTGAATCGCATCATCATCGCCGCCAAGTTGTTCGACGAGCGCGGCAACTTCCTGCGTGCCAGTGGTAAGCGGTCCAGCGCAGTTGGTGTGCAGGTTCAACGAGGCCGTTTCGCGGAAGCGTTCGAATTGCAGATCCATCATGCCCGTGACACCGGAGTTGTTTCCGCGAAAGTGATGCGGTTGTCCTTGGCCCAGCAGTTTCAAGGGTCGCGCTCGCATGGCTTGGGACAAGCCGAGCTCGCGTGGCGGCGTTGCGCGGCGTGCATGATGACAGCCCAGGCACGATCGCGTTTCACCCGGACGGACATAGGTCCATGACATCTCGTTCAACTCGGATCGACCTTCGGCGTCGACGGCTTGCAGTGCCAGCGGCAGATCGGCGGGGACCTCGACGTAGAAAGACCCGTCCGGTGCGATCGGCACGGTACCCAATTCCACCGTCTCGTGACCCGCGTGCACGATGTGTGAATGGGACGAGCGAGTAGTGAGGGCTTTCGCGCCGAGAACACGAATGGCGCGGATCTGCTCCCAGTCGGCTTTGTGCTTTCTGGTAAACCGAACGTCTTGGCAGTAGAGGAATCCGGTGGCGTCGTTACTGCCGATTTGTTCGCGGTCCACAGTATCGGCCAGGATGGGCGGGCGCGGCCGTGGCCCCAGGAACACGGGTGAATGGATCGAGCCGTCTGGCGATTCGTAGACGGCGACGACCCGATCGTCGCTCGGGTCGATTACGGCCAGCACATCCGAGACCATCCGCGTTACCTCCGGCCTCAGCACCGTCGCAAGCAAACGCCCGTCGGGTAGCGATGCCAAATCGCCCAACCCGCCCGGCAGTTTGTGGAAGGATGCCTCCGGCGCGCCGGGAGTGGCAATGAAGTTCCCGCGGCTGGAGATGCAGGCCAGCTTGCCGCCGGGTAACGGTGCCGGGCTGCCGTAGCCGAGCGCCCGCAAACGCACACCGTAGTCGGCCCCCACGTCGGCGCCCAGTTCGGTCAAGCCGTCGCTACCGTCCGGGCGGATTATGTGGATTTGCGTTTCGACTTTGGCGCGATCAAAGAAGTTGTCCGTGCGGATGAAGGCGATCCGACCGTCGGACATGACCTTCGGCTCGTTATCGAAGGTCGGCGTAAAGGTGATCGGTTCGATTTCACTGCCGTCCGGCTGCATGACGAATAACGCTCGCGACGGCGGGTTATGGTATTCCTCGAAGCTGCCGGCACGGGTCGAGGTGAATACAATCCGCCCGTCAGGCAGCTCGGCGGGATCAATGTCATGGAAAGGACCGTCGGTCAGTCGCTCGGGCGACCCGCCCTCGGCCGGCACACGATAGATGTGGAAGAAGCTCTCGCCGTCGGCAGCCATCGCCACATAGATGGACTTGCCGTCATAGCTGACGCTGGGCGAGCCGATGGCACCCTTCCCGGCATCGACCAACAAGCGAGGGTCGGCGTCAGGCCCCAGGGGATTGAGCACGAACAGCTTGCGCCCGATTTTCGAGGGGCAAGGAATATCGAATTCCGTATAAGCCCGCGACCAATTGTTAACTCGGAAGCAGACGCCCCAGGCGTCGCCGCGCATGGGCACGTAGACGCTGCAGTCGTCGCCCACGAACGCCACCGCATCGGGCCAGCGGAAATCCGCATCGGGATCGCTCAACGCGATTGAAACCGGCAGCGCTCCATGACGCCTGCCTCCTTTCGACCCAGCGTACGTCAGTTTGCCCCAGGGATCCATGCCCATCGTTCCTAAGACCTTGGCAGCGGCCCAATGCTCGTCTTCGAGGAACTCAGGGTGCGAATATTCCTCGGGATCGCCCTTGATGGTCACTCGCCACGAGGCGTCGGTCTGAATCTCCAATGGCGGCCGATCGGGCATTTCGATCCTGGCCGCCGCCACCAGCCCTCGATAGCCGCCCAGACAGATACTGCGGACACCGATTACGTTCTTGCCCTGCGCCAACCGCGACTTGATGTCGTAGCGTTCCAGCGAACTCCAGATCTCACCGCCGGCTCCCACGTCGAAGCCCGCCAAAGCTCCGTTGACGTAAAGCTCGTAGCCGTTGTCTGCCGTGATCAGAATGCTGGCGGACGAGGGTACTTCAATAAGCGTGAACGTGGTGCGGATCTCGCAGACGTCAACGTTGGTGGCCTGCCAGATCCAAGACGCCTTGTCGATCGACGGCAATGGGCCGGCTGGTTCTTCCTTTTGCGTCTCCTGGGCCGCCAAGCCGTGGCACGAAAGCACGGCGAACGCGACTGCCATGCAAAGCCGTTTGCGTCGATTCTTCATACTGTTGTTTCTCCGAAGTCCGGCGCGGATGGTAGGTCCCGTCTGCCGGACGGGACCTCGAATCACGTGGCGACGTCTCTTGCCACTTCAAGGGCCCGTCCGGCAGACGGGACCTACTGGGGTCGGGGATGACTACGGCAAACTTGGCGACGCGCCTTTTGCCGTCGCAGCGTCGGTTGCCTTGAGCCAGGCGAGATTGAAGCGAGCCACGGCCACACTCTCGTACAGTTTCTTCTGGCCCCGCTCGAAAAGCAAATAGACCGTGCCGTCCGGGCCGGCCGCTAACGACGAGTAGGCACTGGGGCCTTCGTACACCAGCCGTTTCACCGGCCAAGTTTCGCCGCGATCGAAGCTGGCCCACACAGTCATCCGAATTCGCGTGCCGCCGGGATCGTCCGGTGCGCTGAAGAGCAGCACGTCCTTTCCGTCGGTACACTCCAACGGCAGACGCACCAAGCCCGCGTTGCAGCCGTAGCTTGGCTTGGTGCCGTACTTGAAATAGAACGGCTCCCCGACTTCAAACAGATGTTCACAGACTCGCCAGTCCGTCCACATGTGCCCGCCGTCGTAGCTCCAGGCGATACGTCTCCGGTGGTCGATTGCCATGTGCGAGCGCGAGTTGTAGTAGATCGCACCGTCGGACAATTCGGCCAGCGTGCCTTCGCCCGTGCCGTTCTGCACCGGACCGCTCGCCTGCCACGTCTTGCCGTCGTCGTCGCTGTAGATCGCCATGTTGTAGTTGTACGGCCACCACTCCTGATCGTTGTTGCCCTTCGGCGGTTGTACGCGGGCGGGCATAAGCAGCCTGCCTTTGTGCTTGCCGTAACGAAGCGTAACTCCCGATTCCGAGCAAGCCGTGTGCGCCGGAACACCGTCGGGATCGCCATGATCGACCGCGTTCGGCTTGACGACAATCGTCTCTCGCTCCCATGTCTTCCCGTGATCGCGGCTGCGCCACAGGTACGGCCCCTTGGGGTTGACCACCATCACGTCCTTGGTGTTCTCGTCGACGATCGCACTACCCGATGCATCGTGTCCCACTTCCTGAACGGGACTCCACGTCTTGCCACCGTCCTCACTGCGGCGAAGCAGCCGTCCGCTTCTTGCGAAGGCCAGGACCGTCCCGTCCGTTGTCACCGTAATGTTGGGTATACGCACAGACTCAAAAAGATCCTGGATTTCGAGGACGCGTGCGTTTCCTGGGTCCGGCACGTCTTGACCAAGGCACCACCCGCACGATGCACACAAAGCCATCCCAGCCAGCACCGCCAATCCCGTTGAGTGCCCTCGTGTTCTCACATGTGTCATTTTCGTCAGTCTCACGATTGACCTCCTTCATCTAGTCTTACCAGAACCTCCCGGAGTCCTTTGTTAGTCCAAAGAGTGCAGGCGATCCTTAGGGATAAACCAGAATACCTTGTCCTGAAACGTCAACTTCCGATTCAGCCCCATCATTGTCTGGTAAAGTCGGACTCGATGGCAACCACACTCTCCGTGCCATCTTCTCCAGGCGGCAGAAACACGATAGAATCATCGCGGACTTCTGGAAGTCCGCGATGGTTATTGGGAGAGCACCATGGACGAAATCATCGTTCGCGTGGCCCGTGTCCTCGCCTCCTATCCTCGACTGCGCATCCTGGAGTACTTGGCGCAACACGGCGAGACCCAGCCAACGGCGCTTGCCGAGAAGCTGCACGTTCCGCTGAACACAATATCCGCTCACCTACGGGCACTGACCACCGCCGGATTGATTCAAGGTCGGAAATCCGGCCCAAACTGCCACTACAGATTGGATTCACCCTACGCGGGCAATACTCTCAGCGGGAAAATGAGCCGGTGGCTTCTCAAAGTGCTCGGCGGACCAGAGTTAAGAGAGGATCATCGCGGACTTCCGGAAGTCCGCGATGATCCTCCGCCCGAACTTCGTCCGCAACTGCACGAGGCCATCTTCGAGATAGCGACGGCATTCACAGACTTGCGACGGCTTCAGATCCTGCGGCATCTTCAAACGCAGGGTCCGGCCACACCGAATGAGCTGGCGAGCGAGTTGAGCATGTCCAAGGACGCTGTCAGTCGCCACACAATCAAGCTGCGACGACGCGGGCTGATCGCCCCTCGCGGGCGGGACGGCCGTTCTGCGACGTATGCCCTCTGCAGTGACTTGAAAAGCCCAATTCACGAGCGAATGTGGGAGATCGTCCAGGCTACGTGGGTGGAGAGATCATCGCGGACTTCTGGAAGTCCGCGATGATCTCTTGGTCGGGGCTGAGGGTCGACTGCCGCAGACCACTCCCAGGCGGCCAACGGAGGCAGAAGGCAGCCATGGTTGCCGTCTGCCTCGCAAGGATTACCCCGGTACGAACCCGCACAATTCTATGGTCCGCGAACTGCGTCGCGAATATCGTAGGGTGCTAGCGGTCGTTGTCGCCAAGTACGACCGTTGCGTGCCGGGCGAAGTGGCCACGGATGTCTTGCGTGTACTCGGTCAGGATTCTCTTGCCAAGTCCTTGATGGTCACTGCAGCGAAATAACGCTCGTGCCAAGACGATCTCGCGCAGCGGTTCGATGCGGCTGCTGGGTTTGTCCAGCGATGTCTTCGCGTGGCCCATCATGCGCGGCTTGCGAAGCAATTCGGCCAATGGCCCGGCTGCGGCCGGATCGTCGATTTGGTCCAACGCCAAGGCGACTGCGCGATGGTGGGACAGACACACACTGGCGTCGAGTCTTTCGGCTTTTCTCAGAATGGCTGGCAGGGCCCTGGAATCGCGGATGAAACCGATCGCCAGGAGCAGGCTGTCCAAGCGCGTCGGCAACTGCGAATACTCGGCCATCGCGCCCAGCGGGATCTTCGCGTCCCATTGGTCCGTGTCTTCGATCGCAGCAATCAACGTGGACAGTGCCGCGGGATCGCCACAGACGCCCAGAAAACGAGCGTAGGTGATGCGTTGTTCGCCCACGGCGCTTGCATGAGCGTCGCGCAGCGAGGGCAGCGCCACATCTTGATGGAGCAACACAATGGCTGCCTCCAGACTCATGTTCTCGCCCGTCTTCAATCGCTGCACGGCCGTGGCGATTCGACCGGGCGGCACCGGCAGTGAGTCCTCGTGTTCGAGTACCTCCGCGTCGAGATTTGCCTTTCTGTACAAGATGTTCCTGTAGCTTGCGTAGGTCGATCCCGCGCGGCGTGAGCGCGAAATAGAGGTCGCTCGGATAGCCATGCGAGTCGTAGTTGCTGAACGACTGGACCACCGTGTCTGGAAACGTGCGGTGGACCATATGATCGCAGATGGTCAACACGTAGTCGCCGACCAGCGCGATTGGCCACGACGATGCCGCACGGTCGGGCGTCCGCGTCTAGCAGTACATCTGTCGCGTAACAGCCATACAAGTACGTGACACCTGCGTCCAGCAGCGTTTCGTCAAGCGTTTTCTTAACATGCATGGGCCTTAGAGTTTTGGGCGACGCGGTCGATGGGTGTTTGTCGCCCTGGAGTATCTTCTTCGCCAAGTTCGTCCGCGGCGGCAATCGCCGCGGCAACCGCTGCCGTGAAATACTCCCTGTGGAATCACTTATCGACTATTCTGGCAAGACTCGTATCTCGCCGCAACGTCGAGCCTTCTGTCAGACACCCGTCGCTGTTTTCCCTCAGCATGATGGTTTCTGAGTAAGGCCGTTTGTAGTATCCTGCTGAGACTTCTGCGTTAAGAACGTCGCTGACATGTTCAAGCTCACGATGACGAAATCAGAGCAGGCGAGATTATGAGAGAATTGGCGGTCACCGACTGGTGTGTGTTCGTCGGCTATTTGGGCGTGGTCCTGGCGTTGGGAATTTTCTTTGCTCGCGGCCAGCGGGACAACGAAGACTATTTCGTCGGCGGTCGGCGGATGAATTGGTTCGCGGTCGGAGTGTCGTTGTTTGCCACGGCGTTCAGCTCGATCTCGTTCGTCGCGTTGCCTCGCGAAGGCGCCTACGAGAACTATCATTTGCTGGTCACGTACCTTTGTATTCCCCTGATTATCACGCCCGTCTTGTGGTGGATATTCGTGCCAGTGTATCACCGCTTGGGAGTGACCAGCGTCTATGAGTACTTGGAAATCCGTTTCAGCCGACCGATGCGGCGACTGGGCACGCTGCTGTTCGCCCTCTACGCCATCGGCTGGATGGGCAGTATGGTGTACGCCACAGGATTGATCCTCAAGGCGGTCTTACAGCTCAACGAAACTCAATTCACCTGGACGCTTGTTGCCGTGGGGTTGTTCGCGACGTTCTACACGGCCCTCGGCGGAATCCGGGCGGTCATTTGGACGGACGTGCTACAGGCAGCGACGTTGGGCGGCGGGATGATCGCGGTGTTTTTCCTGACGCTGGGGAAAATCGACGGCGGCTGGGACACCGTCCTCAGCCTGGGAACAGCCGACGACAAATTCCAGATGTTCGATATGGACCTGGACATGACACGGGGACGGACGTTCTTCTCCGCCCTTGCCATCGGACTGTTTGCCTATTTGCCTGGCTACACCACTTCGCAGGTTGCTGTCCAGCGGTTTCTCTGCACACGAAGCCTGGGCGACGCGCGGAAGGCACTGTTGATCAATGCAGCGGTGGCCACTGTGGTGGCCGTACTGTTCTTCGCCGTGGGAACCACGTTGTTCGCATTCTACAACCAACCAGGAAGCGACGGTTTTCCCGCACTGGAAAAGCAAGATCAACTGATGCCGCATTTCGTTTTGAACGAACTGCCGTATGCCGGTTTGAGCGGCCTGCTGCTTGCCGGGTTGTTCGCTGCCGTGATGAGCACGATCGACAGCGGCATCAACAGCTTGACCGCCGTGCTGGTGTACGACTGGTTGTCTGGCCGGCAGGTTCCCGTTTCCGTGAGCCGCGCGTTGTGTTTCTTGTTCGGTATCTGCGTGATCGGGGCTGCACTGCTGGCCCCGCTGCTGGGCAAACACGTCATCGACATCATTATGACGATCGCCGGTTCGTTCCTTGGACTTCTGCTGGGCGTGTACTTGCTGGGCATGCTCGTTCCGCGAGCGAACACAGGGGGGGCGCTGGTCGGACTGGCCACCGGCGCGGCAAGTCTAGCAATCGTCTGGGCGTGTACCGACATCCACGGTTGGTGGTATGGCCTCTTCACTTGCACGCCGGTGTTCTTCGTCGGAGCCGCCGCTAGTTATCTGTTCCCGCCGCCGCGGCCCGAATCGTCGCGAGGACTCGTCTGCGGGAATAACGATCGAGGATCAACATGAGAATTGAACGACGCAAGAAGCTGACGGCGAATGTAGGCGTGTTCGGCGTCGGGCACCATACGTACTGGAATCAGTTCGATGGTCTGCTCGACGAGATGCACGGCAAGCTCGATACGTTCGTGGAGAAGGTTGAGGCTCACGATGTCCAAGTCACTAACTTCGGCTTGGTGGACGACGCCAGATCCGCTTATGCCGTACTGCCAGAGCTGAAGTCGGCGCCTCTGGATCTCGTCTTTTGCGACATGGTTACGTACGCCACATCCTCGACCTTCGGGATTCTGGTTCGCGAGCTGGATGTCCCCATCGTGCTGGTCGCTTTGCAGCCGCTTCGAGCCATGGACTACTCGCGCGCCTCGACGTACATGCAGCTCTCGAATGACGATTTCTGTAGCGTCCCGGAGTTTACGGGAGTGGCGATACGCATGGGCAAACGACCGCCGCCGGTCATCTTGGGAACCCTCCACGACGATCCGGCCGCCGACCGGGAGATTGCCGAATGGTGCAGCATCGCAAGAGTGCTGCACGACCTCGGGCGGGCACGCATCGGGCACTTTGGCCACGTACTGGAGTCGATGCTCGACATGCACTCCGACCCAACGGCGTTTACCGCGGCCTTCGGCTGCCACATAGTTCAGACCGAAGTCGACGATCTCGTTTGCCTTGGGCGAACTGTCACGCCGCCGGAAATCGAAGCGAAGCAGCGTCAGATACTCGATTTGTTCGACACACCCGATCCAGAATCCGACCCGATCACGTGCAAGTTGACCGAGGACGACCTGTTGGTCGCCGCGCGCGTTGCCGTGGCGTTGGACAAATTCGTCGATGAGTACGAATTGGACGGATTGGCGTACTACTACGAAGGCGAGGAAGGCAGCGAAACTCGCGAGTTCGTAACGAATCTGATCGTCGGGAATTCGCTGCTGACGGCGGCCGGTTTTCCCATGTGCGGCGAGTCGGACCTGAAGACGTGCATCGCCATGCTGATTATGGACCGGCTGGATATCGGCGGCAGTTTCGCCGAGTTCCATCCGATCGACTTCGACGAGGGATTCGTTTTAGTAGGTCACGACGGCCCGCATCACGTCAACATCGCTCAGGGCAAACCGGTGTTGCGCAGCCTGCTGAAGTACCACGGCAAGCCTGGTTCCGGTGCCAGCGTGGAATTCAAGATCAAGGAAGGCCCGATCACGATGCTGAGCATCGGCATCACGTACGAAGGCAAGTTCAAGTTCGTGATTGCCGAAGGCCAGTCAGTGCATGGACCGATTCCGCCCACGGGCAACACGAACACCCGTGGCTTCTTTGAACCCGACGTGCGCACGTTCCTGAAACGCTGGGTGGCAGAAGGCCCCACGCATCACTTCGCTCTGGGTGTGGGCCACCACGCGACGACAATCAAAAGCATCGGTGAGTTGCTGGGAATCGAAAGCGTGATCGTCTAACTCATTCGTTGCCGCCCTGAATTCGCTGGGGAAGAGATTTGATTCCCAACGAATTCAGGGCGGCAGCGAATTGAAGACGGACTGCAAGTGTCTAACCGATCCGCACGTCCACGCTTGCCCGGTGGGCCGTCAGGCCCTCCTTGTCCGCCATGCGTTGAACGTCGACGGCGACCTTCTCCATGCTCTCTTTCGTGTACGCAATCACACTGTGGGCGCGGAGGAAATCGTTGGCGGACAGTCCCGAAGCCCAGCGCGCCGTACCGCTCGTGGGCAAGACGTGCGAGGGGCCGGCGGCATAGTCGCCCAAGGCCACGGGGCTGTAGTTGCCCAGGAAGGTCGCTCCGGCATTGTGGATTCTACTCAGGAACGATGCTGCGTTGTCCGTGGCGATGTGCAAATGCTCGGGTGCGATGAGATCGGTTATCTGGCACGCTTCGTCTTCGTCTTGCACCAATATCAACGCTCCGAAGTCTTGCAGGCTTTGCACGGTCAGCTCGGCTCGCGACAACCGTGCAACTTGCCGCTCGAGTTCCCCGACCGTCGCTTCCAACACGTCGGCGCTCCAAGTAATCAAAATGCTGGCGCCGGGCGAATGTTCGGACTGTGCCAGAAGGTCCGCTGCCGTGAAGTCGGGGCGCGTCGTCGCGTCGGCGATAACGACCACTTCGCTGGGGCCGGCGATCGAGTCGATGTCCACTTCGCCGTACACGTGTCGCTTGGCCAAAGCGACGAACAGGTTGCCCGGACCAACGATCTTGTCCACTTGCCGGATGCCATCGACGCCATACGCCAATGCGGCCACGGCTTGAGCACCGCCGACGCGATACACCTCGCCGACTCCCACCTCGCAGCAGGTGGCCAACACGTCCGGATTGTTGGCGCCAAACGAAGTCGGCGGGGCCACCACGGCGATTTCCTTCACTCCGGCGGCCATTGCCGGTACGGCCGTCATCAGCACCGTGGAAGGATATGCCGCCGCACCGCCCGGAACGCACACGCCGACACGCTTCAGAGCCACGTACCGTTGCCCTAATTTCGCGCCACCAGGCCGCTCGATTTCCACATCCTGGTGCAAAATGGCTTTCTGGAACTCCAGGATGTTCTCGCGAATGCGGCGAACTGTTTCCAGGAATTCGGGCGAAGCCTGACTGTGTGCCGCCCCAATTTCTTCGTCACTCACGCGAATCGTTTCGGGCGTCAATTGGGCGCCGTCCAGTCTATCGGAGTATCGCAACACGGCGGCCATACCCTCGCGCTGAACGTCGCCACAGATCTTCTCTACGACTTGCTGTGGACTGAGCGGATCGCCGAACACCTCGATCGTCAGTTGGCGACCGCGCTCGCTGACGATATCGCCGCGCGGGCTGAGCTTTTCGCGAAGTGTGTCTAGAGCTTGCTCGACATTGTCGCGTTTCGTGTCAATTCGTTGAATGTTCAAGGGTTGGTTGGTTGTCATCGCCATCACCGTGTCGGTTGTGTTTGGCTTTGTCCTGTCTGCTGCAAACCTATTGTGTGCGGATTACACTTTTCGCGAAAGGCCCGCTGACAGTCCTCTGGAAAGATGATGCCAACGCTGGTAGCTTTCTGGATATCTCCCGCACGCCGTTTGAGCGGAAACGGGCTAATTCTACCGAGCGAGGACTTGATTCATGACTGACCGTCCCATAGACATCCGCAGTGACACGGTGACCAAACCGTCGCCCGAGATGCGCGTCGCCATAGCGAACGCCGAGGTGAACGACGACGTGATTGACGTCGACCCGACCGTGAAACGGCTGCAGGACCTCTGCGCCGAGATGCTGGGCAAGGAGGCCGCGATTTACATGCCGTCGGGCACGATGACCAATCAGGTCGCCGTCCGCGTTCACTGCCAGCCGGGCGACGAGCTGATCTGCGACGTCAACTGCCACATTTACAACTACGAACAAGGCGCCTATGCGCAACTGAGCGGCGTGGCGACGCGAACCGTGGAAGGCGATTTTGGCGTGATGCAACTTGACCAGTTACGCGATTTGATACGTCCCGACAACGAGCACATGGTGCGTACGCGACTGGTGTGTCTGGAGAACACACACAACCGAGGCGCCGGACGCATTCTGCCTTACGAAAACGTCGAGGCCGTATGCCGCTGGGCCGAAGAGAACGGGCTTCGCCGTCACTTGGACGGTGCTCGGCTGTTCGACGCCGTTGTCGCCTCGGGAATCGAAGCAGCCGAGTGGGCGAAGCACTTCGATACGGTCAGCGTCTGCTTCAGCAAAGGGCTCGGAGCTCCGGTCGGTTCGGCGTTGGCCGGACCACGCGACTTGATCCAATTGGCGCGGCGTCACCGAAAAGTCTTCGGAGGCGGGATGCGCCAGTCGGGTATCATCGCTGCCGGCGCCCTGTATGCTCTGGAAAACAACGTGGAACGCCTGGCGGAAGACCATGCGAATGCCAAGATTCTAGCCAACGCCATTCGCGAAACGGAGGGGCTGTCACTGGAACCGGAAAACGTCGACACAAACATGGTGATCTTCCGTGTCGATTCTTCTTTGGGGACCGCGTTCGATTTCTTGGCGGCTCTGGAGGAAAAAGGCGTTTTGGTTCTGACGGTGAGCCCTGCGAAGATTCGCGCGGTCACACACCTTGATGTGACCGACAAAGAAGTTATCAGAGCAGGAGAGATCATTCAAAGAGTAGCCGAGAAACTGAAGGACCGATAAGTCGATGGTTCGCAAAGAATGTGGCATGGGAATCGGGGCAAGGGAATGCTCAATTAAGCAATTCCCCTGCCCCCATTTCCTTGCCCTTTTGTTGTCGGCTCTTCACTCTCCGCCTCGGTCTCGCCACGCAGCTTCTCGGCGATCCTCGCGGGGATTCTGGTGGCGCGATGAGTTCCATCCGGCTTGATGCGGCAACAAACGGCGGTGATCGACCCGGTGGCGATGGGTTTGTCGTCTCGAGTGAAGCGAAAACCGTAGGTCACACTTGTGTGGCCCACTTCGTTGATGGTGACCTCGACCTGCAACACGTCCTCGAACTTGGCCGCATTGCGATAGTCGCACGAAGCGGACACGCGCGGCCAGCTTATGTGGCCATCCGCATCTTTCAGCATGACGCTCAGACCGAGATGCCGCAGCATCTCGTGCTCGGCCTGCTCCATGTAGACAAAAAAAGCCGAGAAATGGACAATCCCGGCGGCATCGGTGTCGCGGAACTCGACGCGACGATTCGTTTTGAAGCGGACAGGTGCGCGGTTCACGCCAGACCTACTCGCCCGAATACGGCAAGAGAGCCATGAATCTGGCACGCTTGACCGCAATCGTCACCGCATGTTGACTCGCGGCCGAGCATCCCGTCTTTCTTCGGCCGACCACACGGCCGTGCCGGTTGACCAGCTTCTTTAGTAAGTCAATATCCTTGTAGTCAACATACATGGGGCGCGGTCGTTTGCCCTCAACGAACAGGGGGTCTTTCTTTTTGGCCCGTGCGCGCGCCTTTAGACGCTTTTTCGACCTACTGTTTCTCGGTCTGCCTCGGAACATGGCGACGGTCCTATGCCTTTCGTAACCTCTTATGTGTTAATGCCTTACGCTGTCACGGACAGCGAACGCTGACCTTCTTTCCACTTATGGAATCACGTATTGTACGTGCTACGCCACGTTTCGCAAGCCTGACTAGCTGCAAATGTGGACAAGCAACGGGACTTGCTCTTGGTATGCCGGGTCAGTTTCGTTCGTCCGTGGCGACAACCTGGCAGCTCACGGCTACAGGCACCTGGTGTGTCGAACGTCTTCGCGGACGACGAGTTCGCATGACGATACAGAGCCGAAAGGAGAGTGATTGCTCGCCGCCATAGCCAAAGGTCGATATAGTTGGAGATGCAGGGCGACCGGTTATCGAAGCGAATTGAAGGAAAGGCGTATCGAGTGGAGACCCAGATTCCCGTCGAAGTCGAGTCGGAGCACGAAGGTCGTTGGATTGCCTGGGATACGGTGTCCAAGGAAGTAGTCGGCCACGGCGAGACCTTAGAGGAGGCCATTGCCACGTCCCACGACGCTCGCGACGCTGGGCGTCTGATTTGGTCTTGCCGAGAGATTCGGTCGTCGTTGGGGGCCTCTAGTCGATGCGATTCCCAACCATGGCCACCGATGGTCTTCACCGTCCATTCTTTCAGGGGATGAAGTTAGATGCATCCAATGTCACAGAGAACCACTTGTCGACGGATTGCCGTGATCTGCCTTGCCTTTGCCGGTGCGGCGTTTGGCCAAAATCCTGAAACGGTTCGGGTTCCCGTGACTCGCGATGCTTGGTTCTCCAATGTCGGCGATGAAGCCAACTGTAATACCGGAGGGTCGAATCGGCTGAAGCTGAAGTCGATTCAGGAGATGTTCCTGCTGGACATCGAGCCGGGTCCGCTTCGTGGCCGAGTGATCCTGAGCGCAACGCTGCATTTGCGCGTATCGGGCAACGAGATCGCTCGCCGGGTGACGGTCAGCTCGTTTGCTGCACCGTGGGTCGAAGGCACCTCGCCCAGCTACCAAGCACAAGCGGGCAGTTCAACGCACAATGCACGGCAGTATCCGGATGTGCCTTGGGCGTCTCCCGCAAGCGACATGACCGCCGTAATGCTGGGGCAAGGCGGTACCATCTGGCGCATGGCCGACGCTTCGCCGCCGGACCAGCAGGGCTGGCAGCGGATTCCGGTCGATCCGCGGATCGTGGCGGCCCGAGTTGCGGGCGTCAGTCACGGGATGCTGGTCTTTGACGATACGGGGACCGAGTGGACTCGCAACGGCGAACAGTTCAACTCGCGTCACTTCCCCAATCGCTTCTTCCACAGTCGCGAGTCTGGGCAGGGGAGTGCGCCGTTTTTCACAGTGTCCCTGGGGCCGGCAGACGGAGACCCTCCGGCGGCTCCGGGTGAGATAGCCGTCGACACGAGCGATCTGCCGGCTGGCGAGGCCGAAATCCTTTGGACGACGCCGCGTGACGAAGGGCCGGCGGGCACCATTGGTTTTCTGGTGTCACTCGACGGCAAGCTGGTGCCGAGGTATCTGATTCCGGCGGCTGGTGATCCAGAACAGCAAGTCAAGATGCGGTTGCGCGATCTGGACCTGCGCTCCGGGCAAGAAGTCAAACTCTCCGTTCGGGCCGTTGATGGGGCAGGGAACATCGGAGCGGCGGTGACGGAGACCTTCCGCGTCTCGGATTTCGACCGCGAGCCACTGCCGGGTACGTTTCCGGAATCGTTGGGCGAGGCCGCTCCGCTGCCGACGCTGGCGGGCGCGAAAGTGACGGTGATCGACGCGCTGGACAAAGTGCATCCGGCGACCGGCAAGATGATTCCTGAACAACCGGCCGAGTACGCGAGCGCGAATCACCTGTTCCGAGCGAAAGACAGACAGGTACGGCTGGCCGCCGCGCGTAACGAGTTCGTGGCGTTTCAGGTATTGCTCGACGGTCAGGTCCACAACGTCCGGCCGTCGCTTGTGTTCGAAGAAGACGATCAGGGGTTCGAGGTCACCTGGGGCCGCTACCGCTACGTGAACTCCAATGCTGGCCCACTGCCGGATCCGGTTGTCCCGCTGAAAAATCCGGTCAGTGTACCGCACTCCGACAACCGAATTGCCGGCCAAACTCGCGCTAGTCTCTTGTGCGAAGTCTACGTGCCGCATGCGGCGCGAACCGGTGCCCATCGCGGCACATTGACGCTGGAGGCTGATGGCGGCACGCTGAAACTGAACGTGATCGTCCGGGTCTGGGATTTTACCCTGCCGGATTTTCTGAGTTTCCTGTCGGAGATGAATTGCTACAGCTTGCCCGAAAACGAGGGCGACTATTACCGGTTGGCACACGTTCATCGTACGCTGCTGAATCGACTGCCTTATTCACAGAACGGCCGCGTGGACGATGGGTGCGCTCCCGAGTGGCGTGACGGGCAACTCGATTGGTCGAAATGGGAGCGGCGGTTCGGCGCTTACTTGAGCGGAGCGGCGTTTGACGACTTGCCGCGCAAAGGCGTGCCGCTGGAGGTGTTTTACTTGCCGCTCCATGAGAATTGGCCCAGCCCGATCGATCCGGACTACAACGGCGACTACTGGGCCGACCGGGCTTTTCGTCCCGGATATCGCGAGGCCTTTACGGAAGCGTCGCGGCAGATCGCCGCGCATGTTGAAAGACAAGGCTGGCACGACACGCTGTTTCACTGCTACTTCAACAACAAGGTGAACTTCAAGAGCCGCGGCTGGTCGCGCGGGTCGTCGCCGTGGCTGTTGGACGAACCGGCGAACTTCCAGGACTACTGGGCACTGCGCTACTTTGGCGAAGCATTTCATGAAGGCGTAGCCGCGGCGCGCGGTAACACAGGGGAGAAGGCCAAGCTGCTCTATCGTTGCGACATCTCGCGGCCCCAATGGCAACGAGATTCCCTGGATCATGTGCTTGATTACAACGTGGTAAACGGCCGTGTCTTGCGCCGTTACACGCGTATCGTGCTGGACCGCAAACGCGACTTCGGCCAGATCGTCGTCGACTATGGCACAACGAACGCCATCCACGAGAGCAACATGCAGGCGGTCGGCTGGTGTTTGGATTCCTGGACTCTGGGTAGCGACGGCGTCCTGCCCTGGCAGACCATTGGCCGTCACGAATCGTGGGAGCAGGCCGATCAACTTTCGCTGTTCTATCCCGGCAGTTACTTGGGCCAACGCGAGCCGATTCCGTCGGTTCGGCTGAAAGCCTACCGCCGTGGCGAGCAGGACGTGGAATACCTGACGCTGCTGGCCAAAGTGCTGGGGCAGCCGCGATGGGCCGTCGGCCAGTCGGTCAGGGAGGCACTGAACTTGAAAGCCGAACATCGGGGTACCGGCGTCGCCGGCGGCGAAGACGCTGGCGAGGTTCACTATGCTAGTTTGCGACCACAGGACGTTTGGGCTTTGCGTGTCCGCGTGGCTCGTGTCATATCTGAGGCGGCGCCTCGGCCGGTGCGTCGCCTTGTAGACCTTCGCACGCCGCGTCGCGACGCGGCCAATGCGCCGCCGGCCTATGTTGAAGAGTTCGCTCCCAATAGTCCGGCGGCGATGTCCGAGACTCCGGGGCAGGAAGGAACTGGCTCGGTAATCATCCTGCAGGGTCGAGATGCCGTGCGAGATACGATCGTCGATCCGGAGTCGCCCGACCAGAACTTCGGCAGCGTCCCACGCGACAATCGACTGAAGCGTCGCGACGAATGTAGTGCGTTTCTTGTCCATTTTGATTTGGACAAGCTTGACATGCCGCAGGACGCCCGCGTCGTCGAAGCCACGGTCAGCTTCCATGTGTGGGACCCAAGCGGCAAAGGCAACGCGAAGGTGCACGCCTTCGGCCTGACGACGCCTTGGGACGAGAGCGAGGCAACTTGGCAACGACCGTCTGCCGGTGAAACGTGGCGAGGCGGGCGGACGTTTCGTTTCGGTGTCGACACAGCGACGCCTTCGCCGCACATCATCGTTCCTCCAAACGCGGAGCGCGATGTCGTAGATCCACCGATCGAGTACCGGCTGGATGTCGCCGACTTGGTTCGCGCTTGGCTTTCCGGGAAAACGCCCAATTACGGTCTGGCGATTGCCCCGCAGATTGATCGTTCGATCGACGACGGACAGCATTACCGCTTCCAGGTACTTGCTTCAGAGTACCAGGAAAAACGCTACACGCCCAAGTTGACGGTGACGTTTCGATAGTTTTTGACTCCGGCATTGTCTTTGCAGTAGAATCGGTTTGGTGGTCGATGCTGCCCGCTTCGTTCGAGGGAGGGACGGTCATGCACAGTGAGCTAACAGACCGACAGGACCGGCGGCAGATGAGGGCACGGTCCGGTAGACGTTTTCTCTCGGCGGCCATCGTCCTCGGCACGCTGGCTGTGGTTGGGCTGGCGGCTTGGTTTGTCGTTGCCGCTCAGCAAGAAAACAGTGAGACGCCCGAGACAGGTGCGACGCAGCAGCAGGTTGTTGCCCCCAAGAAAGACGATCGCGACCGATTTCGAAGTCAGCGGCGGCTGATGGTTGAGAAACATCTCGGCGGTCCGGGCATTGTCGACCTGCGGACGCCTGTCAAGGACAAGCGGATTCTCGATGTGATGGGCAAGGTGCCAAGGCACCGTTTTGTTCCGAAGATGCTGGAAGACGTTGCGTACGCGGATCATCCGTTGCCAATTGGCGAAAGCCAGACGATCTCGCAACCGTACATCGTGGCCTTGATGACGGAGCTGGCCCGGCCGAAAGCGGATTCGGTTGCATTGGACGTTGGCACGGGATCGGGATATCAAGCGGCCGTGCTCGCCGAATTGTGCAAGAAGGTCTACAGCATCGAGATCGTCGAATCGCTCGGCAAAGACGCAAAGAAACGTCTGGCCGATCTGGGCTACAAGAACGTCGAGGTTCGCATCGGCGACGGCTACCGCGGCTGGCCCGAACACGCACCGTTCGACTTGATCATCTTGGCCGCGGCTCCCGATCACATACCGAAGCCACTGATCGAGCAACTTGCCCCCGGCGGCCGGCTGGTACTACCGGTCGGTCCGACGTTTAGGCAGAATCTGATCGTGGTCGAGAAACAGAAGGACGGCAAAACGCGCCAGTGGACCGTGGCCCCCGTCGCTTTCGTGCCCATGACCGGCGAAGCGCGGGATGGCACGCGGCCAGAGTGAACTTAACCCGGCTTCGCCGGGCACCCTTGCTCGTACTGCCGGCTGTCCACAGTGTGCCACTGCTTTGAACTGATTCGGCTCTGCATGCCCATGGACGCACCACAGTTCAAAGCAGTGCCGCCGCCGTCGTAGCCATGCGTACGCGCGCGTTGCCCATGCCCGACGGTACTGCTTTCGATTGTGGTGATCGTCGCCAAATGGTCGGCTTCCCCCAATCGAAAGCAGTGGCACACACACGCCGGCTTTCCAGCTTCACCACCTTTACAAATCCCTGTTAGATGAACTTTAGGATCGTCCTCAACCCAAGTAGGCCTCCTGCTGCTTGAGAATCTTCTGGACTTTCGGCACTTCCACATCTCGCGGTCGGCAACCGTCTTGCGCCGCCACGGCCGCTGCGACACCGGCGGCGTGACCTGTAACGAAACAGTTGGGGATCAGCCGCACCAAGTCCGCCATGCGCATTTCGGCGTCAATACACCTGCCCGCGGCAAGCACGTTGTCGATCTTCTTCGGCACCAACGCGCCGTACGGGATTTGCCATTCGCCGTGCTGGGCGTTGGATGCACCGCCCACCCCAATGACGTCGGGGTACTTCGTTTCGGCCAATATGTCCTTGAACATTACTCGCCCCAACCCGTTCAAGACACGAGTGATGCGGACGCCCAACTGTGGGGCGGTTTCCATGAGGTAGACCTTCTCGTATCCCGGCGTCTGGCGGACTTTCTGCATGTTCCGCCAGATGAACTTGCGATGATCCATTTCCATTTTGGTCAGCGTCTCGATGTCCAAGCCGTCGACCTCCGGGCCGCGCAAGTTGGCCCAGTTGACCCCGGGAATCGGCGTGTGGCGGCCCAGGTATCTTGGCTTGGGCACGCCGCGAGCTTTCGCCTGATCGATCCGGTCCATGTTGCCGACGCGAGAGACGAGTCCCACGTTGTGCAACCGACGTTCGTACTCGGCGCCAGCGGCAGCAAATACGTCTCCGTCGCCGGTCGCGTCGATCACGGTCTTGGCTAAGATGGCCTGACGTCCTGACTTGCTTTCAAATACCGCTCCGTGGACCGTGTTGTCGTTCACAATGGCATCGACGCCCCAGCAGTGCAGGAATACCTTGACCTTGGCCTCTTCGACCATCTCGACCATCAAGTACTTGACGGCCTCCGCATCGACTGTCGGGTTCACGCCCGGGCGGCGATCGACGATCGCGCCGTCCATCTTGTCCAGGCGGCGCATCATTTCTTCCCCAAGTCCCTGGCAAACCTGTTTGTTTCCTTTGACGATGTGGCCGAGGACCAGCAACACCAAGCCGCCGGTCCACAAGCCGCCGAAATGGCCATAACGTTCGACCACGGTCACATCAGCCCCCGCACGCCGCGCAGCCACCGCAGCGCATATTCCGGCCGGGCCGCCGCCGACGACCAGCACGTCGGTCTTGTGCAGCAATGGGAGTTCTCGGCTGGGTTGAATGATTTTGCCGTCGACGAACGACGGACTGGCCCGGTTGGCCTGTACTTCGTGGCTATCGACCACGGAACTCTGAAAGCCGCTGTCCTGTGCCGCCGCATCACCGGCACGCAACGAACTCAAACCAGCAGCCACCCCCGATATCCCAAGTACCCGTAGCCAATCGCGTCTACTAAGGGAATCATCCATTCCGTCTCTCCTTACTCACTTGTGCCGTTCTTCTCGCCTGCGGCGGACCCGTAGTCCTGTAAGACGGATAGCATTGTGGTCAGAATGACACGCGGCGACAAGTCCGAGCGGTTGGCTTGCGGGCCAGGATCGGCGAAACAACTGCCGTTGCACATTGACCGTGGGGCACGTTTCCAACGTGCCAGGCACGATGGAATCGTGCCCCACCTATTCCAGCGCCGGTCCTTAGAGCCCCAAAAACTCATCGCTTTGGCCGTCCAGCAGTTCACCGGCGGTCCAGGCATTCCACTCGTCGAGGATCGTGGCTAGGCGTGAGCATTGCGACAGAGCGGGCAGTTGTTCTCGATACGCTGTGATCTGCTGTTTCAACTCGGCGGATCGGGAGTCGTCTCGGCATAGACGGGCTTCCAGCAGCAGCGTTGTGGTGTGGCCGAGGCGGTCGCGATGCTGGGTCTGGATTTCCGATGCCTTGGCGAGCCATTGTAGCGCGGCGCGGCGTACACGGGCGCACTTGGCCATCGCCGGCATGGTGAAGTAAGCGAGATGGCCCAGGTAGTTGTACTGCCTCTGCACCCGCATGGCAGTTCGCAGAAGTCGTTGGGCTTCGCGGCGGTTGCCGAGCAAACGATGCGCTTCGCCCAGAGCGGCGGTCAATCGCGCCCTGACGCGTGGTGTGCATTGCCGAAAACGCCCCGCGGTCCGGCACTGTTCGAGCATATCCATGGCTTCTTCGGCACGTCCGTTTCTGAGAAGGACCGCTGCCACATGCTCGCGGAAGACCAAGGCGTCTTCCGGCTCGGGTGCGCCTTCGCCAATCGCGTCCAATAGACGTTTGCCCTGTTCTATCCAAGGCTCCATCGACTGCAGATCGGGGCAAAGTCCGCCCTGGAATCGGTGCACGTTCGAGTAGTCGGTCACCGTTCCCCAAGTCACCGACCTGCCGCGATAGATGCGGTCCAGCATGCTTATTGCGTCAGCGTGGCCGGTTCGGGCCTGAAGCCACGCCCGGTACCGGTGAGCTCGATTCGGCAGATCGACCCCCATGGCGTGGCAGAAATGCGTGATTTCCTCCAAACGCCGACTAGCCTCTTCGTAGAGTCCGCGATCGTACCTTTCCAGAACGCTGTCCAAATGGACGGCGATGTGGCTCATTTCAGGGCGAATCGATTCGCGCATGGTCGCCCTTTCCCACGGCCCCATTTTGCTGGCAAAGGGATCGTAGAGATGGCAGCGGCGATTCTGGCGTTTGTCGTGAATCCACGACCAATCGACTACCAATTCGTCACGGTTCTGATTGTCGCGAATAAAGCGGGCGCGTGCTCGCGCTCGCGTGGTCGTCTCGGGAACGTGAGGATCGGGTTCCTCGCCCGGAGCAATAGGTTCGCACACGCGATGATGTAATACGCCGGCCTCTTCCAGCCGGTTGAAGACCGACTGCTGACTGCAGAACTCATGATAGCTGTGGTCCAGCAATGCCAACTCGTCAAACATGCTCTTGCGCTGCGGCAGGTTCTGCCACGTACAACCGGCTTCGCTGAGCACGGCCGAATAGAACTCGTACTTGGCAAACGTGTCCAGGCGTGCCGATAGCCACGGTCGGTCCAGCCGTTGGTAGGCAGCGAGCGTGGCTTCCCAGTCGTCGAGCGACCGGCTGATCCAGTCGGGTGGATCATCCAATGAAGCCGCGTACCGGCGTGCGCCTTCAAGATACAGGCGTTGGGTCTTGGTGATCAGAGGATCGATCCGAAGTTCCTCGCCCGGCTTCGCCAGTACGTTCAAACGCTGCAGCGCCCCCACCCAATCGTCCCCGAACTCGCGCCGGAATACGCCGATTTCGCGGCGCAGTTGGCTGTCGAACAGGATTGCCTTGATGGCCAATGCAGTGGCGCCAAATTGAACGGCAAGATTAAAGTGACTGCGGTGACCGTCACCCAGAATCAGGTGGTAGCGATAGCTGTCTGGCGACGGGCCCATGTGGTGTTCTTCGCGAGCTGTACTATGGATCGCTCGCATCTCGGTTGTCCCGCCGCCGGTGGCCAAGGCCATGCAAATCGGGCGCACGGCCGCCACGAACTTTCCGCTCGGGAAATGCACGCCGCCTGCACCGCCGTAGATTCGGGTGACCAGGAAGGGCAGAATGTCGTCGGTGAACGATGACGGATGTTGCTCGACCAAGTAGTTCTCGTGGTCGCCCCACACGGGGCAATTGCTTTGCAGCAGTCCTGAATGATTGTTGTTGGCCAGCAACAAGTTGATGCCGTCAGCGCGGAGTTGGTCGACGGCACGCGCCGCCAGTAGCTGGATCCGTTCGGTGACGGACGTCAGCAAGTACGGCGAGTCGCATTCGATGACCGCTATCTCAATATGCCCCACGTCGCGGTACACCTTGGCATATCCATTGAAGATGCCCGCGCCAGCAGGCAAAGACGGAGCCAGATCGCGAAGGGCCTGAATAAAACGCGAGATGGCCGGCTCACGATACCGCGGATTGTCTGGGGTGGCGGTGAGGCATTCGATTTCGATACTCAAAGCGAATTTGCCGTTGACCTTCACCATGGCTTGCCTCCGGGACTGGGGGAAGGGAAGAGGGGTGTCGGGTGTCAGGTGTCGGGGAAGAGGGCTGCCCGCACCCAACGCCCAACCCTCGGAATCTCGTGCCGACGGTTCAGTTTCGAACTCTCTTGCCCGACACCTGACACCCTGTTTGGTTGTGGCCAGACACCGCGTCCAGGCTTTCTCGCTATTGTCCCGAACGATTGCGGCGTGCTTCGAGGGCACGTTCGGCATCGGCGCCTCTTTCGCAATCTTGCCGGGCCTGGCGAGCCACGTTCGCGAAGGCGGTCGCTTGCTGGGCGAGATTGCCCGCGCCGCCTTCGAACGGGTCTCCGCCGGGATTCTCGATTTGCTGGTTCGCCGTACGTTCCTGAGTTTTCTGCAAGGTCATCATTCTGCTCCTTTCAAATAGGTGGACGGGTGTCGGGTGTCAGGTGTCGACTTTCCAGTTTCGAACTCTCTTCCCCGACACCCGAAACCCGACACCCCTCCTCACTCTTCCTCCGCTTGAAACGCGGTCTCCGGCACAATGGCCAGCTCTCGCGTAATATCGTCCACAGGGTCCGTCTGACGCGTCTCGGCGTCGGTACCGTTGATTAACAACTGGCTGAGATGCTCCGGATCGACTGCAGAGCGGATGATCGTTTCGAACTGTTGCTTGTTCAGACTGTCCAGTTGCGGCAATTCCACTCGCAGCCGAGGGCTCCAGAGCCCGTCGCCGGAGCGGAGATCCACGAAGCCCCAGTCCACGTCGGCGACTTGATCGAAGAACTTGTCGATGATCCGGCCGCGTCCCCAGTCGCGGCTTTCGAGCGGGCCCTCGACCAGACACGCTTCTGCGTCTTCGATGGTGACCATCGGGTCGACCATCCCTTCCTCCCACAGACGCCAGAATGCTCCGCGTTCCGGGTTGGTGTGACAGAAGTCGTGGTCGGCCAGTCGCGTCTCGGCATCGCCCAGCGTGGCGCTACTTTGCGAGCAGAGTTGCGTCAACCACAAGAGCTTGGCGGCCCATGAGACATTCTTTGCACACTGGACGATCGAACCCTCATCGGCGTAGTTGGCAAGGTCGATGACCAGGGCTAGCATGTCGGTGGCCTGGGGGGCGATCTCGTCGGTGATCAAGCCGGATTCGCACATGTTCAGCAAGACCGTCGCCAGCTCGCGCACGTACGCCGGCAGTGTCAACTGACGGCCGTCCACCAGCATCGCGGTCGCTGGCAGCTTTCCGGTATTCAAATCCAAACGCCAACTCCAGGTACGCAGCGCGCGCACCGGATCGAACAGGCTCATGCCGCAGTAGCCTTCCTCGGCCGCAGCCAGGATGCACTGAACCAGAGAGAACATGGGCGCCGAGCTAAGAATGTCGAAATCGAACCCGATCAGGTGCAATCGCTCGTGTTTCTCGGTATGCGATTCACGCCGGCTGTTCAATAAACCGCGGGAGAACGCCTGGGTCGTGCTCAACGTTTTGATCTTTGATAGATGATGGGCACGAGCGCTGAGGCTGTAGATCGTGGTTCCGTCGTTCAACGGCAGCAGATAGCCAGCGCCAAAGAACGGAATCGCGGCAGCCAACGCGCTTGTCACGTATCCCAGGATCGCCGGATGCCGATGTTCCCGGATGATGTCTTCCCACAGCGAGCTGTGGACCTGGACGTTCAGGTGCGTGCCGAAGCTGATCGACGGGTCCAAAAGATCGGCGTTGCTGGTCGTCAGATCGTACGTCTCGCCTTCGTCCGCTTCCTCCTCGGCCAGCTTTCTAGCGGCCTCGCCCGCCAGCACCGTGCTGAGACACTGTGCGGCGAAAGTCTTCGGCGCCAGGCTAGTGGCCGAGGCCGCTTCGTAATGTGCCATGTCCGAGTAGTAGCATTGGCCGGCACTCGTCCAGCTTCGCAAGCAGTCCGACGAGTACTGCGTGGCATAGCTTCCATAGCCGTATCCTCGCGATCGTGTTTGGCGAGACCACGCTTTGGCCCCGTACGCTGCCAGCGCCGGCCCGATTTGGCGCAGGATGTTCCGTGTGACTTTCCAGGGATCGATGGATCGGCCGGCAGCGTCGACGCCCGTGGTCGAGAACTCGCAGTCGCGGCCGCCACGTTTTGGTATGGCCATTGGTTTTCTCCTGTAAAAGGGTGTCAGGTTTCAGGTGTCAGGTTTCAGGTGTCGGGTGTCGGGTGTCGAGCAAGAAAGTTCGAAACTGGATAGGCGGTACGTGATACGGGTTGCCGGGGGGGGGATGGGTGTCAGACGCCGAGAGCCCTCTTCCCTGACACCTGAAACCTGACACC
>JADHUC010000049.1:30000-45403 GCA_016784735.1 Pirellulaceae bacterium | reverse complement strand
CTTGCCACGCAAGTTGGGACGCAACGACACGCGCACCCAAACTTCGACCGCGTACGCGAGATGATTCTGGATGGTGCGGTGGGAACCTTGCAGCACGTTCATGCTTGGGGCAACCGCGAGATCCGTCGGCCCGGTTATCTGCCGCCCGCCGGTGATCCCCCGTCCTATCTGCACTACGACCTCTGGATCGGTCCATCGCCGATGCACCCCTACAACCGTGGCTACTTCGGCGGTTGTTTGGCCTGGAACATGTATTGGGACTTCGGCAGCGGTCAGATTGGCGATATGGGAAGCCATACGATGGACTTGGCCTGGTACGGCATCGACGCGACGTTGCCTACAACGGCCGAGGCGTTCGGCGAGGAGTTCAGTACCGAGGTGACACCGGTCGACATGACCGCGACCTTCGATCATCCCGCCAACGATTGGCGCCCGCCGATCAAACTCACTTGGTATCAGGGTGCTCACGGCGGTAAGGCAAAGAAGATGGATCCTCACGGCAACGGCCACGGTGCCCTGTTCGTGGGCGACAAGGCCAAGCTGGCGGCAGGATTCACGAACCACAAGCTTGTGCCGCTGGAAGAAGGTGGCAGTCTGGACCATTACACGCCGCGACCGGAATCGGAACAGATTCCGCGCATGGGCGGATTCCAGGAGCAATGGGTCAATGCGTGCAAGGGCGATTTGAAGTGCGCCTGTGACTTCAAATACAGCGGCGACGCCATTGAACAGATGCTATTGGGCTTGGTTGCCTATCGAATTGGCAAGAAGCTGGAGTACGACGGCAAGGCTGGGCGAGTGACTAACTGCGACGAAGCGAATGCGCTGCTGAGCCGCAAGTACCGCGACGGCTGGACGCTGGACGGATAACCGAAGGATCAGACGCTGCCAGCTTGGTGGCGGATTAGTCAATCACAAGTACTCGCGCAGAAGTTTCCACGCGGAACAGAAACCCGGTTTTTCGCAAAGACCGGGTTTCTTTTCGGAAGCATGGGGTCAGATCTGGTATACCCAAGTCGAAATCGTGAAAACCAGATCTGAGCCCGGCCTCGAACTTCCACGGTATGATCAGATCTCGTTCTGCGTGAAATCCGCGCCCTACGTTCATTCGCCGTGCCCAACTCTTGCTTCCGTGTTCTTGTCCGATCCGCCGGTAAGCTTGATCCGGAGGTCGCGGCTTGTGATCTCGTGGTTGAAGTAGCAGGTGACTTTTGGGTGGGTCAGCGTAGTGATACTTGGTGGAACCGAGATTCCCTCGGTCTCACGGGTGGGCGAAAGGACCGTCTTCTTCGGCAAAACAGGCGTGCCGTACAAGGAGATTTCCGATGGAACGTCGAAGACGATATTGTTGCTGGACGTCGATGCGGATCGAGCGGTCATCTGGACGAAGCCGGACGATTTGAAGATGGATTTCGACAACGTGTTCAACGGCCTCAAGGGCAATCACGACGGCGTGTTTTCCGCAGCCTTCTGCGACGGTTTCGTGCATTGGATGTCGTCCGCCGTCACCAAGCCCGGCACCCTTCGCTTGCTGCTAATGCGCAACGACGGCAAGGTAATAGAGGATTACTGACCGGAGCTAGTTGAGCCCGCCGCTGCGAGTCCCCTTTGGTCCCTTCTCTCCCCACCGGACCGACATGCGGCCGTTGGTGCCGTCGATCACGTTCAGGAACCGGCTAGTGTAACCTTCGTCGAGCGGCTCTGCGTCCTTGATCTGAATACCCGAGCCAGTTTCCCGCTGGAACTCCTCGTCGGGGATCGGCTGGTTGATTCGAGTATACCGGTACTCAGTATGCGGCAGGCCGTTCGTTTCGAGGCACACCGGCAGCAACGTTTGAGCGTCGAAATACCAGTCGCGGACCGGCGTTAACCAAGTGGTCATCGCCCGCAGCTTAACATCCCAAGACCGAATCTTGTGGCAGGGCCGCCCGTCGAACAGTACGTCGCCCAGGTAGTCGAGTTTCATTTCTCGAACGATGGTGGCCGCGTCCTCCGTGCCTCCGGCCCCAAAAGGATCACAAAACAGCAGGTTCTTCTCGGCGATGTCACCAAACGGGCAAGTCGTGACTTCGTTTTTGTAACGGCACCAGCACGTCGTGCCGTCGCTACCCATGCGAAACGAACTGTCAATGAAATGGTCGATGTGCGCAAGGAACTGACGCTGCCCCTGCATTTTGAAGACCGACCCGCTGAAATCGTAGCGTTCCAGCCAAGCTGGCTGGGAGCCCCCCACGAGAGCCCTAAGGACCTTTTCGGAAACGCTCGTCAATTTCGCGCGGGCGGAGCGGATCTTCTCTGCCAGCGCAACCGTTTTGGTGGACTTGCCCGCATTGGCGGCGTTTTGTTCGACCAACGGGCAAACGACATCGTCCAGTGTGCGGTACTTCAGCCTGATCGGCGTCGCCTCCAGCCCCTCGTGGTCGCGAAAGTGCACGAGCTCGATCTCGCCGTTCCAGTTTCGCGGCATGTGCAACGGAATCGTAAACTCATAACCGTCGGGATCATACTGCACGAAGTGATAAAGCTCCGGCTTCTCGGAAAAATGGGCCTTCGGATAGCAGTCAGCCAGACCATACCAGGTTGGGTCCATAGGCCGGTCGAACTTCACTCGGATCAGATTCAGCAGCGATATTTCGGAATCGGAAGGAGGATCCGTGGCAACCACCTTCGGGCGCCGCTGCTCCGGAGCCTCCGGCCACGGCGCTGTCGTAAAGGACCACGAATGCGTCTCAGCGGCAACCTGAGTGACGGAGCAGAAACCTTCGTAGTCCCCTTCTGAAAGGTGGCTTTCCTCGTTCACCGCCAATTTGTGAACACAGCCCGGTGTCAAGCGGACAGGTAAGACAAACTCGTGCGTCCGTTCGACATAGCGAAATTTACCCCTGGGGCGAAAGCCTCCTTCGCTACCGTACGACCAAGTGACAAGAACCCTTAGGGGATCCATTGTTCGATCAAAGCGAACGCGAATCTCGGTATCCGGCTTGACGTCGGCCGCGCCGTCCGGTGGGTACACTTCCAGGACCTTGGGATGATCCACTTTCTCTTCGGTTGAATTATCTTTGCCGTTGTCCTCTGCAGTCTCGGTGTCTCCCGCGGCGCGAGACTCATTCGGCGCTTGTTGCGTCTCCGTTGTATCCGGTTCGTCCGTGGCTTGTTCGCTTCCCGGGCGCAGCGCGGCGGCAAACAAGATGGTCGGGGCCGCTATCGCCGCGAGTACAGCGATTCCAAATCGGCCGATACGACGCGCCAACGGCCGCTTCGGATCGAGAATCGCTGTAATGCGGTCCTCGACATTGGCACTGCGGGCCATTGGGATCGCAGTGGCCTGAACGAGACGATCGCGCCGGCCGGCCAGTTCGCTGGCCAGTTCGAGCAAGTGGCGCGCGTATTGGCTGCGCTCGCCGGTCGAGGCGATGACCGAGTCGTCGCACGCTCGCTCGGCCAGTCGCACAAGCCAACTCCGCAGGTACCAGGCCAAAGGATGGAACCAGTAAAGGCAACGGTTGCACTCGGCAAGGAGTGTCACCAGGTAGTCGCGGCGTTCGATGTGAGCCAATTCGTGAGCCAGCACATTGCGGCACTTTGCCTTGCCCCACGATTCCCAATCCGCAGGCAGTAGGATCTTCGGACGCAACCACCTTACGGTCAGAGGGAAGCGGATAAGCGAGTTTTCCAGGATCGTTACACGTGCAAGCATTTCGCTATCGCTTACGGAAATGCCGAGGCAGTCATGCGGAATGGGCTGCGCCCCGCCCACCAAACGCCTTGCTCCCAAGATACCGATGAAGAAACGACAAACGAAAACCGCGAGGCCGGAAGCGTAGATCGCAAGTACTGCTATAGGCCAAAGTTCAAGCTTGAGGCTGGAATCGGGGCGCGATCGAATCATGCGGCTCGGGCTCAGCACGGCTTCTCCAGAGTCGTTTCGCAGATCGCCGGTCAAAGGAGACTCCGTCGGTGCGTGCAGTGCGAATGGATCGAGGCCGGCGTCATTCGGACCTTCCTCGGCGGACGCAGGCTCTTCGACGAAAGGTCGCGAGGCTTGCGTCGCGTTGACGACAACAGCCGTTGGTTCGTCGATCTCACTCGGCGGTGAAGCAAGATCCGCGGTTCGTGAGGGAGCAGTCGTTTCCGCTTCATTCAAGGCGAAGGCCCACGACAATGACGCCGGGAGTGGCAGACTGGGAACGACCATCGTCAAAGCGGGCAAGGCGATCATGCCCAGAAGCACGCCCGTCCAGACGCGGTGCCGAACGTTCGTGTTGCGGACTCGCAGGACCACGAGAGCCGCACCTGCCACCAGCGCCAAGAGCAGCGATTTGACGGAAACACCGAACAGCAAAGCCAGCCAGGTGTTCGAGAGCGAGAGCATAGTCAATCTCCTTTCGAGCGATGTTTTTCTGACTCCGCCGCTTCGGCCTTGGCGACGCGGGCGGCGAGCTGTTTGAGCTTTTCGGGCGTGATCAACTCGTCATCAATCATGCCGACCAGAAGGTTCTCCACAGAGCCGTCGCAGAAACGATCAATGATTCCACGGACAGCTTCAGTCGCCACGCGATGCGACGCCACCGTGGGCGAAAAGACAAATGTCCGCCCCTCAGTCGTGTGCTTCACGTAGCCCTTCTCCTCCAGGCGGCGAAGGACCGTGCGCACGGTCGAGTCCTTCATCGGCCGGCTGCGAGCGAGTTGAACACGAATCTGTTCGGCCGTGACGCTCCCTCGTTCCCAAACGACCCGCATCACTATGTTCTCCAGCGGACTAAGCTGCACTTTTCTCTTGCGTGGCATGGCAGTTGACTTTCGTTACAGGATGTAATGTTACTATTTGTAACATGCATAGATTGGTTTAGCAAGAGTGCGGAGCCATTGTTTCGGCAGGTGCGCACCGTTGCATCATCAGGTCCGTTCGGCTCTGGGGCCACTATCGTCCGGCATGCATTGCGCGAGCGTTTCGTTAGATGATATGATGAGACAAGACAGCTTCTCGACCAGTTGGTGGCAAACATGGACCAACGCCGTATTCTGCAGAAAACTGTCAAGTAGCATCAACACTTCACCTCCGTTGCGCATTGTACTAATTGAGCGGTGGCCATGGGCACATGCGAACTGAACGGTGCGATCGTCGGTGTCGTTGAAAAGCCAAATGAGACACCGGTGCCCAAGGAATACTCCGAGTTCTTTGGCCCCGAGTACTTTGGTAAGCTTGCGGCCCTGATTTCCAAGGAGAAGCTACCAGCCGACGCCCTGCTATCGTGTTTCACCAAGGGTCCGGGGAACGTCCCTTTTCTCACGATATCACATACCAAATACTCCGACAGTGCTGGCGATCGTTCGCTGAGATTTCAAATCCTGGCGCCGACCGAGGACAATGCCCGCGGTCTCGCAAACACGATGCTCGTGCTGTTCGACCAGGGCCTGACTCGTCAGCTACAAATCCAACTGCACAAGTCGAAACGGGCTGCCGAAGGGCATCTTGAGAAAAAACGGAAAGAGCTGAAGGAGGCCGAGGAAGAATCTGAGCAACTCCGCGAGCAACTCCAGCAACCGGTCGAAGTCGATCCTGATTCGCTCGCAGACTTGAGTAAGCAGCGGCACTTACTAATAGTAGATATTGCCGGTGCCAAGGCCCGTATCATGGCCGCCGAACGGTTCTTGGATCAGAAGGAACGTTTGAGCCCAGATCGGATCGGTCAAGTCGAGAATATCAAAATCGCGGCGGAAATCGAGTTCGCCGGCTTGGCGGTGCGGCAAAATGCACTCGACTCGCTGATCAGGAGAGGAAAGTAGCGCATTGACCTGGAAGCCCACGCCACCAAGGCACGGGTACTAGCCGGGCAGGCCAAGGAATCGATCTCGGTGTACAAAAAGTGGGTCTCCGAGGCCGACGAAGCGATCAAGTTGCTCGGGCCGTTCCGACTGCGCGATGGGAGGGTGGTAATCCGGCCTGTCAAATGGACCGTCGTGTCGAAAGACTGAAAGAACCGACAGCCGTATCTATCTTTCGTCGGGAGGAGACGGCACTCGTGGGCAGGCATCGTTTAACCCCAAGCCGGAAGGCGACGGCCGCAGCCAATTGAGCCGGTCACAACAACCGTCGCCTTTCGGCTCGGGGTTAAACAGCAAAACGGCAACCTAACTGCTCCGCGAGAGCGGCCCTCGGCACGTCGGCCTTCGGAGGCCTTGATCGTAGCGTCGGCAATGTGGGGCACGTTTCCAACGTGCCAATGTCTGTAAGTTGTTGAGCTACGGCACGTTAGAAACGTGCCCCACGTACCAGCATTGCCAGCATTTGCCGGAGTTATGATCAAGCCCGCCTTCGGAATCAGTTTCGTGTCACTTGGCTGGTCATGCCTGAACACACGGTCCCGAGGCCTTTGCTCGGGCTCTTGGGAATTTCGTGAAGGGCGCAAGAAAAGCGGAGCCGACCGAAATGGCCGGCTCCGCTTGGGTGGCGTTCACAACCACGGTAAGCGTTCGTGCTAAGCGCTCTTGGTCTGTGGCGTCGGCATCCGGAGCACTTTGTTGCGGCCCTCGATGACTTCTTCGTCGATCTGGTACGTCATGCCTTCTTCCTGATCAGGCAACTCGTACATGATGTCCAGCATGGATTCTTCGACGATCGAGCGCAGCCCGCGGGCGCCGGTGCCTTTGTCCATGGCTCGGGCGGCAATGGCCCGCAAGGCGTCATCCGTGAATTCCAGGTTGCAGTTTTCCATCTCGAACAGACTTTGATACTGCTTGATCAAGGCGTTCTTCGGTTCGGTCAGCACTTGCACCAAACCGTCCTCGTCCAGTGGCGTCAGCGGGCTGACAACTGGAAGTCGACCCACCAACTCCGGAATCAGGCCGTACTGCAACACGTCGTCGCAATTCACCTGAGTCAGCAGTTCGGCTTGAGTTGAATCATCCTTGTAGCCGGACGACTGGCCGAAGCCCATGGTCCGGCGCCCCAGGCGTTTTTGGATGATGTCATCGATGCCGACAAACGTACCACCGCAGACGAACAAGATGTCGGTCGTGTCCATCTGGATGTACTGTTGCTCGGGATGCTTGCGGCCGCCTTGAGGCGGCACGTTGGCGACTGTGCCTTCGAGCATTTTCAGTAAGGATTGCTGGACACCTTCACCGGACACGTCACGCGTGATCGACACGTTGTGGCTGGTTTTGCCGATCTTGTCGATCTCGTCGATGTACAGTACACCGCGTTGAGCCGCTTCCAGATCGAAGTCCGCGGCGTGAAGCAGCTTCAATAGCAGGTTCTCGACATCCTCGCCGACGTATCCCGCTTCGGTCAGCGTGGTCGCATCACCGATCGCAAAGGGCACGTTCAAGACTCGAGCCAGTGTGCGCGCCAAGAGCGTCTTACCACATCCGGTAGGCCCGATCAGCAGGATATTGGACTTTTCAATTTCAACGTCGGAACCTTCCCACCCTAGCGAAAGTCGCTTGTAGTGGTTATGTACCGCAACCGCGAGGACTCGCTTCGCGGCCTGTTGCCCGATCACGTATTGTTCCAGCTTTCCGACGATCTCGCGCGGCGTGGGGATTTCGTTGAATAGTTTCTTAGACGGGCCTCGACGTTGTCGTTCCTGCTCCAGAATGGACTGACAAAGATCGATGCACTCGCCACAGATATAAACGTCTCCCGGACCTTCCACTAACGGGCCGACGTCGCGGTAGCTCTTTCGGCAAAACGAGCAGAATGCGTTCTTCTTCGTGGTGCTGCCGCTTCTTCGACCGCCACCAATCTCCTTTCCCGAGGGCATAATACCTCCTTCTCCGGCTAACCGCTGCGGTTTCCCAATCTTAGAGAGCCGCAAACGGTGAGAAAACTCTCAGGTGTCGCTCGAAACAGCCGCCCAGCGTTACGTTTGCACCGCCGACCATTGTTGGGGGCCTCCCTGTCCGCATTCCTCGAGCTGCCAATCGCTTATGTAACCTCACATATCGCATACCGAAGGCATCCATGGCCACAGAAGATTCTCACAGCGGAGCAACCGGCACAACCATCGGGACTAAGTTGTGTGATGCATCAAAGCCGATGGCTCTAATCCTCTCCTTCCGCATCACTGGACTTCAACTCATCTTGAATTCTTGGGGCCAGTACGAACTTGATTTTCTGAAATTCCTTACGGCTAATATCGCCTTCATCCTTCAATTCGCGAAAATCGGTCAGCAATTCGCTGGGCGTAATCCGTCCGCCGCCTGAGCGGTCCCGAAACCGTATCACCACGTACGCGCCAATCGCGCAAAGCACGAAGAGAGCTGCGATCCATATAATCGCTTGAGCCTGCGTGGACTGAAGATACTCGAGCATGCCGGACGGCCCATGCTAGCGAAACTGCTACCATCAACCCTTGTGCCCGAACAGGCACGATCAATATTATGCACATTGCGACCTCGGAGTCCAGCTTTGCCAATTCTTCTGTCGCAAACCGTTGTTTTATGGGAGGTTGTGACGCTGGGGCCGGTGGACAGGACAGACGGGCGGGCGTCCTCCCGATCCATCGTTGACATCGCTTCAAGCGATTCATAGGCTGAAGGACAGCAGGCGTTTTTTGGACGCGGTGTTCCAATTACGCTCGTTACGACGGTTCTTCGAAAGAGGTCTATTTTCGCTTGTTTCTTCGCAGTTCAGGCGCGTAACCCATGAATATCCCCTTCACCTGTCCTCACTGCGGAACACAGACGGACGTGTACGAGGAGTACGCTGGGCAGACAGGACCCTGTGCTGTGTGCGGACGCATGGTCACCGTGCCTTATCCGTCCACAGCCGATGTGCAACCGGCCCTGCCGTCTGAAACAGCGACGCCGCCTGTCGATGCGTCTGGTCGTCCCAAGTCGTCCGTCATGATCCTCATCACGGTGATCATCGCGGCGATTTTGGGCGTGGGGATCGTCGTGGGGCTCCTGATCGCGTTGGTGTTTCCTGCCGTGTCGGTCGCCAGGTCGGAGGCCAACAAGACGCAGTCGTCAAAAAACATGGAGGTGATCGCGGCAGCCATGTTGAGCTACGAGGCGGACCATGGTTCCTTTCCACCGGCGTACATCGCGGACGAGGACGGCAAACCGATGCACAGTTGGCGAGTGCTGCTGCTGCCGTACCTGGGGCCGGGATACGACCACGTATACGAACAGTACAATTTCAAGGAGCCGTGGGACGGCCCCAACAACATGAACCTGCGCTACAGCATGCCTCCCGAGTATGCTTGCCCCGCGGATCCGGACGCCAGTTCAAACTACGAGACCAGTTACATGGTGATCGTGGGCGACCAAACGATGTTTCCAGGCGCGGCGTCTGTTACGCGCAGCGAACTTACGGACGGTGCGGCTTATACCATCATGCTGGCTCAGTCGCCCGCCTCTGGCGTCTGCTGGATGGAACCAAAGGACCTTGACGCCGATGGGATGCGATTCGAGATCAACGGACGCGAAGGCGTCGAGATTGCCAGCCGGCATCCAGGGGGCGCTCACGTGGTAACAGCCGACGGCGAAAGTCACTTCCTGACCGACGACGCGGCGCCGGACACGGTCGAAGCCCTGACCACGGTTTCCGGCAACGAAGATATCCCTTGGTATGCTTTTGAGTAGCTGAGAACGTGATGCCGCTTACGGGGCCCGCTGTGGCCGGCCCCAATTACCGTCGCGGAAGACGCACTCGCGCGGATCAAATTCGGTGATCGTCTCCAGCGAGAGCCACGGCACCGGTCCCGTTCCTTCGCGATCGACGATTCGCGACCACGGGACGACTTCCTCTGTAGGCTTCCTGGGTTTCGTCTCATCCCTGGCCGTCAGCAGAAGCTCCAACACCAGAACCTTGCGCAAGATATCGGGCGGGGTTTCCTTGCCAACGCCGGTTAACTCCTCGTGGCTCAGCACGTCGGAGAATCGCACGAGAGCCTTCTTCACGATCTCTTGGTCGGCCAGAGTTCTCCACCGCGATTCGCCTCGTCGAAACGCCTGGATCGCCTTCAATAAGACCTCTCGCCCTTCGTCGTCCACGATCGACGATGGTCCTGTAGCATTGGGCGAGCCTTGTAGGAGGCTTCGATCGTGATTGGGGTCCAGCAAGTAGGCCATCGCTCGAAATCTCCGCGTCTCGCTCGGCGTTCGCGCAAGGCCCGCCATGCCGAGAAGCGAACTGCGCCCCAGTTTCTCTGGATCCAGGTGCGCGGCGATCAGATACAGTCGCAGACCCGTTGCTCTCGCATCAGGATCTTTGCGTTTCTCTGCCAGTTCTTCCGCATAATCACGATAGGTCGCCGGCTTGTCAGGACTGAGCGATTCAAGACGTTCGTTGGAGACGGTGATCAAGATGTCGTCGATCTCAGAACGTAAGATCTCGCGAATCTGCGTCCGCCCACTGGCGAGTTGCTCGCGAATAACGATCAGGTTTTCATCCTGGCGTTCGAGATAGCCGACAGTCGGCTCGTCCTTGCCTTTTTCGAAGACGATCACCGCCCAGACCGGAGTTGTCTGAGCCGCGAGCAGAAGGGCGAATAAGGAAACCAGTAGTCGTCTCATCGTTAACCGACCATTGGCCATCAGGACAGATTGCACACGAATGACACTATCAACGATAGCCGCCTGCCGCAAAATGTGCAATTGTTCCCGAGATCGCAGGCGGGGGCGGCCTTCCCTTGCCCCGAGCTTTGTTTGCAATGCCGCGTGCCCAGTCGCTTAAAGCTTGAACGTGAGGCCGAAACTGAGAGCCTGGATCCAGAAATCCGTGTCGACAATTCCGGTAAATGCAGGATTCGGCGGGCCGGCCAGAGCACCACCCAGCAATTGGCTGGCGTTCACCGTCGGCTGGCCCATGGACATGTCTATCTGCTGGCCTGCCAAAGCCACGTCGCTCCAATACACGAATGAATAGCCGAGCGAGGCTTCCAGCCGCTTCGTGATACGGCAGATTACCTTGAATTCAGCTTCCGGTATGATGGCGAAATCGTCCCTGACGTACGTTCCCACATTCGTGGGCATGGCAAGTAGGCCATGGCCCGGGTGAAAACCACCTGCCGGTGGTATTCGAGACGAGAATCCGGATATGGTCAATGTTTCACGCATGTTCCCCATGCTCAGCTTGCCCATCAGCGAGACCGTGAACGGACCGCGGTCGACTTCGCTCAGCAGGCCAAGTTCCCCACCGTGAAACTCGTTCTTGACGTCAAAGATGTCTTCAAACGTAAACACAGTTCCAGCGAGTGGACCGGCGAATTGCAGCATCCGGTGGTTGATGTTCAACCTGTCGTCGATCTTCGTGAAATGATAGCCGGCCCAGAGATCGACTCGCCGGTTCTCGCAACGATGCAGCGAGTATCGAAGGAAAGCCTCCACGCCCAGCACGTCGTTATCGGCGGTCGCCCGAAGGTCGCCGCTCCGAAATGCTGGCAACGTGACTCTCAGGGAGTCCTCAGGAGGGGGGGGGACGAGCGGATCCGTGTTGAAGAAGGGACGAGAGATCAGAGGGCTGCCTAAAATATCGGATGCCGCAGCAAAGTCCGTCGAGTCGCCTTCCAGGGCGAACATCCTCCCGCCCATTGCGACGGATTGCTCGTCATCAAGCCACGCACCAAACGATACCCTTCCGGATGCCTGAAGTCCGCTTCCGACGTACTCGTCGCCGAACAGGATTGATGAGCCGGGCAGCACCCCGTCGACGCCTGGCGGGCTTGTTGTCACCAGCGGCGGCAGCCATCGGCCCCTTGCCCACGCGTGCATGTACTCGATAGTCACCCAGGGATCGTAGAGGGTCGGCCCAAAACCCGAATCACATCCGCTGTCACAGTATTTGTCGTCGCACCCCAGTTTGCCCACGCCGCAACTGTCGTCGAAGCTCTTGGATTCAGCCTCCACCAAGCCTGGGGCACTTGGCCCTTCGTCGTCCAGGTAACTCGTGAAACTCGGCGTCGCCGCCTGATGGACGACGGTCTTGGGCGACGGGGACGGGATGGAGGTGTCGGCTCGTTCATCACCGACGAAGCCAGCGTAGCCGAAGAAAGCAGAGTTCCCTTCCGCTGCTTGAAACGGAGTCGTGTCAGACGGAACGGCTTGCCCGGCCGCTTGGCTCTGAAAAGCGGCGACTGCAAGAACAATCGTTCCGAGAGTGAAAATCGTTCTGATCGAACTCATGGTCATAATCCACTTCGGCTGGTTTACTCTAGTTACGCATACAACTAGATCGACTGCTACACGTCGGAATTGCAGGAAAAACGACATATCCGGAAAACTTTGCGCAGCCACTCTATTCGCCCACGCTTCCCCACTAAGGACGAGTGAATAGGCGAAATGCATGGATGTCATGCAAGCATCGGTTTATTTCGGCTATGCGAGTTAGATGGGTTGAGCCGAATATGACGAGATGCGACAGCAAGTCGCGCGGCACACTCAGCCGAGCGTCTGGTGCCATTTCGGAACTTCCGGTTTGGCGTTACCATCACTTAGGGAGAGAATATTCCGGATCACGAGCCTTTTGGAAACACTTGGATGAAAGCAGTGCAAGCAGACGATCAGGGTCCTCAGAGCGGCCGCACGCACGCTGGCTTGCTCTCGGGAGGGGCGTTCAAGTGGCGAATGGCGCGTTGGCGCGGCATGGTCGACGAGATCGCGACGTTCGAACCTACCCTCCAGAACGAAACCGACCACCAGCTTAAGAAACGTGGTCTTTCGCTGCGCTTTCGTGCGAAGAGCGGCGAGAAACTGGATCGGCTGCTGCCAGAAGCCTACGCGCTGGTTCGCGAGGCGGCTGTGAGAAGCATCGGCATGCGGCATTTTGACGTGCAGGTTTTCGGGGGCATTGCTCTGTTCCGGGGCAACATGGCCGAGATGGAGACCGGCGAAGGCAAGACGCTAACGGCAACGCTCCCTCTATATCTTCACTCGCTGAGTGGCAAAGGCGCCCACTTGGCTACCGTGAACGATTATCTAGCGGCCCGCGACGCCGAGTGGATGAGCCCAGTCTACAGGCTGCTTGGGCTGACGGTGGGCGTGATCCAATCACAAGACACTCAGGACCAACGGCGCGAGGCATATGCTTGTGATATCACCTATGGTACGGCCAAGGAATTCGGCTTCGATTTCCTCCGCGACCGCTTGCTGCTACGGCGGATGGGACGCCAGCAGGGCGATTTCCTCGGAGAAGGCAGCACCGAACGCTGGGACGACACCGGCGAGCAACCCGTTCAGCGGAGCGTCCATTTCGCCCTGGTCGATGAAGCGGACAGCGTGTTGATCGACGAGGCGCGCACGCCGCTGATCATCGGCTCGCTGGGCGAGGAAGCGCGCGAACAAGTGGTTGCCACGTATCAGTGGGCCGCCAAGCACGCGCCCGAGTTCGAGGAGGAGGAACACTATGACTACGAGCACGAGACCAAGAAGGTGGAATTAACTGCAACCGGTCGCCAAGTGCTCCGTTCGCTTACCCAGCCCGACATACTGCGGGCGGTCGGCCTGATCGATTTGTATCAATACATGGAACGAGCGATCAAAGTGCATCGCGATTTCCACCTGGATCGGGAATACGTGGTCCGGGACGGCGAAATCGTCATCGTAGACGAGTTCACCGGACGTTTGGCCGAGGGCCGCAAATGGCGCGACGGAATCCACCAGGCGATCGAGGCGCAAGAGGAGGTCGAAGTCACCGTTCCCACCGGTCAGGCAGCCCGAATCACCGTACAGGACCTGTTCCTCCGCTATCGCCACTTGGCAGGGATGACAGGCACTGCCCGCTCATCAGCTCGCGAATTCCGCAAGATCTACAAAGCGCGAGTCGTCCAAATCCCCACCAACAAACCCGTGCGCCGGCACCGATTGGCGGCGTGCATCTACGGTACGGCCGAAGCGAAATGGCGAGCCATTGCCGAAGAAATCCGTGAAATGCACGAGTTGGGGCGACCTGTGCTGATCGGTACGCGGTCGATCGACAAGTCCGAACACCTCTCCCAGCTACTCTCCCAGAACGGCATCGATCATCAGGTGCTCAACGCGCGCGAAGTTGCCAAGGAAGCGAAGATAGTTGAACGTGCTGGGGAAGCCGGCAAGGTAACCGTCGCAACGAATATGGCCGGTCGCGGGACGGACATCAAGCTCGGAGAAGGCGTCGCTGAGAACGGTGGTCTGCATGTAATCCTGACGGAGATGCACGATGCGGCGCGTATTGACCGCCAGTTGTGCGGACGCTGTGGACGCCAGGGCGACTTGGGGACGTTTCGCTACCACCTGTCGTTGGAGGACGACATCATCCAGTCCGGCTTCGGCCGCAAGCGGGCCGATCGTTACCGCGATTTGGGAGCAAAGGCGACCGAGCTAGTTGATAACTGCAGCGGCATCTTTCGGAAAGCCCAGAAGAAGGTCGAACGGCGGCACTTCCGCGACCGGTCCGTGCTGCTTCACCACGAAAAACAGCGAAAGAAGATGCAGCGTGAGATGGGGCAGGATCCGTACCTGGACACACCGGATTAGCTCGTACTGTCCACCACTCACACCGCCGCGGTCTGCTGTTCGAGCACCTCTTTCACGCCGACGAAGGCAGCACGAGCCTTCAGGCAGCATTGGCGAAACGCCTCGGGTCTGGAAACTCCCGCCAAGCGAAACCTCTCGGTGCCGTCGCTCTTGAAGACCAAGTCACCGGCGTCGTAATAGCTCTGCCCTGGAAGAACGTCTACTTCGATCGAATCAAACTCATCCAATTCGATCGCCCGTTCATCGACGCCTTTCATGCCTCGCTGCACGACGACACGTCGGTTCGTCAGGCAGTACCGGATGCCGACTCGCGGTAGGACTTTCCAGAAGTACAACAGTATCGCCGGCAAGATCGACGGTAGGGCCATGAGGTTGCCCACGCGGAAGATGTACACGTCGGGCCAGCGGATGGCACACGCTGTTCCCAAGACGCGGCCCAACCGATAGGCTGAAATCGACGGCCAGACGGTCATCGCTTTGACTTCTTCTACGTCGGCCGGAACGACGCCCGCGATTGCTTGTTTCATTGGGAGGATCCTCGGCGGATGACATCAACGTCCCCTAGGCGGGAAGAAAAGAGACTAGCAAACAAGAGACTACCCTGCCAGCCCCGATGCCTTCAGCATGGTGAATACAGTCCCAGTCAAATTCGGAACGTCGGATAAAGATCCAGACAAAGCTCGCCGAAAAAAGGGCGAGTGTCAAAATTCCTCCGCATTTTGCGTTAGGTCTGTTGACACCGATACCAGTTCGGCTAAGATTATCAGGCTCAAGACAAAAACGCTTACGAGTGTTGTGTTTTGAACTTAAGTTGTTCTTTGACAATTTGGTAGCGATCTCCCATGTCAATTTGAGGTTGTGAGAATCAGGCCGATAGAAAGTCGTCTCGTTTGACCGCGAGACGCATGATGGTTTCAAACCATCAATTGTCAAGCTACTTCCC
>JADHUC010000049.1:0-27500 GCA_016784735.1 Pirellulaceae bacterium | reverse complement strand
GCTGGGAACAATCGATCGCGAGATCGTATTGCGCCAGCGCGGCTTCCACGCCGTCGTGTTCCGCTTCAAAGATCGCGTGGTTTCGTGCGACGTTGGCGGCTTCGAGCGGCAGGCTGTTTTCTGTCGCCTCGGACGCGGCTCGCTCGTAAATACGCCGAATGTCGTCGTCCGAGCGCTCGCACCGCGAATAACTCAATGCCGTTCCCTGCATGAGTTGGATGCGATCCGCCGGGTCCGGTAACTTGTCGATCAAGCTCGTCAGAATGTCGGCACTCTTCGTCAAACTTTCTAGGTCAACACGCTCGAACGCCAAGTTACTCCAGGACACAACCGTGTTCACTAGCAACGCGGTTTGTTCTGGCATGTATTTTTCGCACCACTCGCACAGTTGTTCCATGTACACGAGGCCCAGCCGATCAGCCATCAGCGATGCCGTCGTGCTGGAATGCTGAATCACCTCAACAACAATGTCTTCTGGATAGTCGGCGAGCCCTTGCCAAATGCTTTCGGTTGTATGCCCAGCGGCCGACGCGAGCGCTGCCTGGAGCGCAAACGTACCTGGAAACTCGTGATGTTGCTCGGATTCGAAAATCTCGACGGCAGCTTGAGCGTGCTCCAAGCCTTGTGCGTATTGTCCGCTTGCCAATAGCGATTCGGCCAGCACTTGTTGCCCGTATGCGACGCCTGCATGACCACTTCCGTAGAAGGCGATTCGCTCTGCCAAGCTGTCTTGCAAAACGGGAACTGCTTGTTCTGGCTTGCCAGCGTGAGACAACATCTGGCCAACATTCATCAAATACGTCAATCGCTCCTTCTTGCCGCTGGTCGAGTCAGGACAAGCATCCGCTGCTTGGCGACAGAGTTCCGCGCCTTGGTCGAGATCGCCCGTCGAGCACAATAGCGTGCCAAAGTGAAACAACGCCTGAGCGTGTTTGTCGGAAACATCACCACAATTTTCACGGACCTCCGCGACGCATTGCTTCATCATCGATACGGCTTCAACAACCTCACCTTGCTGAGCCAACCCAATCGCCTCGTTCATAACTCGCTCCGAATCCGGAACGCGTTTCCCAAACAGTGAGCTTAGAAATCCCATGACATTCCTCTCTTGATTCGTCAGAGTCGCGGTATATTGAGGATCAAATCATAGCAAACTAGAATCGCCAACGCCTGACTCGAATGCGCCGGCGTTTGCGATCTTGATTGACTTTAGGATAAGCGGCCAGACGATCAATCGAAGCGGGGGTCAAACGCAAGATGTGGAAGTGTTAAAGTGTTCAGAATCACTTAAATACATGTTCGCCGTCCGTTGTCATCCCAAGTTCCTATCGGGCCTTGCAATGTGGCAGGTTGCGATCCGAAGCGATAATCGATTCAAGATTGTGGCGCGCTCCGCGAAGACAGCTTAATGTGCAACTCGACGACATATTCTGTATGGCTTTGTCTTTCCGCCTTGCTTTCGTCCCACCTAGTCGTCTTACTGTCCGACTGCCGGGCAAATCCGCCGGAGCCCTTCGTTCCACAGGCCGAACTAGCCACAACACATCTCCCGGAACCGTTGGACGAGGCTGGATTCGTCGACTATCTCGAAGCTGTTAACATCCGCGGCAGCAAAGGGGTTGATCCGGAAAACAATTGGGAAGTAGTGATCCGACGCGCGTTTGGCCCGCTCAAGTGGGATAAAGCATCCGACGCCGAATACTATCGGCGACTCGGCATTCCTCCAGTGCCGGTGACTCCACCAGAGGGTAGCTATTTTCAACCGCTGAAGCTCCAGTTCTGGGGAATTGAAGATCCCTGGCGCGCGGAAGATTATCCGGAACTAGCGCAATGGCTACTGTCACAATCCGCATTGCGGGGCCGTCTGGTTGCTGGATCACCCGTTGTGTTGCTTGTCTTCGTTTGATCATACGGGTCACTGTTTCGCACTGCCATCGCTGTCCGTATTTCTTCTTGTTGAACTTCACCCGCATTCGGCGGAGTTGGCCTCGGCACGCGCCTTCCGCATCTGGCCGATGGCGAGCGCCAACGGTTTCTCGTACTAGACGTGTTTGACGCGCCGAATCGCTGCGATGGAGATGATTGCGTACGAGTGGTCGGGCGTGCTGATCACGACCGCGTCAATGTCGTTCGGTTTGCCAACCGTTCGTCGATAGTCGCTCCAACACAGGGCGTTGGGATACTTTTCAAAGTTCGGTCCCGTGTAGTTCTCATCGATGTCACAGATCGCAACGATGTTCTCGTCGCCGACGCTCCCCATTCCCGCACCGATGATCGCGATGTTGAGTTTATCGTTGGCGGACTTCGGCTCGGCAATTGAGGTGAAGGCCCAAACGCCCGCCGCCATGCACCGGCTCGCAGTCCACAGAAATGATACAATTATCCCCAGTCCTCGTGTCAGAAATCTAGTCCCTCGAAACCACTCCGTCGGAAGCATCCCATGAGCCGAACGATCCAGCGCCGCCAGTTTGTTAAAGCCTCAGCCGCACTCGCCACATGCAGCATCCTGCCGTCTCAACTGCGCGCTTTCGCTCCGAACGCCCGATTGAGAACCGCTCATGTCGGCGTCGGTGGAATGGGCGGTGCCGATCTGAATTCGGTCTCTTCTCATGCAGGAGTCGAAGTGGCGGCGCTGTGCGATGTCGACTCGAACATACTCAACAAAGCCGCCGCAACGTTTCCGAACGCTCGCACATTCCGAGACTATCGCGAGATGATCTCCGAGATGGGCGACACGATCGATGCCTGCGTCGTTTCCACACCCGATCACACGCACGCTCCGGCAGCGATGACCGCGATGAATCACGGCAAACCGGTCTACTGTCAGAAGCCGCTGACGCATGAGGTCTTCGAGGCACGACAATTGCGACATGTTGCTGAGAAGAAAGGCCTCGTAACGCAAATGGGCATTCAGGCGAGTGCCGGACTGCCGTATCGCCGCGCGACTCAGATGATACAGAGTGGTGTGATCGGCAAAGTCAGCCGAGTCCTCGCGTGGTCGTATAAGAACTGGGGCTACGACGGTCCGGCTTTCACAGATTTCGACGACGTCCCCGAGAGTCTTGACTGGGATCTTTGGATCGGCACGACAGCTATGCGCGAGTATAAGAAGGGCGTCTACCATCAGCGATCGTGGCGGAAGCAGATCGACTTCGGAACGGGCACGCTCGGCGACATGGGCGTCCACATTTTCGACACACCATACCGAGCTCTGGCGCTGACGTATCCGACGTGGGTCAGGACGACTTGCCGCCAACCAACCGGCGCGGGTCATCCCGAGAAGAACATCGTCGAGTACGAGTTTCCCGGCACGCAATACACGACCGACGCAATGCGCTGGACATGGTACGACGGTGCGGACGCTCCGCCATCGACCGACGACCTGGGCGTGCCGGAAGGTGTGAAGCTGCCCAGCCAGGGTTCACTCTTTGTCGGTGAAGAAGGCACGATGCTGCTACCACACTCGTCCGAGCCGCAACTCTTCCCGGAGGATAAGTTCAAAGACGCGGCGCGGCCCGACCTTGAACCGCGAAACCACTATCACCAGTGGGTCGACGCGTGTATGGGAGAAGGTGAAACCAGTTCTCAATTCGGTTACGCCGGTCGCCTGACAGAAGCTTTGCTCCTGGGCGTCGTTGCCAACCGCTTTCCCGGGCGGAAGCTGAACTGGGATGCCGAGAATCTGAGCGTCACCAACTTAGAAGAGGCCAACGCCCTTCTCAAGCGGACGCCTCGCGAGGGTTTCCAGGTCGCTGGGCTTTGACCGAAGAAGTTTTTGCGACTCAGATACCAATCCATCTACCCGAGATTCGAGAAGACGACATGCTTGTATTATCAGACCGCCCAATGATGCGATTCTATGGAACCACGGCCATGTCGGCGTTTTTTTTGTTGAGCATGCTTCACCAGCCACGATGTTCCGCCAAAGACGACACGACGAATAATTCGGATTCGCGCCGGACCATCGAGTGGGTGAAGCAGGAAGGCGGCTCGAAGCACGACAAGATTCGCGGGATCACGGTGGATGCCGTAGGGAACTGTTATGTCACGGGCGAGTTCACCGACGAAGCTCGCTTCGGTGACCGAGCGGTGACCAGCCGCGGCAGCATGGACTTTGTTCTGGCGAAGTACTCGCCCGATGGAGAACTGATGTGGCTCCAGACCGCGGGTGGATCGGAGATTGACCGCGGTTACAGCGTTGCTGTGGATGCCGTTGGCAATTCGTACGTCACGGGACACTTTCAAAGTCCAGAATTTCACATCGGCGACCGAACATTCACGAACCGCGGCGACTACGATTATTTCGTCGCGAAGTTCGATGTTGATGGGAACTTCCAATGGGCACACGATGGTGGTGGCAAGGGCTACGACTATGGCCACGGCATTGCCGTCACGCCGACTGGAGACGCGTACGTGACCGGCTCCTTTTCAGGCGCGGTTACCTTAGGCGAAGCAACGTCGCCGAGTGCAAAAGGCAAGTCGGTTTTTGTGGTGATGTACGACACCGATGGACAACTCAAATGGAGTCGTCTCGCGGGAAACGATCAAGGACAAAGCGGACACAACATTGCCGTTGGACCGGGTGGTGACTGTTACGTGTCAGGCTATGTGTCGGGAGTGGTTCAGCTAAGCGGCCATGAATTCGGATCGCCGACCAGCGTGAAAGACATCTTCGTTGCCAGACTGACCGCCGACGGGGAGTTCATTTGGGCGAGGACGGCCGGCGGCGAATCCGATGGATTGAGCACGGGCGTGGCCGTCGATGGGCAGGGCAATTGCTACCTGACCGGCATGTTTACAAGCAAAGCCGTTTTTGGAACGGCGACTCTGGTGAGCGCTGGAGAGTACGATGTCTTTGTGGCTCGATTCGACGCGGACGGTAAGCCGGCCTGGGCGTACTCAGGCGGTGGAGAGAAGATCGACTACGGCCTGGGCGTCGCCACCGACTCATTCGGGAACTGCTACGTGACGGGGGAGTTTACTGACGATGTCAGATTCATGGGACAGCACCTGTCGGGGCTCGGCGGGCGAGATTTGTATGTGGCACGCTATTCACCTCACGGCGAATTGGATTGGCTGGAGGTGATGGGCGGCGCTCATAGCGACCTCAGTTACGCAGTGACTGTTGATGGAGGTGGGAGCTGTTTTCTGTCAGGAGCATTCTCGCCCGGCACGCAGTATCGGTCACACAAACTTACGAGCCGCGGTAGCAACGATATCTTTCTCATCAAGCTGAAGCAGGAATGATGTCGGGCGAAGCGTAACTGCGGGTGAGCATTGAGCTACGGCCTCTCGGCTGCGGACAGACCGCCTCAACGACAGGATCGTTTGCTGCTTGCTTGCGTCTCCCTCAGCATTCATACTCTGATCCCCACTATCAACTCCAATACGGCAGCGTCCATCATGATTGATCCAAAACATTCACGTCGCTCGTTCCTGAAAGTCTCTTCCGCGCTGGTAGGCGGTGCACCGATACTTGCAGCATCCATGCTCAAGGCGCAATCGGGTGACGCGAAGGGGCCGTTGATCGCCTACGTCGGCACGTATACATCCCCGCTGCAGAACATGCGGAAAACTCAGGTGGATCTGCCTCCGGGAAATGGGCGCGGCATCCACCTGTTTCAGGTGGACCGCACCACCGGGGCCATGACGCCGTACGGATTGCATGAGATGGGAACCAGCCCAAGCGCTCTGGCATTCAATGCCGCTCGAACGCACCTGTACTCAGCGAATGAAACCGAGAGAATCGGTGACGAGGAGGCAGGGTCGGTGAGCGCCTTCGCTATCAATCCGGCCGATGGGAAGTTGATGTTGCTCAACTCCGTGAATTCCGGCGGCAAGGGCCCGGCTCACCTCAGTGTGCATCCGTCCGGACGTTTCGTGTTGGTCGCGAATTACTTCGGCGGCTCCGTAGCGGTGCTGCCAATTCTTCCCGACGGCAGCCTAGGAGCCGCGACGGACATCAAAAGAGATGCCGGAAGGGTGGGCCCCACCAAGGCTTCGAACGCCCCTCCTGGCAGCTTTGCTTTCAGCGGGCACGATCAGGCACACGCGCATATGATCGAGGCCGACCCTTCGGGGCGTTTCGTGCTACATGTAGATTTGGGATTGGACAGAATCTATGTCTGGAAATTCGATGACAAGAAGGGCGTTCTGACGCCGAACGATCCTCCTGCCGTCTCGCTCCCACCGGGCGATGGGCCGCGGCATTTCCACTTCCATCCCAACGGGCGCTGGTTCTATTCGTTACAGGAGGAAGGTTCAACGATCGTCTTGTTTGACTACGATTCCGCCATGGGACAGCTAAACTCGCGGCAGACTATTTCCAGCCTCCCACCTGGTTTCGCCGGCAGTAATTTTTGCTCCGGGATCCTGGTTTCCGACGATGGCCGCTTCGTCTACGCAGGCAACCGTCTGCATGACAGCATCGGGATGTTTTCCATCGGCGAAACGGGCGAGTTGACATTCGTCACCGAGGAATGGACTCGCGGGAACTACCCGCGCAGCTTCAATTTCGATCCCACCGGCCAGTTCCTTTACTCCTGTAATCAACGAGGCGACAACATCGCGGTCTTCCGCGTGGATCGAAAGTCGGGTGGTCTGACTTTCACCGGCAATTACACGCCCGTCGGCAATCCTTCGATCATCGTCTTCCTCGATCTGACGAAGAAGAGTTGAATTCACAGGTTGCAGGCAGATCACTCACGATCTGGCAGATTCCGCCTGTTTACATTAGACAGACCACACTCAATGTATCGACGTGGTGCTTGTACATTCGGATCGGTCTCATCCAAAGTACAACAAACGCCACGGCATATCTGATCGACCGTCTCCCCGATTGATTCAAGGATGGCGATTGTGAACGGCACTGTTCGTATCCGGCCGTTTCGTCGGGCACTTAACGATTGTCGGCGTGCTGCATCTTGGAACTCGATCGGAACAGACGTCAGCTGGTAGTGGAGTGATCCCACAGATTCGTGACTCGTCACTCGTTGAACCGGAACGAGTACAGATCGGCATCGCGCAGTACGAAACGCACTCGCACCGCCTTGCCAATCAGCGGAGATAGATCGGCTTTCGTTTTCCAGGTTACGGCGCGGTCGAGCGTGTCGCCGAACAGTTCCTCGCAATCGTCGAGTGAGTATCCGGGCATTGGCTTGCCTTGCTCATCCTGAAGTTCGACTTGAAGACTTCCTGCGGCGGACGTGGCAAAGTTCAACCAAAGCACTTTCCCGGTGAATGTGATTGGATTTGTGATGAGCTCGCCGCCGCTCATGGGAGCTTGCGCGGAGACAAAGCCATCCAGTCGCAACGTGTAGCGCCGCAGCAGGTCGCTGTTGTCGGTCCAGTAGCTCTCCACCGCGAAGAGTGAGAGTTCGTTAGCGGCACTTTCGAGAGTTCCTTTCGTCTCGATTGCATGCCAGCCGATGAATTGGTGTCCGTAGTTCCAGGTTCCTTTGCGTTCGATCCCCGGGCGCAGAAATCCTTCATTCCAACGTTTGAAGTGGACGCCATCTCGACTCGCCATCAGCAGCCCTTCGGTCAAAGCTCGTCCGTAGCGTTCGCTCGCTTTGGCGCGCCATAGTCGATTTTCCAGTTCGGGAAGCGCTCGCAGCGATGCGGACCAATGGCGGGTGCGCTCCACTCCGGCACTCGCACGGGCCTCATGGTCTGGGCCGTCGTTGTGGCCTCGCTCGACATAGCGTGTGGGAAAGCCAATTAACAAATACGGCGCGCGATGGTAGGGCTTGACCTGGTTCGTGTAGAGTTGCTCCGAAGGCGAATCGACGTATTGAAGATCCTCCTGGTCCGTCCAATGGAGGAAGTCCTTGGAGGTGGCCGTGCGAATGGCACGATGCCCCTGCGGATTCCAAACCTGTTCGTCGTTGTAGCCGCCTTTAGTGAAGTAACGCCAATACGCGCGGTAGTGGCCGTGTTCAGCATCCCAGAAGGCGAGGTTCTGAGAGTCAAACGCTCCGTCGGTCAGGATCGGTTTGTCGCTCATCGGTGACCAATGCAGTCCGTCGGGAGATTTGAACGCGAGCAATCCTCGGCGGTAATCTGTCGGCCGTCGGTTAGCCGGAAGCAGTGCCTTGTAGCGGGCGTCTGGCGGGGCGTCGGGGTTGGTGTCTTTAAACACGGCTGGCTCACCGGGCTCGGATGTCGCATCTCCGACCTTCTGTTTGACCATCACGATGTTGTTGGCCTTGCTTCCTTGAAACTCATGCAGTCCTAACGCAGGCTTTCGCCAGTGGATGCCGTCGTCGCTTTCGGCATAACAACAGAACTGACCGTGAGTCCCGGCATCAACTCCGTTGGGAGTGACGGTGAGTTGCCCGGCTGCGTAATACATTCGGTATCGGTCGCCGTCCTTGAAGATGCTGTGATAGACCGTACCGCTCCCTTCCCACGGCTCGTCATGTTTCAGAACGACCTCTTGCGGAATTGGGTGATGCAATCGCAACTCCGCTTTGCCCACAAGCCGGTCGATCAGTTCGTCCTCGACGAACAGCTCGCGCCGGGAACCGATATCAATCGTCGTTCCCCGCGACTGCCGCCTTGCCGCGTCTTCCGCAGTTGCCGTGAGCGAAGCGATTTCGATGATCAATAGGATGGTAACGCTACGAAACATTCGGATTCCTCACTATTGTCTTTTGACGTGGACTGGTCGGAGTCAGTGACGAAGAGGCCGTTTTCAACGCGAGACGAATCTTGGGCAATCGCCATTTATTGTTTCTCTCCGTTGTTCGGCAAGGGGAAAGCATCCGCGCACCCAGTTGGCTGCCAGCCGAGTACTTCCTTGGTGTGATCGGTCGAACGCCAGCGGAATTTATTTTCGGAGATCGCATTGAAGACCTCGTACTGCAGCGATTCGGGTGCGCTCAAGCACTTGTCGATGAGTTGCACACAATCGGATTGTGATAAGTATCCCGGAAGGTGTCGGCGAAGCAACGGTCGGTCTTCTTTGAGCACGGCACCCAGCCGGATGGCGATCGTCGAGATTCCGTACTTGTCGGAGTAATAGCGGCCCACATTTTCTCCGAATAGTTTCCCGACGGCGTACGGCGAATCGGGACGTACCGGCCAATCCAAATCGACATTCGGCCAAGTCGCGGGGATCTCGTCATTCGGCCCGTTCGCAATTTTTCCGTAGGGATGATTCGCATCCCATTCCCAGGCTAATTGGCAGCAGCCGCTACTGAAAAACACGACTCGCTGTACGCCAGCTTCGCGAGCGGCTTCGTAGACGTTGAGCGTTCCTTGAATGGTGATCGCCATCGTCGGTGCCCATTCCTGCCATTGATCATCACCATTGGCCGCCGCCAGATGCAGCACGGTGTGGATCCCGGCAAACGCTGGCTTGATGGCAGCCGCGTCAGTAATATCAGCCGACAGATGTGGAATGCCTGCGACCGGCCGGCGGCTTAGGCCGCTAAACTCGTATTGACCGCCCAACTGCTCGATTGTCAATCCGCCAATCAGGCCGCTGGCTCCGGTAATCAAGACTTTACGCTGATTCATGCTGATTCCTCATGAGTGGGTTCATGGAACAATCGATCGGCGTCGGATTCAGTATCGCAAATCGTTGTCTGTGGCTCGACCGCAGTCGCGTGTCTTACCTGGCGGAGCGATCGCACCCAACTCCACCATGCGACGGACTGCGCGACGCTCATCACGAGCAGCACGGCCGCCGCCATCATATAGGGCACGCGCTGATTCACGAGTGTACCAAGCACACCGCCCACGATGGTGCCGACCGCCATGCCCGTTGCCAATGTCGCCTCATGAATGCCGGCTGCCAGCGCGCGACGCTCATGCGAACTGCCGGCCGTGCTGTAGAACAAGCCGGAGAAATAGTTAAAGCCGACAAGCTGTCCGAGCAACGTCAACCCAATGAGCAACGGGACGGCAGAGTCTGCCTGGGCGATCATGATCAACCCAATCGCCGCGAGAATTTGTGACGTTAAGGACGTGCTAAAGCTGTAGTGCCAAAACGCGACGCGGTGCATAACCAGATAAGTCACGATGATCACCGCCCGCCAACTTGCTAAGAGTTTGCCGTGATCATCCGCAGCGATACCAATCGTCACGGCAAGATCGGGCAGCAAGTGAATCACCATACTGCCGCCGAACATACCTCCCAAGTTGGCAATCCAGCTCAGGCGTTTGAAGACGTTAGCCAATTCGGCAGCTTCGTCTTCGGCGGGCGTTTCGTCGCTCACCTCGCTCGACAGCGGAACAACTCGGCGCACGGCGGCAATCGTCAGAATGATGTTCAAAGTAGCGGCCAAGAACGCCGTCCCGTACGTCCAAGTCGTCCCGATTGAAAACAGCGAGCCAGCTGTTAACTGGCCACACATCATGCCCGCGTTCCAGGCCACACAATATAGGACCAGCGTGCGGCTGACTCCGTGTCGATTGGCGTGAGCATTGACTCCTTGATTCAACCAGCCAACTAGCGGGGGATATGTGCATCCCAACCCGATCCCGAGCAGCCAATAGCCAGGCAGGAACCAGGCCGTGGCCGGATTACCCAACCCGCATGCCACGATGCTCACGCCAATCGTGGCAGCGCCGGAGACAAACACAACTCGACCGTCGAACCGATGCGACAACCAACCCGCTAGGATGCTGCCGACTCCGGCACTTAACGACAGTCCAGCCCCGACCACGCCGAGATACCACGACTCGGCCTTCCCCTCCGCAAGACCTCGCGACACCGCAAAGATAACGACGAACGCAGAGAAGTCGGTCAGGCCACAGATCAGGTACAACAGCAGTTTGAAGCGTGAGTTCATCAGAGCGAGCTTACGGTGCGACGATTGGAGCGGGAAAGGTCATACGGTCTTAGTTGTGTCAGCCAAACAGTCGCGGATCACGTCGGCGGCTTCCAGCGCCGCGTCCGGTTCGATGCACAAAGGCGGCGTGACTTTCAGATAACCTCGGCCGGTTGTAAACATCAGCACCCCCCGCCGCACGGCCTCTTGAGCGACGGCATCGGCGAGTTCCACAGCGGGCTTGGCCGTGCCGCGTCGGTGGAGATGAATCGACAGAAACAGACCAATACCCTGGACCGCACGTACGTGTTCTGGGAATTCGCGTTCCAGTGATTGAAGTCGTTCCAAAACGATCGTACCGGTGCGGGCAGAAGCGTCGACGAGTCCTTCGTCCTCAAGCACTCGAAGATTCGCAAGTGCGGCGGCCGCGCAGACAGGATTGCCGCCATGCGTGCTCGACATTTCTCCGGGCAACGGCAGGTCCATCAGTTCGTTGCGTCCGATCACGGCCGAAACAGGAAGACTCGACGACAGACCCTTCCCCAGAACGATCAGGTCTGGCGTTACGCCGAGATGTTCACCGCCGAAGAACCTTCCGGTGCGCCCGCAACCGCATTGGATCTCGTCGAGGGCCAGCAGACAGTCGTGCTGTTTCGCCCAGCTGGAAGCCGCCGCCGCGAAGTCGCGCGGGATGGGAAGCGTGGTCCAGCCAGGAACAGGCTCGAGAATGATACCAGCAATCCGATCGAGGTCGATTCCGCGCGAGGCTAGTTTATCCAGGCCGGCGCGGAAACAGTCCGCGCCGCATTGTTCGTAATGCGAACGTCCCCACGGACACTCAAAGCAGTTCGGGGCCGGGATTTGAAAGTGGTGGACAAGCTCACGGTCGATCCAGTCGGTGGGCTGCGGCGTGCCGCTGGCCAGTTGCGCGGACAGCGTGCGGCCATGATAGTTCCCCGCGAGGCTCAAGATGCTAACCTTGTCAGCGCGAATCCGCTGTCCGTGACGCCGCATCAGCATCAGAGCGCATTCTGTGGCCTCGGTCCCCGACGAGTAGAGAATCGCCTTGGAATCGGGTATCGGCGACAGAGCCACGAGCTTTTCCAGCAGCGCGAGTCGCGACTCCGATGGGAACGCATACGTGGCGAGCAGTCGCTGCTCGGTAGCTTCGCGGATCGCCTGCACAATGCGCGGATGAGCGTGCCCGGCATTGGCGAGCACGATGCCGCTGGTGAAATCGATCCATTGGTTACCAAACGGATCTCGCACCAAAAAGCCTTCAGCCTCGTGCCACAGAATCGGTGGCATCGTGGCCATCGACCGTGGTTCCGCCTGCCGCAATCGCTCGATCAGAGATACGGATTCCGGTGCCGGGATTGGCGTCACAATGTGCCGCCAGCGCGTCTGGATGGCCGCCGTCGGAATCGGTTCGAGCGAAGTGACTCCTAGCGCCATGTCACAGTCCTTTCGCCAGCCAGCCGCCATCGATGTAAAGGTCTTGGCCCGTCATATAGCGCGAAGCGTCGGATGCGAGAAAAATGACCGCACCGGCCAAGTCCTCGGGCTCGCCCCAGCGGCCAAGCAGAGTGCGGTCGGCACGCGCCTCGCGTCGTTCAGGATCGGAGTAACTGAGATTAGCCATGTCCGTGTGGAAGTAGCCGGGACCGAGATTGTTCACTCGAACGCCAAACGGTCCGAGGTCGAATGCCATCGACTTGGTGAGTTGCTTGAGGGCTCCCTTCGCCGCGCCGTAAGCAGGATTGTTGGGGAAGCCCAATTCTGCGGCGATACTGGTGATGTTGATGATCGAACCGCCACCCTGTTCTTTCATGCGCGGCGCGAGCCGTCGGGAAAGTTGAAACGGCGCCTCGAGGTTCACGCGGATCGTCTGATGCCAAGCGTCGTCGGGGTAATCGAGCAACTCGTGTGGAAACGTGACGCCCGCATTGTTTACTAGCACGTCGATCCGCGGCTGCTCGCGCAGAACGAACTCCGCCAGTTCCGCGACTTGCGTGGCGTCGGCCAAATCGCAAGGGAACTCGACGACGGGCAAGCCCTCGTCCGCGAACTGTTGAGTCGTTTCTGCGAGCCGTTCGTGATTCGAGCCATTCAAAACGACCGTCGCGCCTGCCCGTAACAACGCTTCACTGATGCCCTGTCCCAAACCACGCGTCGCCCCGGTGACCAGCGCGACTTTCCCTTGCAGCGAGTACAGATTTTCGAGATAAGCCATGAGTGCCTCAGTATCGTTGGGCGTGAATGTTGTGATACCTGTATGGTCGGATCACTCGACCGTACACTCCGTGACTTTCAGGTCAGGTACCCGGACGCGACGGCTCAATTCATACCCCAACAACAATGACTTCGAATCGATCGGCATGTTCTCGCTCCCTAATCGTATGACTGCAGGTGCTGAGCATGCCCCTGAACTCCTGATGCTCAAAGTCCACTGAGTCTAGCTGACTCAGGGTTACAATCAAACGCAACGATGGCAAACTGCTATGGAGCGGCGCTATCGAATGTTGCTCGACGGGCTGTCCTGATTTCAGGTCGTGGCGACAAGGCAGCGGTTGAAGTTTATAGGAATGGTGAGGCGACCTCCCTTGAGTCATCAGCCGAGAATTACAAAGCGCTGACAATGATTTAGCCGCCTTGACCCAACTCCCTTCAATGGCGCACGTCTTATTCGTCGCAATCTCCGTGATCGAGTGCCTGCTGCCGCAGAGAGACCGTTCGCCTACCTCTCGAACTTGATCGGCCGGATACTGACGGTCTGAGCCTCTTCGACGCTAATCTTGACCGCCCGTTTCCAGGGATTGCTTGGCCGTTTCATGAGTCTGAAAGATTCTTCGTCCGGACGATCGCGATACGGGAAATCGCCGAGGTCTGAATCGAGAATCGAATCGCAGCCTACCTTTAGTCCGTAGTCGCCCGGAAACACGTTTGTCAATTCGAAGCGGCCATTGGATTGAATGGGAACTTCGTACTGAATGCCGAGACCTGAAAACAGAACGACCCACAGCGGGACGTCAACAGAACTTGCGTTTGAGACGACTCCTTCGACTCGACCACAGGCACGGGTCTCAATTTCCACTTGTTGCGTTTCTCCCTTCGCTACGTCGATGGGACCGTGCAACGCCACGATGCGATCTGGCGTTTCGACCAACACGTACCAGTTCGGATCTTGAACGGGGGCCTCAAGAGAAAACTCCGGCCCGGTGAGCATATGGCTTGTCACTACAGACCCGTCCCCGACGGACGTTCGGCCGCGAATGAGGCGAGTGGCGATCGCGGGAAGGTTTCTTGGCCGACGCCATAGTGCGACACGTGCGTTCTTCAGTTCGTCGCCATCGTCTTTCACGACGCCTCGAATGTGCTGCGCGACAATGGTCGAAGCGGGCACGTCGCCCTTTCGGCGCATCTTGATTTCAATGCCATCGACACGTTGAAGCTCGCTAACTTTCGGCGTGAACGCCTCCGCGTCCTCATAGCCGTTGGCAGAAACAGTCAAATGATACTCATTGGGGACGGGATAGCCGACGACAAACTTTCCTGCGGTCGGTTGGGTGAAATGAGATTTACGACACAGACTCAGGACGACTTTGCCGTTCGGCTTTCTTGCGAAATTGCAGAGGACAACACGAGATAACGTGATGGGCTCGCCGGTTTCTTCGTCGACTGCATTGCCAAATATCATGCCTTCTCGTCTCAGCTGAATCTGCAGCCGCTGCATTGTCATCGGCGATGACAGTGCCTTTTGATAGGCGGCGGAGGTGAGGGCTCGAGGATTCAGTTGAAACTCAGTGAAATCGACACACTCGTAGCCGTTCGAAGTCTTCGTGGTTAGCCAGCTCAATGGCGCGAAACCCTCTGCCCTGATCGAAATCGGTTGCCGGGTCGTGCCGACCAAGCCTCGCAATGCGAACCGACCGCGCTCATCCGTCGTTGCCACCAGACCTCTGACTTGGACAGAAATTCCCGGAAGCGGCTGCAGGTTCTTGTCAACGATTGTCCCTTCAATCGGATCGTCCCCTGCCAATTTGAGAATACCTAACTCGCCATCCGTCGCGGCTATAAGCTTTGCCGTATCGAAAGCTTTCATGGCAAAGCCGACAGCCGATGCTTGAACATGTGGAATCGCAAGTGGTAGCGTCGGAGTTACAAAGCGGCCTTCGTTGTCCGTAATCACTTCCCGCGTACCCGCGATGACCCCTGCAGATCCACGTCCGATAAATCGATGTGCGGAACAAGTCACCGTTGCCTCGGCGATCGGTGCTCCTTTCGAATTGACGATCTGTCCGCGATAAACGCGGCCGGTGGATAGTCGGATGTCGCCAAGATTCTTATCGGCATTGTCGAACAGTGTGATATGTCTCTGGTCGATATCAGTCGATGCCAATCCTTCGGCGTCGATCCGCAGCGGCGCGGATTGCCTGTTTGGCGAGCCCGCTTCTAGTCCGCCAAGCGTCAGCGTGAAGCGACCGTCCGAGTTGGAATGGGCTTTTGTTAGGGGAGGCAGCGTGGAGTCAGAAGCTAACCATGCGTCCCGGGTAGGCAAAGTAATTACGGCTCCATCAACAGGCTCACCTGTTGGCCCTAGCACTCGACCAGAGATCGTCCCCGTTTCTGCTCCGCGACCGATTGCTGAGAGTACGAGTACAGACAAAACGAAAAACGTTCTCGCGATCATGATCTTACTCCCAAGGAAAACTAGGGTTCTACTCGACGAATGAAATAGACACTGCCGCCCACTAGGCAAGCCAAGCCAGTCGCAGTGCTGCAAGCTGCGTAGGTCGTTCTAAAAGATTCATCGTTCGGAATGCCGAAAAAGTAGCTTGCTAAAAGTACTCCGGCGCTTAGAACGATTGGAGCTGCGAATCCCAGTCCAACCGAAGGACCCGTGTTCGCGAACCGAGCGGACGCACACCAGCCAACGCCGATTGATACAACGGCAATCGGAACAACATCTCGCATGCGAATCTGGAGGGATGAGTTCACGGAGTGGTCGACACTCAGCCAATCCGCCAACGCAATACTCCCTCCACCAACGCACAACGCCAGAACACACGATGCCCCCAAGACGATGGCCTTGCTCAACAGAACTTGAGCACGAGATGGCGGTAGATAGGCGAGAAACTCTGACGACCGGTCGGCTCGTTCCGCCGCGAATATCGTTCCGGCTAGCATGGTGAGTGCGATAATCGAAGTGATGATGCTCAAGCTGCCTGCGGTCTTTAGCATCACAGACCACGTTTCGATGCTTCCACCTCGCCACACACCGGAAAGGCCGTCCATCGTTGACATTAACACGAACGCACCGATCACCATCGCGACTCCAACCAATATCGGTAGTCGGCAAATGCGCAAGTCCTTCCGAATCAATTGCATCAACATTCGGCAGCCTCACATTGGGCCTTCTCATGCCTTTGATCATCGGGAGTTTCATCGCCGCGAATGAAATCGCGAAATAGCTCGTCGAGACTCAACTCAGCCACTTCAATACTATCGACTGAGTTCTCAGATTTCAGTTGATCGATCAACGTGTCGTCGACGTCTTGGACGGTCAACGCCCATTCGCGCCGATTGACGCTTTGCCAGATCGTCCCCTTCGGTATCACCGCAGGCAGACGACCGTCTTGCAACACAGCACGGACGCGTTTGAAGCTGCTGAGCAGTTCGTCGAGCGGGCGGTGAATCAGGACGCGTCCGTGATTCATGATGGCCACGTCATCGGCTAATTTGCTGACTTCATCAAGCTGATGGCTGGAGAATAGGATCGTCTGAGTACCGCTGCAAATCCCTCGCATCACACCCTCAATAAAATCGTCACGGGCAATTGGGTCCAATCCCGACAGCGGCTCGTCCAGCACCAACAGATCCGGTTCATGCGACAGAGCGAGCAACAGCGACAGCTTCGCCAGCATACCTTTCGACAAGCTGCCAATCTTCTTGTTGGCCGACAGTTGAAACATGTCGAGCAATTCCGCACACCGATCATCATTCCAGTGACGGTACATCGGACGACAAAAGCGAATCACTCGCTCGACAGTCATCCAACGATAAGCGTAGTTTGCGTCCGGAACATAGCCGACTCGCTGTTTGATCTGAGCCGCTTCAGTCGCCAGGTCTCGACCAAGAACATTGATCGAGCCAGCGGTCGGACGCAACATTCCCATCAGCATCCGCAGCGTTGTACTCTTGCCAGCACCATTGGGACCGAGTAAACCCAGAGTCGAGCCCGGGCGAATCGACAAGCCAACTGTGTCAACAGCAGTCGATCGACCGAATCGCTTCATCAGTCCCCGAATGTCGACAGCAAGTTTCGGCCGGCTCATTGTCGTTTCCTCGCCTTCGATAAACTCGAATTCATCGAGGACTCGAACAACTCTCGAATGCGAGTTGGCGACACGTCGTTCGCCAATCCCTCCACGATGCCGTCACGAAAAGCAGCATCCATCAACTTCTCAGTTTTTCCGCGTGCCGCGTTGCTCTTTCGATCACGCACGAAGACGCCTAGTCCCCGTCGCGCCTCGACGACGCCCAGGCGTTCCAACTCGTCATACGCCTTTTGAATTGTGTTTGGGTTGACGCGAATCTCGATCGCCAGCGCTCGCTGCGACGGCAGAGCTTCACCAACGCGATAAACCCCCGCGTCGATTGCATCCCGCGTTTGCTCCACGATTTGCCGGTAGATCGGATTGCTATTCCGCGGATCGATAATCATCAGCCTTCCTTTTGATTGCACTACTGCACTAGTGCAGTGTCGCTAAGAAGAGAAGTTGCGTCAAGCGCTTTCTGCCTTTTCGAGCATTCAATCGCGTTGAGGCGAATCGTTCGGGTGGCAGTCAGAGAACCACCATCAGACAAGTCGAAGCATCAAGACGTTTGTCGAACTCTTTGCTCGCAATCGTTTGATCCCCACTGAACGAAGACTTGACATATAACCAAGTGGTTATATGATAGGCTTTATGGAGTCGTCCTCACAAGTTGCTGATGTATTCTCTGCCATTGCGGATCAGACACGTCGAGCCTTGTTGCTGAGATTAGCAAAAGACGGCGAGCGGAGTGTCACGGAGTTGTTGGAACCGTTTTCTATCAGTCAACCAGCGGTCTCAAAGCATCTGCGAATTCTTCGTGAGGTGGGGCTGGTGCGAAGCCGAAAGGAAGGTCGGGAGAGGCTTTACGAAATCGAACCCGTCCTGTTGCGAGACGTATTCGACTGGGTGTCGCAATTCGAGAAATACTGGGACGACAAGCTGGATGCGTTGGGTGAGTACCTCGATAAAGAGAGTTCTGCGCGAAAGAACTGACCGAAGAGTGGATCAGCATGGTTGCCAAAAAGCCAATCACCATATGCCAGGAACGGTTCTACCCGCATTCCCCGGAGGATGTTTGGGCGGCCATCACCGATCCATACGCACTTGCCGAATGGTTGGAGCCGAACGACCACCAACCGGTTGCCGGACACAAGTTTCAATTCCGCTGTGACCCTGGACTCTGCGGGTCGGGGATTACAGAATGCGAAGTGCTGGAGGCAATTCCACCGTTTCGACTTGTGTGGAGCTGGGTCAATGTCCCGAGCGACGGGAAGCGTCCCCGGCCAAAGCCGATGACGATTTCTTGGACGTTGACGCCAAAGGATAACGGAACGTTGCTCACGTTAGAGCACAGCGGGGCGGAAAACTGCAAGTGGCTGACTCGCAACATGATGCGAGTCGGTTGGGGGGTCATGATGAAGAAGATGATTTCCCGTGTGCTTGCGAGCGTCGATGCAGGCAAGTTTCGCCCCGGTGCCATTCCGCTTAAGAACCGCTACTACACCTGCAAAACGATCCCGGACCACTTCGTTCGCTGACAACGATAAGTAGAGGCCAAATATGAAACCCATCGATTTTGCCAAGGCCACGGGTGTTGCTGTTGCATTATTGGCTGTCAACTTGCTGATCGCCGTCGCCGTTGTTGTCTTCTATAGATTCGTCGTCGAGCCCGGGCATCCTAGCGAGTTTTATGACGCTGCTGCGTTACGCATCTCCCCATGGTGCAGCCACATCGCCGGAACGGCTCTTTTCTTCGGTGCCGGGCTTATGTTCACCAAGTGGCGTCCCGTTCGGAATGGCTTTTTGTTCGCAGCAACCTTTACGGTATCCTACGCAATAATCGATGCGGCGATGGTCGGATTTAGTGGTATGTTTGACGTTGAATTCGCACTGTCGATGTTTGCCAAGCTGGCGGCGGCGTTGGCTGGTGCTTTCGTCATGCGGAGCAGAACGCAGAGCACAGGAGACGAACAATGAATGCGACGGATATGGTTTCTCAGCTTGAAAGACTTGGTTCCGACTCTTACCGGAAGATCCTGATAAATCACGGTGCCAACGAACCCGTACTGGGCGTAAAAATCGCCGACCTGAAAAGGCTCCAGAAGCAGACCAAGACGGACCATCACCTGGCCCTTGAACTGTTTGATACAGGCATCTACGACGCACAGTATTTGGCTGGATTGGTGGTGGACGACGAGCAAATGAGCAAACGGGATCTGCGACACTGGGTTGCAAAAAGCAATTGCCCCGCGATCTCTGGAACAATTGTCGCTTGGGTAGCGGCTGAAAGCAGGGTGGGAAACGAGCTCGCGTTGAAATGGGTCGACGCCAAGAATGAGAACGCCGCTCAAACGGGATGGATGACCTTGTGCAGTCTGGTTGCCATTACAGACGACGCTGTTCTCGACCTCTCAGAGCTGACAAAACTTCTTCAACGTGTTGGGCGAACAATTCACAAGGAACGAAATCTAGTGCGGTATGCGATGAACAGCTTCGTCATTGCCACTGGAAGTTATGTCACAGAATTGATTGACCTTTCGCTACAGATTGGCGAGAAGATTGGCACTGTGTCGGTGGACATGGGCAACACGTCCTGCGCCGTGCCGTCGGCGGTCGAATACATTCAGAAGGTGCAAAGACGCGGAGCCATTGGCAAAAAGCGAAAGACCGCGAAGTGTTGACTTGATCACCACTCAATCTTTGGGTTGAGAGCTTTGTCGCTGCAGGAAAGCCGGCAGACTTTCGCCGACTAAATAATCCCATCCGGCTTGGCCGCTTTCCCGGCTGAAAATGGGATCGTCCTGCGGAAAAGTCTCGTGTCCCACGTGAGTAAACAGAAGCTTGGTACCGTTTGCGGATTCCGACAATTCCCACACAACAGTCGAGTCACCGGGATACCCCTCATATCGCCAGCTGTAAGCAATTCTCTTCTTCGGAACCACGTCCGTCACTTTCCACACGTGCAGAAAGTCTCGGTCTTCGCACCGCACATTGAACTGCGTTTCGAAACCTGTTTCAGGTTTGAAGTCGACGATCGGCTCAAAGAACCACTGCCGCATCTGGTCCGGGTCGGTGATGGCCGTCCAAACGACCGCGACAGGAGCATTAAAAGTCTGTTCCACGACAATCGCGTTTGTGTCCATGCTGATTGTTCCTTTCCGAACTTGAATTCGCGTCAATGTTCATTCATCCTACGGGTTGTAGATCACTCCTGTGGCGGCAAACTTCAAGCTCCCCACGGTGAAGTGCGAGTGTTGTCGAGCTGTGCGGATGCGACGAATCTATCTGTAACGAGCTTGCGTTAAGATACACTACAGGTTCTAGCTGGATCAAAACTTCAATAAAGCAGTTCTATGAAACCCATGGTTGGTGCAATCTCAGTCCTTGCGCTGAGTCTGCTGATCACAGTGGGGACAGGCCGAGCTGATCCGGGCACGCCCAAACAGCAGTACTCGGCGATCTTCAAGGAATACAGTCCGGTGAGTGGCGGTCTCCGGGGGGCGACGACCGACCTGGAGCGAAAGGCGGCTGTCGAGGCGCTCGCCGCGTTTGCGCCGAAGTTTCTGGAGCTTGCCGCGCAACAGCCAGAGGATCCTATCGCTTTGACCGCTCTGAGACAGGCGGTTCAGGTCGATGTCTCTGCAGACTCGGCGGCACAGAATGCCTGGGAGATCAACAGCTCGGACTTTCCGGCTGGAAGCATCGACGGTTCGGCTGCCAGAGCCGTTGAACTCGTTCTTCGCGATCATCTTCTCAGCGACAAACTTGGACCGGATGCGATATGGCTATCGAATGGACTACGACAAGGGTCTGAGCATCGTGCTCGAGAAGAATCCGCATCGGGAGGTCCAGGGTTTGGCCTGTCTTGCGCTGGCTCAGTTTCTAAGCGACCGGTTGCGAATGCTTCGACTTGTCGAAGATCGCCCGGAACTAGCGGAGTGCTACAAAATCGCATACGGCAAGAATTACCTCCCGGAATTGCAGCGGCTGGACCGAGCGAAACTCGCCTCGCGAATCGAAGCACTGTTCGAACGAGCGGCCGATGATTACGCCGATGTGAAGTTTCGTGCTGGCACGATTGGCGAAACGGCGAAGTCGGAGCTGTACGACATCCGTTACCTGAGTGTCGGCAAGCTTGCCCCGGACATCGTGGGCAAAGACCAAGACGGCAAGCAATTCAAACTGACCGACTATCGCGGCAAGGTCGTGCTGCTCTACTTCTGGAGCGAGTTCTGACTGACGTGACGGACCACTTGGCCTCACGAGCGGTCGCTCGTAACGAATCTCAAAGACAACCATTCGCTCTCATCGGCGTCAATTCCTGGGTCCATGAACCCGGTGAACTCAAAAAAGTGATGACAAAAGAAAACATCAACTGGCGGTCATTCGACGACCAGCGCGATATCAATATCAACCGTCAGTGGAACCTCCCCGCGACGCCAACGATGTACATCATCGATCACAAAGGCACGATTAGACGCAAGTGGGTGGGTAAGGCTGGCGACAAGTCCATCGACGCTGCCCTGGAGAAGCTGATTCAAGAGGCGGAAGAAGTGACCTTGCGGAAGTGACACTGCAGGTCATCTAAAGCCATTCACATGAATCGTATTCACGACGAAATGACGATACGCGCCGGTCAATCCAAATGATCGTAGCCTCACGAATGTCCTAATTCCCGACAGTCGGGGTTCGCATGCCGCATTTAGACATTCGACAAAGTCATCGAAGGGCCCGCGCATAGCTGACGACAGAATCGGACTCGCTATGCGAGGGAAAAGACGCTAACACAAAATGAGAATGCCAACCCATCAACGCAGAAAGTGGTGCTATATACCACCGACCGTTACGACACTTGGACGAACCAGCATAACGTCGTACATCCCGCCGCCCCGTTGAAGTGCGACGCGATCTGAATCAGGATGACGCCCAAGGAAGACGCCTGCGTCGGTATCCTCGAAGTGCAGGTCGAGTTTGAAAACTAAGAGAGCGCCAGTTGTGAGACTTCAGAGCATGACAACGATCATCACCCTAGTTCTGGCCAGCATCACCTTGCACAGCCATGCCGCCGAACGACCCAATTTTATCATCATCTATGCCGACGACCTCGGCTACGCGGACACGTCTGTGCAGATGATGGATGCCGATCCAAGTACGAAGCACGACTTCAATCAGACACCCGGACTGGAACGCCTCGCCAGAATAGGCGCAAGGTTTGGTGCTGCCTACTCACCCACGCCCACCTGCACCGGTTCCCGTCTCAGCATCCAGTTCGGGAAATCCTCCGCGCGTGTGCAGTATCGCAATGTGTTCGATGTGCTTTCACACTATCAGCGACCGGAAGGCTTCGATGATGAAATAACGATGGCGGAAATGCTGAAGGCATCTGGCGGGAATTACATCACCTCCATGTTTGGCAAAGGCTGTAGCGCCATGGGGCGTTTCGACGAGGCCGGATATGACGTCACCGATGAGAATCCCGGCGAGCCTGGAGGCAATGGCAACGGTCACGGTTCGTATTGGGACGTAAAAAAGAAAACGCCCTTCCCGCCGGACAACCCCAAACGAATTCATTCGCTGAGAAGGGATAGCGTTGCTTTCGTCAACGAGTACGCCGGCAAGCAGCCTTTCTTTATGATGGTCTCGCACTATGCACCCCACGTTCCACACATGGCAACGAAGGAAGCGTTCCAACGCGTCAAGCGGCGGTGGATTGAACAGGGAAGAGATACCGACAAGATCGATTCGGAAAAGTCCAGCGTGAACCGCGCCATCACCTACGCGGCGATGATCGAAGAAATGGATCTGAACGTCGGTGCCATTATCGACGCCCTCAAGGCCAAAGGGGAACTCGACAACACTTACATCATTTTCACCTCGGACAACGGCGGCGGAAACTCACAAAAGCGTCAAGTCAGCGGCGAGACGCACCGTTTCAACGGCCCGCTGCAGGAAGGCAAGCGTTCGATTTTCGAGGGCGGCATCCGCGTGCCGACCGTGATTGCCGGTCCCGGCATCCAAGCTGGCTCGCAATGCGATATACCCATTGTGCAGTGGGACTTCCTCCCCACCTTTCACGACCTGAGTGGAAGTAAAACGCCGCTCCCTGAAGGCATCGACGGTGGCAGTCTGCGTGATGTGTTCGCGCAAGGAAGCAAAGACAAGGTGAAGCGCGCAGCACCCGGCATCGTTCATCACTACCCCTGCCACTACCACCCACCCATCAGCTCGATCATCATCGGTGACTACAAGCTCATGCGCCACCTCAACTCGCGTGAAATCAAACTCTTCAATATCAAATCCGATTACCGCGAAGAGTACGACCTTGCTGCAAAGATGCCAGAGAAGGTCACCTCCATGGACGCCATTCGCCGGAAGTATGTCGAAGAGGTTGACGGCGGCACGATCGAGCAAGTCCGTCAGGCCTTGTATGACTTAATGGATGAGCACTCGAAGCGTTCCAGAGAAGCCTTTAAAAAGAACCTAGCAAAACTTAACGAAGACAACCCAACTGACTTTGAATCGCAGAAAGCGGCGATGCTTAGAGGGCTAAACGACAAGCTGATCAAGAACGAGATCAATAAAGAAAAATGCAGGCGGTACGCGCAATTTGAATCGTGGAAAGAAGGGCCAGAAAAAGCTGACGCAGAACAAGCTGTCAGAGCTCGCTGGGTAGATGTGACCGAGTGAGGCGGGTGGGACACGTCGGTTGGGATGGTGGAAAGCAATCCTCATTCAGCCAGTGATAAACTCGAAAGCGTGAAAGCCTGAACCCAATATGCGAACCAACACAATGACCTCTCGTCTCACACTCTCTCTGCTCTGCATCTGTGTGATCTCCGCGACAGCAACTGCCGAGACGCCCGCGCCGCCCAACGCCTTGATGTGTACCCCCGGCGAACTCATCTTCTCGGAAGGCTTTGACCCCGCCACCGTCTCGGAACGCTGGGGGTTCAAGGCCGATTTCGCTTTGCGCGACGACGCGTTGTTGCGCACTGACGTCGATCCGACCGAGAGCAAACGAGTGTTCCTCAAAGATCCGTCTTTCCACAACACGATCATCCAGTGCGACTTCAAACTCTCTGGCCAAACGACAGACCTTCGCCTCGTGACCGGCAGTGGCGGTGGCTACAACAGCGTCACCCAGATCCACTTGGAGCACTTCCAAGTCAACACACCCGTCGATCGCTCCGTCGGCATCGTTCCCGCTCAGCTTGGCGAATGCGTCCGAAAACCTCGACCTGATCAATGGCAAACCATGACGGTCGAATACTGGGACGACGAGATCTTCGCGCATCTGAGCGACGACGAATTTGTTCTCGGCAAACACCCCATCATTGACCGCACTCGCAAGTACTTTGCCTTCCAGTTCGATCTCCCCGGCGCCTCGATCGACAACGTCCGCGTCTGGAAGGCCACCGGCCAGCGTGATAATTGGACCGAGACTCGCAAGAGATTCAAAACGATGCAGACCGACCGTGACCCCGTCAATCGTGACCCCGCGGAGCGGTACAAAGTCGAATACACGAATCTTAAATCCCGCATGACTCTAAAGGATCAGACCTATCGCGACCTCGTGGCCAAACGTGACAACCTGAAGGCCGCTCTCCACGCAGACTACCTGGAGGCGTCCGCGTCTCACAAACAACTCAGCAAAAAAGAAACAGCATATTAAGGGTACCAACTCCGAGTTCAAGCTAATGGAAACCGCAGTCAACAAGGCTTCCAAGGCCGAAGACGCTTACGTCCTCTCCACGAAGCCCGACCTCGCCCGTCTCAAAGAGGATGGGATCCCCAAGCAGCGGTACGCTTCCGAACTCGGCCAGACCCGCGCTCAACTCGAAGCCGCCGGTGACAATCAACTCGCCGCCCTCGTCGCCGAAACTGCCCGGCGCCAGACCGCCCTCGAAGCCCGTTTCTCCGAAGCCTTCGAAAGCGTTGACGCCGCCGTCGAAAAACGCCAGTCCACGCGCAAGATGAACGGCAAGAGGCTCCAACGAATCATGAACCGCCGCACATTCCTGAGGCGCACGACCGTCGCTGTGGACTTCGGTGAAAATAGAATCATCGACGCTCAATTCCGCGCCACCAATCAACCCGGCTTCCGCCTCTCATCACCTCTCTGTCTTAAGCACGATGCCGGGTAGCAGAATAACCCTTCACGATATTCGACTTCGAACCTGTTTCTTAACCTGGAGAGTTCTTGTGCCGCGATCGTACACCAGACGACTCTTGCCTCTAATGACTCTCGCCCTGTTTGCTGGCACGGCGACGGCCGACTATCCGCTGAAGCCAGTGCCCTTCAACAAGGTCGAGATGACCAGCGACTTCTGGCGGCCTCGGCTGGAGACGCAGCGGAAGACGCTGGTCCCGTTTGCATTCGAGCGCACACAACCGGGCGTCGAACATTTGAAAGCGGCCCGTGATTTTCTTGCCGGCAAGAAGGTCGAAGATCATCGGGCGCATCGCTTCATCGATTCCGATCTCTACAAGGTCATGGAAGGCGCCGCGTATCTGCTGCAACTGCGAAGTGATCCGGAGCTTGAGAAAACACTCGATGACCTGGCCGACGTGATTGCCGGGGCGCAGCACAAGAACGGTTATCTGTATCCGTCACACACGACTGGCGTGGGCAAGGCGAAGAACATGATGGGCGATAGGCCGTACACGTTCATTGTCCATAGTCATGAACTCTACAACGTCGGTCATCTGTACGAGGCGGCGATTGCTTACTATCGGGCGACTGGCAGGAGGAACCTGTTGGATGTCGCCGAGAAGAGTGCCGTCCACATCAACAACGTCATCTTCGAGGGCGATCCGGAATACAACGGCGGCAAACCGATCCGGCAGGCGCCCGGTCATCAGGAAATGGAACTGGCACTGGTCAAGCTGTATCGAGTCACCGGCAAACCGCTTTATCTCGACATGGCTCGCAAGTTCCTCGAGATCCGCGGCGTGACTTACGTGCCGGATGGCGAGGGCGTCATGTCTCCCACTTACGCCCAGCAGCACGCTCCAGTGACCGAGCAGAAAGAAGCCGTCGGTCACGCCGTCCGAGCGACGTACCTCTATTCAGCGATGGCGGATGTTGGCACGCTGACCGGAGAGCCCGCTTATGGAAAAGCGCTCGATCGCATCTGGGGAGACATCACCAACACCCGAATGCATATCACGGGAGGCCTTGGCGCGGTGCATGGCATCGAGGGCTTTGGGCCGCAATACGAATTGCCCAACGCGGACGCTTTCAACGAAACGTGCGCCGCGGTCGGCAACGTGTTGTTCAACTACCGCATGTTTCTGCTTCACAAAGACGCGAAGTATCTGGACGTTGCCGAAGTCGCGTTGCTGAATAATGTTCTCGCCGCGGTCAATCTGGAAGGCAATCGTTTCTTCTATGTGAACCCGCTCGAAGCCGACGGAAAGTATCCGTTCAATCACGGCACGGCAGGCCGAGCTCCGTGGTTCGGGACGGCCTGCTGCCCGTCGAACATGGCTCGACTGGTACCGCAGGTTCCGGGCATGACCTACGCCCATGATGACAACGATCTCTACATCACGTTCTTCGCCGAAAGCCGGACCGAGGTCGAGTTGAACGGCGCGCGCGTCAAAGTCGAGCAGAAGACCGCTTACCCGAATGATGGCGAGATCAGTGTGGCCATCAATCCGGCGAAACCGACAAAGTTTCGACTGCACCTTCGCATTCCGACATGGGCACTAGGCCGCTTTGTTCCCGGCGAGCTGTATCGCCATGTCGATTCGATCACGGCACCGATTCGGCTTCTGGTCAATGGAGATCGCATCAAAGCTCCCATCGAGAAAGGCTTCGCATCAATCGAGCGCGAGTGGCGCGCGGGCGATCAAGTTGTCCTGCATCTGCCGATGCCGGTCCGAGTCACTGAATGTCACCCGACCGTCAAAGCGAACACGAATCGAGTTGCCTTCACGCGTGGTCCGTTTGTGCTGTGTGCGGAAGGAGCGGACAACGGCGGCGCGACTCAGCGTTTCTTCTTCGACAAGTTGCCCGACACATCGGACGTCAAGACAAAGACGACCCGCATTAAATCCGGTTCGTTCATTCAGGCTGAAGTACCCGCCCAGGCTGTCACCAAAAGCGGCGATACCGAAGCCACGCGGCTCGTGCTGACGCCTTACTACGCGTGGAACAATCGTGGCACGAGTTCGATGACGGTCTGGTTTCCGCGGGACAAGTCGCTGGCTGCGTTCGATCCGCACGCTCTACCGAAGGAAAGCATCTTTGCGGCGATTTCCGCATCGCACACTTCGCCGCTGGATACTCTCAGCGCAATCGGCGATGGCAAAGAGCCTCGCTGGTCAAGCGGCAAGAACGTCCCACGGTGGACCAGCCGGCCGCAGACGGGCAAACCCCAGTGGGTCGAAGCTCGATTCG
>JADHUC010000445.1 GCA_016784735.1 Pirellulaceae bacterium | reverse complement strand
TACTGCCCGCACAAATTCTCCCGTTCAATTCAAACTGTTGCCCTTGCACCTCAAACTCGACCAAGCTTGCCCAGAAAATCTCCAGAATCGAGCACACTAGACACCACCAGAACCGACGACGATGTGGCGCAACCTAAGCCTTAAGCAGGTTAGGGCTGAAGCACAAACAGCCGATCGGTTAGATCGAGGGAGATTACGCCAAGTCAGGGAGGATGCCAAGAACCGCCATGCCATGCCGTCAATCCAATGATACCGATTGGCCGCTCTCGCGGATGGAAACTGCGGTCGGTCGACGTGACCCACGCGCAAAAGCGCGTTCTCAACAAGCGTACATCTCCATATTTTGACACCACCCATCGGCGGTGATGCGTTCGCCAAGCACCATGACTTTCCCAGCCGGCTGGGCAGGCTCGTCGTGCGTCATCGACCCACATCCGATCAACAGGGCGAGTTATGGAAGGAAATGTGGCGGCGTGATTGAGCGGGACCTTCCGTATGGTCTGTTGAAACGTTTTGCCGGATCTTGTGTGTAACTAACTGGGAGGCGTTCCATGTAGGGTCCCACATCTCGATACTCAGTGCTCCACTCGCTACGGAACGAGTTCGATGCGGTGTGTCGGCCTGCCTCGCTTCCATAGATTGTTGCGGATATCGGCTGGCAGCCTCGCGAGGACATAGCTCTCCCGATATCGCAAGTGCTATCCGGAGCGTACAAGGGGTCGAGGATTCGTGCAAATCGAGCCGGATAAATACAAGTTCTGTAATAAGGCAACCATCACCCAACATGGAGTCTGAATCCAGATCATGAAAGCAACTCACTCGAACAACCCTGCGTCTGGCCACAACACCGAGGGAAGACAAAAGTACCAACGTTTTCGGCTTTCGTTCATATTTACATTGTTGGCCATCGTTGCCGGCGTTCTATTCATTGCTCGTACCGCCGCAACCGCAAATCCATTGCCAACATCAGATCGGTATCACGTTGATGCGACTTCGATTCTCGATACTGATCACGCAAAGGTTGTCCAGTATCGCATTGAGAGCAACTCGCCCTTTTACGCAACCGTTAATCATGGACAGGGGCGTACTGCTGCGGCTTCATCGTTTTCCCCTTCTGCAAAAACGCATGTGATTGAAATCGTGGTGTTCTTGGACCACATCGCTTCACGCGAGTGCGTTAAAGAGTGCCTGACCGTCGGCGCTGCTGGTGGATCGGGTGTTGAATCGGTCTCTAAGGACTACGCCCTCAACAAGAATACGAAAATTAAACTGACCGGTGGTACGTACAAGCGTAATGAGACCGTCGAACTCCTTCAATGGAATGGCCGAACTTACTCGCTCTCGCTGGGGAAATGAGTTGCAGAACCAAGCCATGCACCGGAGTGGCGGTGGCCAGCGGATTTCAAATGGAAGCTCTGCACTGGAGAATTCGGCTGCCAGGGCGGAGCTTGGGCGTCCAGAATCACCCCGTCCTTTCTGGCTCCTGGATTCCTTTGCTATTCACTCGTCTTGGTTTATGGAAATCTGGATTTCCGGGCGATCAACGACGATTTTGGCTCCTCCAGAATAGATGACGGAGATGCTCTCCTCCGGCTGATCACCAATCCTTAGAGAAATCAAGTAGACGTCCACGACCGGTGGAGTACGAGCATCGATCACGCCCCTTCCTACATATTGGTATTCAACCCATATTCGTGATTCTCCACGCCTGGCTCCTTCCTCCATTATTCCGCCAAGCCCCATTCCTTGCATGTAACGCGGAGGAGTTTCGTTCGTAACGCCCTTGTCTATTGAACTGCTTGCTCCCCCTCCCTTGCTCGGTTTCACGACAAATACGGCATTCTTGAGGATTGGAGCATATCCGCTGACGAGATTTGTGACCTTGGCGTCTTCGGCGGGGAGAGCATTGGTGTGCGAAGTCTCTCCCTCTTTGAGGGTCTTCTCGGCGGGCTCCTGCGGTACGAGTGGCTCCTTCCCCACCGTATAGCCGTCGGGAATATCGAGGCTGAAGAGGCTTGGATCGAGTTTCTCATTCCAGTGGAAATCGGAGAACTCGACATATGTGTCGACCTGCGACTTTGGCGCAAAAATGATGAGTTTCACGGGGAGTTGTGTCCGCGGATCGACCCAGAGTTTGATGTCGGCGTCGTTTTCGCCGTGCCTGTTTTCCAGAAGATCGACATCCCTGAGTTGGTAGACCGCGAGCAGTCGGCCGTCGATCGTGTCCTCCCCGATGCGTTGGGCATTCTCCTGTTTCAAGTTGCGCAACTCCTCCAGTGGGTTGGGCATTGGAATGCCTCCGCGCAGCGACGGGAACGTAGCGACCTTCGAACGCTCGTCCAGCACGATCGTCTTCTTCCGTATCCGATCAAAGATAAGCACGCCGTGGTCAGTCACTTCCCTGCGGACCGCGTCCTCGCGAATGTAGAGTTTGGCCGTACTCTCAACCGTACCGGCAGACGTCTGCTTGTGCATACAGGTGACCGATCTGGCCTGATGCACTTTTTGGATCACAGCGGCGAATGTCATCTGGGCAGTCCGATCGATCACGACAAGCCAGCCCAGAGCGAAGACGACCGTGATGGCCGCGGAAAGTGCGACAAGTCTGCGCATTAGTCTTTTCCTTCGCGCTTGAGGGATTGTCCGTGTGGGACCGGGAGACGGCATGGCTTGAAAGGGCCGTGGTTGCCGCGTATCGGGGGCCGTGGCCGGCGGCGGGACTGAGCGAATCGCGTCGACGGCTTGCCTGAGGACTCCCTGGAGTTCCTCAGGGGAGGGTGGGGCATTGAAGTTGTCTTCGTTCATGGCACTCCTTACTCCTCCTGTTCAGTCAACATTGTCTCTAGTCGTGATCGGGCCTGATGCAGGGCGGTCGACACGGCAGAAGTCGACATGCCCAAGGCCTCCGCGATTTCGCGATAGGAGAGTTCCTCGAAGTATCGCAAGCAGAAGACCTCCGCGTCACGCGTAGGAATCTCCGCCAATGCCGCCCGCAGGCGGGCCTCCAACTCGTGTCCTGCCACGATTGCTTGCGGATCGTCCTTTGCTGCCGCAAGATCGACACAATCCAAAGGGATCGTGTTCCGCCGGCGTCTCAGCTTATCGATTGCCCTACACGTGGCCATTCTTCTCAGCAACGCCGGCCAGGAGACAATCGGCCGCCCGTCTGACTGCCGACTGGCCTGGGCAAACACGTCTTGTACGACATCCTCGGCGTCCTGCGCATGGCCCAAGACGCGCCATGCGATGCCAAAGATGGCCTCCCGATGATCACGTACTAGAGCATTCCAGTCGTCCATGTAGAATCCTTGTCGCGCGACACGTTATCGATCTCTATTGATACTGTCGCAGTCGGGCGGGAAATGTCAGGAGAAAACTGCGAATCATCTTACAGGATTTCCTTGAAAACTGTCGCTGAGGGTAAGATAATGTCGCGCCGACTGGATTCGAACCAGTAGCGCATGAGCCCATCCGGATTTCTTCCGAAGGATTCTCTTCGCTCGCGCATATACTCTGTTGGTGGTTAACTGCCGGGCATGCCCTGGAAGAAACGCAGGCGAAGCGTATGAAGAGCCTCTACGAGTTGCTGCAAAACCGCGACGCCGCCGCGTGGGATGAGTTCTACGAAGCGCACGTCCGTGAGCTGTATGGGTTCGTGTTTCGGTTAGTGCGTGGCGATCGTCAGGCCGCAGCGGACGTATTCCAGGACATTTGGCTGGACGCGATTAGCCACATCGGGCAGTTTGATCCCAAACGCGGAGAACTCCGTTCATGGCTGTTTGGAATCGCCCGACGGAGAGTTGCCCAGCACTGGAGGCAACGGCTGGCGCGTAGCGGCACGGGCGCAGCAGCCCGCGAGGAAATCCCCCTTGAGCTTTTGGACGGCGCAGTCGTGCCGGACGACGTGATTGAGCATCTGGAACAAGCCGCGGTCGTGCGGGCCTCCTTGCTGGCGCTGCCGCCGGAGCGACGGCAGGTGCTGATCGACAAGTATGTCGAGGAGCTTTCCGTCGCCCAGATCGCGGCCAGGACCGGCAAGTCGCCCAAAGCGGTCGAGTCGCTTCTTTCCCGTGCGCGGGAACAATTCCGAACGTTGCTTCGCTGGTACTTTGCGGACACAAAATGCAGGAACGACCCATGAAAGCAACATCGAACACAAGCGAACCTAGTCGCGATGATGCCCTGACGCGCAAGCTGGTTCTGTTGGCCGATCGGCAGGAGATTCAACCGCCCACTGACGTCCTCGATCGTGTGCGGGCCAGGCTGCACGAGAACACCGTGCGATCACCCTCGGCCGCGCCCGCCCGGACGACCGCCTCATGGACCAAGAGGGTCTGGTTCGCTGGCGTAGGCGCGGCGGCAGTTGTGCTGATCGCACTCTTCTTCTCCATGCAGCCTTCCACAATCGCGTGGTCTCAAGTGGTGGAAGCCGTTCGTGCCGTGCCGTGGATTCATGTGAAAGAAGCGGGCGAAGGCCGGTCGGCGGAAGCGTGGTTCTCGTTTTCCCAAGACGTCGCTGCCTACCGCTGCGATAGTATGGTCCAATTTGACGATTTTCGATCGGGCATCCGCTACGAGTACGACTCAGAGAAAAAGAAGCTATACCGCTTGTCGGTAGGCGATGGCGCCGCCAAGGATTTCGAGCTGAAGGGAGGGCTGTTTCAGGCCATTTTTCGTGGGGATGCCATTCGCGAGGGAGTTTTCTTGCCGCGGTTCCGCATCGTTAAGCAGCAGCAGCGGACGGTGACCGAACGTGGCCGGCGATGGATCCTGTACGAATTGGAACTGCAACTAGAGAGCGGCGGACCCGAATCGCCAACAGAGATTCCAACAGCGGTTGTGGAAATCCGCGTCGATCCTGAGAAAATGCTGCCCCACTCGGCGACCCACATTGAAGGGGAGGTGATGAAAGTAGAGGCCGCCTTCGACTATCCGAACGAAGGCCCGGCGGACATCTATGCCCTGGGGATCCCGCGCGATACGCCCGTCGAAGATCGCATGCCGCCGGCCGAGCTGGAACGAATCATCAAGATTGTCGAGCAAAACCGGCATGAATTCGACAACTATCTTGCCGTTTCCGGCGACAACTCGAGGGAGGCCACGAACATATACATTGTGCGGCGAAAGGGCGAGAAGCTGTGCGTCGACACGTGCGGCATGGAGCAGTACATCCAGCGCGATGGCGAGAAGGAGCGAGTGGGGAAGTCTGTGGACGTGTCCTCGTCGGCGGACTTGAAGAACTGGTGGCGGGAGTACGGAGAAGAGATCAAGACCTCGGGGGTACTCAGGCGCCTAAATCGCAGAGAAATCGACGCCGGGCGATACCGCGTCGAATCACTGGCGTATCCCCGGTCGTTCACGCACAATCTGCAACAAATGGCATCGTCGTCACTTGTCACGGCCCAGCTTGATCCCAAGGGCCAAGATGGCCCAGCCGGGAGCGTTCGAGTGGAATTGCTGTACTCGCATCAGGGCGCGCCAAACGACCGTATGCTGTTACGCAAAGAAGAGTACTGGCTGCAACCCAAGTACGGCTATGCCGTCGTGAGGCACGTCCTTCACTTCTTGTCTAAGGTCGGTGATGACGCAGCGCGAAATATCTTCGAGTATGACGATTTCCGCCAGACGCCGACCGGCATCTGGTATCCCACGGTATCACGTTGGAAGCACTCGTCCTGGCCCCCGAACAAGAACAAACCGGGTGGCCTCGAATTACACGGCGAAGTCAGGTATTTCTACCTCGATTTCACGGCGGAACTGCCCGACGAATTGTTCAGTCCGGGGTAAGGCGATTTGCTGGGCAGCATCAATTTCGCTCAGCGAGACGACAAACCGACGTCGAACGACCTCGGCAAGATCCGGCCGCCGGGTGGAGTGCCACGAATACCCGGAGGCAGCGGAAATCCGATTCCGGAAGAATGCCCGCTCAAGATCAGCGCGACTGAAGGATGGAATGTTGTGCAACGCAAATCTGCCATGATCCAGGCCGAATTTGCCTTGCCGAAGGCCGAGGGTGACGTGAGGGATGGTCGATTGACCGTGGTCAAGGCGGGCGGGAGTATTGACGCCAACATCCGGCGTTGGCGTCATCAGTTCGAAGAGTTGAAGGAGAAGCCGGTTGAAGAGATCGATGTACGACGAAAACACAGTTGACCTGGATAGTGGTACATGGGAGCATGTCGACGGCACACACCCCAGGGTTTATAAATTGAAGGTGCCTGGCGGATGGCTGGCGATCGTTCGCCAGATCCTTCGTCAGGAAAACACGCGACCTAAGGACCGCTCTGCGTCTGGCATTTAGGGCAGGATGTGTCGGGCTCGCTCACCAATGGGAATGCCATTGAAAGATATCATCCGGTGGTGACGACACAGTTTCACAAACACGAAGGGAATCTTCCATGTACTTCACAGAACGGACTGTTCGCGTCGTTATCCTGCTTGCGCTGTTGGCAGTCTTCGCCGCGGCCAGCGCGGCATGTCCCCCGACGTCGATAGACGCACCTGCAAAAACGGTCCACAAACAGCTTGGTGCAAACAGCCACGACGAGTTGGCGGCACGCTTAGTCGAGGCTATTGACCAAAAGGATTTCGAATCGATCCGTTTCCTCGTAGCCCCCGCAGAACTGTGGGTGAAGTACGACATGGTCAGTTCGGATAGCGTTGGACAGAAATGCGAGGACTTTAGAACTCACTCCCCGGCAATCGGGAAGGCTCTGTGGCAGTATTTGAGCGAAGAAAGGCTCCTTCCACTCGGCAAAGCCAAAGTACAACCGATCATTGAGGTCGGGAAACCATTCCAGAGCAATGGTGCGACAGTCCGCATAAGCACCGGCGTGTTTCTGCTGAACGATACGGGCGCTGTTCACGTAGAAATCGTCGATCAGGCAGTCTCAATCAATGGCCGCTGGTTTGTCACGAGGCTGCTTACCGACGAGCGAAAACTTGAGAAGCATCTTCCACGCGAAGTAGCACGCGTACTGAAGTGGCCGAAAGCCCCCGAGTAACCAAGCGGTGAATCCGGAGGATCGGGCGGATTCTTAGATCAACGGTTCTTGGCCGCCGCCGGGTTAGCTTGGTCGTTTATCGACGCGCCCTGGAGTGCTTCAGACAGCGCCGACGGCCGTGCCAACCGTTGGCCGCAGCAATCATGGCATCAGAAATGGAGTGTATACGATGAATCGCTTCTCATTGGTCGGCACCGTTCTCAGCGCTGCCGCAATTCTCGTCGGAGTTACAGACGCTCAAAAGGCGTCGGATAACCCGGTCGACACTCTTGAAGGAGTGTTGCGAGTGCATCCTAGGTTCCACTACCGATATTTCATCGAAGGATTTGGTGATGGTCAGGAATGCGCACTATTTGGTGCAGACAAAAGCCTGCAGCAGATCAAGCCGGGCAGTCTGATCCGCGTTCGAGGTGACTTGGCGAGCAAGTTCCTCGGACAGAAAGACGGGACGTCTGCCCTGATCTCAACCTGGATCATCTACATGGACGTCGACCAAGTCGAAGTCCTGCGAGGACCGGTAAGCCGTGCTCCGCTGCCTTCAGACTCTTTCCCCCCGCCCTCGGCAACGTCAGCGGAGCGACTGCTCAAGGACACGCATCTCAAGTCCGGCGACATCAGCAACGCGGCTGAACCATTCCGCGAGGCGCTGCGCCCAGCGCTCGAAGGCGGCGGCAGTTCCGACGCACAGCCCGCCGCGTCGCCAGCACGCGCCGGGGCGCAGGCAGTTCCGCGGGAGAAACACCTTTTCAACGACAAGTATTCCGCGATCGGTGTGATGTCGGACGACACCGTGCACTTCGTGCTCATCTACACGGGCTTCCTTTCCACCGGCATGCAAAGCTGGGTGCAGGGCAACGGCGCGGATACGAAATGGGGTTTCGCGGGTTCAGTGCATCTCGTGGATGTGGAGAAGACGCGAGCCGCGGGGAAAGGGAACGTGGATAAGCGGCAGATTGCGGTGAAGTTCACGTCGGACGCGTCGGACACGCTGTTCCTGGACGGGAAGGCGTATGATTTGAGTCGACCGGTGCGTGCAACCAGCATGGGCGCGCTGGCTATGCCGGGGCGCATCTTCATTCTGCGGGACAAAGGCGAGCCGCTGCAGTCCGACCGCACGCTGCCGCTGCGCAGTGAGAAAGGCCTTGTAATCATCGGCGACTTCGCCGAACGCGACCGGTTCCTGATGGAGACTTATGCGGAAAGCCGCCGCGTGCAGGCGATGGAGGGTTGGGTACTCGCCTGGGACGTCCAGGATCCCATCAAGCACGGCAGCGGTCAGCGCAAGGCGATCCTGCGGATTTTTCCCGATGGCCGCGTTCTTTCACTGCCCGACGGGCGGAATCTCAAGGAGCTGAAACTGTCGCCCGCGGAACTGGCTGAACTGCTGCGCTGGCTCGTGGAGGAACGGCAGCTCGGCGAGTGGAAGCCGGCGATGGTGAAAGTGAACGGGGTGGAATTTGAGCGTGCCCCCGTGAAGAATATGTGGGACCGCGTGACGGACATATTGTTCTTCATGCGCGATGGAAAGCGGCACGGCATCGTCGTCGAGCAAGGCAAGCCGGAGAGCGCAGCGTTTGAGCCGATTCGCGAGGTGCTGAATGAGATGCTGAAGAAGGCGAGGCCCGTGGCGGCTAGGGGTTGAGGATCAATGAATTTGCTGAAACATCACGGCATGTTTCGTGTATAGCTTTGTAGGAGAAGCATATGCAGGGCCCGGAAACTCGACCATCGCTGCTCGTGCGGTTGCCGGACGAGTTCGATGCAGTGCGTCGGGCCGCCACGCTTCTTCAGACTGATGCAGGTGTCAGCTGGTCCTCTCGGCCCGAATATGACCTTCCGGATGTCATAGGTGTTGTCCGGATGGCACAATTCGCTGAAGAGTCGTGCAGATCAAACCGGATAAATGCAAATGTCGCCAAATTCCCGTGATCCGAAATCTCCGAATGCCCGTTACCAATAATCGCATCCCCAGGAAGCCGGGCCGCTGATCTAGCCGTCCAGCCCTCGAGGGCTGAAATAGATGGCATATTTCACGCCAGCATGCTATGTGTAGTCAACGGCAGAAAACTACTCGCCGTCACTCAAAAAGAGGATTCCCCTGTTTCATGACGACTCAACCTGTTTGCACTGACTGTGGAGAAGCACTTCAGATCGGCTTCATTCCCGATTCAACACTCGGACCCGTCAAACAAAGCCACTGGCATCCTGGGCCTGCCCTACACGAGAAGTTTCTTGGTTTGATGGCCGGAGACAAACGCGGAGTCAAAACAGACTGGGAACAGACGTTACCAATCACAGCCTATCGATGCCCGGGTTGTGGACTGATAAAGATCTACGCACTCAGCGACACGGACTGAATCGTTAAACACACCAGAAACGCGACATGAAAAGTGCATTTTACGGAATATTGCGGACTGCTTTCTGCATGTATTTCTGTTCCGCACCCTTCGAGTCGACGGGAGGATCAGATGTCGGCGGCTGAGGTCGATGATGCCCAAGAGCGAAATGTCGTCCGCAGGGCACGAGCGGTGGCCCTAAGCCTCGTGGCGGCTCACGTTATTGGCGGATTGGCTAGCACTCAGGCGTTCACTTCGTTTCTCGCAGTTCACCGCATGGAAGTCTTCCTTTCGATCGTCATCAGTCAGGCGGGGCTTCTGGGGATTTGGCTCGGGTTGACCAGCACGCGGCGGAAATACCGTCTCCTCGGCAGTCTGCTGGGACTCGCTTACTAAGCCGTACTGAGGGCACACAGACTCACCATTCGCTTGGATACACAAGATGTCCAGATTCCCGCGATTCTCACTGAGAACTTTGCTGCTGGGAACTGCCGGTATCGGTGTTCTCATGTTTTTGTTCATGCTGCCAACCCTTCGAGTCAACCGTTTTGCTCGATCGATCGACGCTGGCTCGACTGCTGATGTCATCGCGATGCTGGACGCTTCCATCGGCGAAAACGATGCGTATCGATCAATGTTGGAGCACGTGTGCTCCATTCCACCGGATCGAAGAGAAGGGCTTGAAACGATACGTATCGAGCCATTAACGATTTCGCAATTGCTCCGCGGAACTAGGCGAGTCGTTGTGGGACAGGGATGGGGAGGCCGATGCCGCTCAGCATTTTTGACCCGGGCTTGCTCTGCTAAAGAGGTCCACTACTTGGAAGAGAAGTAGTAGGGCCGGTCTTCGATTCTGCTTTGGTAGCTCTTGGTTTTCCTTTCCCGGTAGTGGGTTTATGGGG
>JADHUC010000444.1 GCA_016784735.1 Pirellulaceae bacterium | reverse complement strand
AACCATCATGGGACCGAGCCGTCGATGACGGTCATGGTCTCGGCCGGCGGGCGGCTGTTTTCTATCGCTAACGACGCGCCGATGGGTGTCACGGGCATGCCGGGCCGATGGAGGTTGATCGCTCGGGACGCCTTCAGCGGTTTGGTGCTTTGGAAACGCCCGATCGACGGATGGGGATGGCAGGCATGGGGCTACTGGGAGCAGGGGCACACCGCTCGGTTCAACCATCCGATCCACATTCGCCAACGCCTCGTAGCAGTGGGCGACCGCGTGTACGTAACGCTTGGTTTCAATGCGCCGGTGACGGCCCTGGACGCCGCGACAGGCAAGACGGTCCGGACTTACCAAGGGACCGAGTACACCGACGAACTGGTATGTCTCGACGGCACGCTGTACCTATCGGTCAACGATCGGCCGCAAAGGGCCTGGCTTGGCAAGGGCGTCGCTCCCGCGCCACCGGAAAAGCAAGAGCATGCCCAGAAACGAATCTGGGCCGTTGAGGCCGAAACGGGCAGCGTCATCTGGAAGAGCGGGCCCTTTGTGGGCAACACGGCCAAGCCTGACCGGATGGGCTCGTTGCGACATCTGGCACTGACGGTCAGCGACAAAGGCGTGTTTGTCGTGGACCAGCGACACATCGTTTGCTTGGAGCCGGAGACCGGCCAGCAGCGGTGGCGGACCGAGCGGCTGATTACACCGCCGGAGCCGGCGGATCGGAACTCGATGACGGAGTTGTTTCACGGCCTGAACGAAGCCAATATGCACACGGTGGTCTTCTACAAAGGCGTGCTATTGGTGGTCCATCCCCACGATCAGCCCAGTTGGTCGTGGGTTTCGCCGGCGATCATCCAGGCGCTGTCACCCGAAACGGGCGAGGAACTGTGGCGCTACGAGACCACGCCGGTCGGGTGCCTGGATTTGCCGGACCTGATGGGCGCGCGTGGTCTCGTTTGGGCGATGAACCGCAAGGCCCAGATTCTGGTCGGCCTGAACGCCGCGACGGGCCAGAAAGAACGAGAGATCTCGATAGTCGAGGCGTTGAAGGTCGGCCATCACCACCGCTGCTATCCCAATCGGGCGACTGAGGATTACGTGATCATCGGACGTCGTGCCGCGGAGTTCGTGAACCTCGTCTCGGGCCAGGTCCAGCAGCATCACTGGGCTCGCGGCTCATGCCGCTTCGGGCATCTGCCGGCCAACGGGTTGCTGTACCGTCCGCCCGATCCCTGCAAGTGTTACATGAGCGGCAAGCTCCAGGGGTTCTATGCCTTGGCTTCCAAGAACGCTTCCGAAGGTTTCTCGCAATGCCTGTCCGAAGACAACCCGCTGGAAAAGGGACCGGCCTACGGCGCCATCAAGCACAACGAGCCCGTCTCCCTCGCAAGCGAATGGCCTACGTTCCGGCACGACCCAATGCGCAGCGGCTCGGTACCGGTTGCCGTACCTGCGAAACTCGATCGGGCATGGAGCGTGGACCTCGGCGGAAAGTTGAGTTCGCCCGTGATGGCGGATGGAAAGGTCTATGTATCGAGCGTCAATCGCCACCAGATGCATGCCCTGAATGCCGCCAATGGCAAGCCGCTGTGGAGCTATACGGCTGGCGGGCGGATCGACTCGCCGCCAACGATCCATGCCGGCATGGCGATCTTTGGAAGCGCTGACGGCTGGGTCTATTGCCTGCGGGCCGACGACGGGCAATTGGCGTGGCGTTTTCGGGCTGCGCCGGGCGAGCGACGCGTAATGTCGCACGGCCAGATCGAGTCCGCCTGGCCGGTACCCGGCAGCGTGCTGGTGGTGGGCGGGGTCGTGTTCTGCACGGCAGGGCGATCGTCGTTTCTGGATGACGGAATATTCGCCTATGCGATCGAAGCCGAATCCGGCAGGCTGCTGGAGCGGAAACAGATACACGACGTGCAGCCGTATGTCTCCAACGCCAACCGGTTGCCGCCGGAGGCCCCCGGCGCGTCGGCAGACATCTTGCTGACCGATGGCCAGGCCGTGTACCTGCGGCATCGGAAGCTGGAACTCTCGACGCTGATGCGACTGGATGCAGCCACTGCCACGGGCCTGTCCGGGCGACGGCTAATCGTCGACGGCGGGTTTCTTGACGACTTCTGGTTCCATCGGGCGTACTGGCGACTGGGCGGTGTCCAGGGGAATCTGATCGTCTTCGACCAGCAGGCCGCCTATGCGACGGCGATGCATCAGTCGGCCGGTTCCGACAACTACCGGTTCTACGTCCCGGCCGGAGGGCGGATCGACAGCGTCGCCCGGGGCCGGGGCAAGGGCGATCCCGGCTGGCTCAGCGGAGCCAAGGTCCAGCACGGCGGGTACCACCTTTTCGCCGTGACGCACAAGGGGCCCCGGTCTGCCGCTACCAGTGGCCGCAAACGCGACGGTAGGGCGGCGTCGACTATCTGGCACAACGATCGGTTTCCGATCTGTCCACGGACGATGGTGGCCGCCGGAAAGACTCTGTTAGTGGCCGGCTTCCCGGACCAGATCGACCCGAAAGATCCGTGGGCGACATTCGAGGGCCGACGCGGCGGTGTGCTTTATGAGCTTTCATCTGCGGACGGAGAGAAGCTCGCCGAGTACAAACTGGCCGCGCCGCCAGTCTTCAACGGCATGGCCGTAGCCGACGGAAGGGTATACCTCTCGCTGACCGACGGCAGTATCCTATGTCTCGGTGGCGAGTAGCGGACGTGTTCGACGATCTACAAAGGCTGCGCGTTCGGGTAGCCGAAGCTTCAAGCCACTGAGTCGGCAGTGAACAGCATTCGACGCAATGCAGCCTCTGTGGTATGCTCGATATATGAAATCGACAACCGTTCTCCAACGTGTGCTGGAGCCTATTCTTAGGTCGCTGCCGGCGGAAGCAGCGCGCCGAATTGCCCGCGCGGAGGCCGATGGGAAATTGCAGCGACGCGTTGAGGAGTTCGCGTGCAAAGCCAACGAAGGGACATTGACTCCTGAAGAACGGTCGGAGTACGAAGCCTACGTTGATGCGGGCGACATTGTGGCTACGTTGCAGGCAGTAGCGCGCAAAACTCTGCAGACAGTGGCTGGTTAATGGATGCCGAGACTCGCCGAACTGTCCGGGAACGGGCCGACGACCGGTGCGAATATTGCCGGCTGCGACAGGAACATGCTGGACATCGGCGAACTCGACTGAAAACGTGCTTCGAAATTACCGTGAAGTCAAATCCGATAGGTACGATGGGCCTCTGAGCCCGTCGAATCCCAGGATGTTGCCCCCGATCGACGGCTTCGGAGAGCCATCGTACGAATTTCGAAACACGTTCTGAGCGTATCTCCAAGGCCTGCTCTTGGCGTGCTACGATGGACCACGATCACATTGACGACGAAGACAGCGTGAACAGGAGCAAGTGGTGATGAAACGGCGCAACGGGATCATATTATCGGTGGCCGCGGTTTGTGCGTTCGTGGGCGGTGGGGCTCAGGCCGAGTCGGCCAGCGAGATACTGAATGCGACTGGCATCCATGGTGGGTTGATTGTTCACGTTGGTTGTGCCGACGGGGAATTGACCGCGGCGTTGGGGGTTGGTGAGAGCTTTCTGGTTCATGGCCTCGACGCCGATGCGGACAACGTGGCTGAAGCTCGCGAGAACATCCGCGAGGTAGGGCTGTACGGAAAGGCCTCCATCGACACATTCACGGGCGATCGGCTGCCGTACGCGGACAGTCTGGTCAACCTAATCGTGGTGGATGCGAGATGCGAGTCACGAGATGCGGGAAGCGAGATCTTACGCGTTCTGACCCCGCGTGGTGTGGCGATTGTGCGGGAGAAGGGGAACGAGGCGTGGCTTTCCCGTATCCCGCATCCTGTATCCCGCATCGGGGACGATTATGTGATGTTCGCAAAACCAGTCCCTGCAGAGATAGACGACTGGACACACTACCTTCACGGGCCGGAGAACAACGCGGTGGCCAACGACGCACTGGTCGGCCCACCAAGGAGCCTCCGCTGGTCCGCCCCGCCGCGCTGGGGAAGAACCCACGAGGAGTTGGCGAGTATGAGCGCCATGGTCTCGGCCGAGGGCAGGTTGTTCTATATCGTCGACAGTGCGCCCTTGGTTTCCGTCTGGTATCCGGCCCAGTGGAAGCTGGTCGCCCGCGATGCCTTCAACGGCGTGAAACTCTGGGAAAAGCCCATAACGCTCTGGAACGACCATTTGCGACACTTCCGATCCGGGCCCACGCATCTGCCTCGTCGCCTTGTCGCTGTTGGGGACGATGTGTTCGTAACGCTGGGACTCGACGCTCCCGTCAGCCGACTGGACGCCGCGACCGGCAAAGTGCTGAACGTCTACGGGGGCACAGAGCGGACCGAGGAGATCGTTTGTCACGACGGGGTGTTGTACTTGATGGTGGGCACGTCCGAAGGCGAGCGGTTTGGCGAGGGGCTGTCTCAGCGTGGCGAGCCAAATCCAACCGCGAGTCGATTTCTGGTCGCTCTGGATGTCGAGTCCGGCAAGGAACTCTGGCGAAAGAACGCCAAGGGAGCCGAATTCATCCTTCCGTTGAGCCTGACGGCCTTTGGGGGCACGGTGTTCTATCAGGACATTAGCGGCATCGCCTGTCTGGACGCGTGGAGCGGAGTTCAACAGTGGCTCGCCAAGCGCCCGACGCCCTCGCAGCGCTACGGCTGGTCGACCTCGACACTGGTCATCACTGAAGACGTCGTCCTGTGCGCCGACCGTAAAATGACCGGCCAAGCGAGCGAGAAGGTCCCAGCGGCCGCAACCGACCTGAAATGGGGAGTCACTTGTTTCAATGTCCCGTCGGTTAGCAGGAACGGAGCCAACGAGTTGATCGCCTACTCGATGGCCGACGGCCGCCAACTGTGGTCCGCACCGTGCGGCGAGGGCTACAACGCGCCGGTCGACGTGTTCGCCGTCGATTCCACGGTCTGGCTCGGGCCGGGCTTCAGCCAGGGCTACGACCTGGAGACGGGCGAAGTCCGAAAGAAGTTCTCTGCTAAGCCTGGGCCGGTCGGCATGGTGCATGCTCGATGTTACCGGAACAAGGCGTCCACGAATTTCATCTTCACAGGTCGCGACGGAATTGAAGTGATTGACCTTAAGGAAGGATGGGCAGGGAATAACAGTTGGGTACGCGGCACGTGCCAGTACGGCATACTGCCGGCCAATGGCATGCTGTACGCGCCCCCAGACGCCTGCGGTTGTCACCGCAAGGCCCGCCTCCAGGGGCTCAACGCCCTGTCGTCCACACTGCCGGAATCGGCAAAAGGCAAGCCGGTCTCCGAGGAAGGCAGATTGGTCAAGGGAGCAGCCTACGGCAACACTCCCGCCGGTGAATCCGCGAGCGAAGACGCTTGGCCCATGTACCGCTATGACGCCCAGCGAAGCGGGACGACCGGTGCGGCCGTCCCGAACACCGTGAAGCTCAAGTGGTCCACGAGAATCGGCGGCAGGTTGACCCAACCGACATGCTCCGGCAGCAGAGTGTTTGTGGCCTCCATCGACTCACATCAGTTGCACGTTCTCTCGGCCGACGACGGCCAGAAAGCCTGGAGCTACACAGCAGGCGGCAGGATCGACTCCTCGCCCACTCTGTACAAAGGCCTGGTCATCTTCGGCTCGGCCGACGGCCACGTAACCTGCCTGGACGGGCGCGACGGCGAACTCGTCTGGCGGTTCCACGCGGCCCCGGAGCAGCATCTGATTGTCAACCACGGCCGGCTCGAATCGTCCTGGCCGGTGCATGGTTCGGTACTTCTGCAAAACGACGAACTGGTGTTCACGGCTGGCCGGTCGTCGCACCTTGACGGCGGGATCTATCTCTATCGCTTGAATCCGCTGACGGGGAAGATGCTGGCCTGTTCCGTCATCAGCCACCTGGACCCGGTGACGGGCAAACAGACGGGCAAGGAAGTGAGAGGCTCGTTCGATTCGGAAGGGACGATCTCCGACATCCTTTCGGCCGACGACAAGTCAATCTTCCTGAAGCACATGTGCTTTGATTCCTCGGGCAAGGAAGTGCCAGGGGAAAACACTCAGCCGCACTTGTTCTCCGCCACGGGATTGCTCGGCGAGGAGTGGTTCATCCGAACGTACTGGCTATACGGCACGAATACCGGCGCCGGCTACTTCCGTTGGGCCAACATGACCAGTGGCGATTCGACCAAGGTCCCCGCCGGGCGGATCATGAGTTTCGATGACCAGCGTATCTACGGATACGGCCGCGTACAGCACTCCGGTGCTTGGACGGGCCATCGAGGCGACAGCTATCATCTGTTCTGCTCGGTGAAAGTCTACCAGGAGCCACCGCGCCCGGCGGCAAAGCGAGGGAGGCCCAAACCCAAAGGTTCCGCCCGGAAAACGTTCATCTGGTCCCAGAAGTCCCCCTTGATCGTCCGCTCGATGGTCCTGACCGCCGACAAGCTGATCGTGGCCGGCCCGCCCGACCTTGCTCGAAAGGACGAAAGCGGACGGAGTTTCTCCAACCCGGAGGAAGGTCTGGCCGCACTCGCCGGCCGGCGGGGCGGTCGCCTGGCGATGATCTCGACCAACGATGGAACAACGATCCGCGAGATCAACCTGGACAGCCCACCCATCTTCGACGGCATGGCCGCGGCTGGCGGATGTCTGTACGTAAGCACCGTCGACGCCTCGCTGATTTGCCTGGGCGAAGCTGACTGAGCAGTGCCTTATACGCGTCTGGCAACTTTTTATGGCGAGTAGCTGAATTCGGATGCCTATCACGCAACCGTCATGGCTGCGATGGGCGTCGCGGCGGCCCCCGGTTGGCGATCGACGCTTCAGGAGGAACCACTTCTCGCACGGATCGAAAATCTCGAAACGTATCTGCGCGAGACCCCGCCACGACACGACCATGAGCGAATGTTGCTGTTGTGGGCATCAACACGTCTGCCTGGGCTGCTGGACGAGCAACGTCGGCGCGAGCTTGTGGATATCATCTGGAGGCAGCAGCGCGACGACGGCGGTTGGTCCACCCGCACTTTCGCAACTCCAGAAGCACTGGGAAGCGGTAAGCGATCCGAAGAACTTAGGGCCGAGCCCGACTACCAGAATCCACCCAGCGACGGATATCAAACCGGGTTGGCAGTCGTCGTACTGCGAGACGCCGGGACTGCGGCGGATGATCCTCGTATTCGGAAGGCGATACGATGGTTGTTGTCGAACCAGCGTGAATCCGGCCGCTGGTGGACGCGGTCGCTGAACACACACTCTCGATTCCACTACATCAGCTACAGTGGAACCGCGTACGCGGCTCTGGCGCTCGCAAAGTGCGGTGCTTTGGCGGAGACCTCAGACTTCGGCGACTGATCGTAGCCGCGCCTTCTCCTGCTGGCGCCCGCACGACGTGCCAACCGTCCCCAGTGCGAGTGGATTGCGTCCGATACGGTACTGCAAATGCCTATGGAGAGACTGGCATTGCGGTCATCCACCCGATAAATTGGGGAGGCTAGTTCCCTGTCAAACGCGCCGCGTCAGAACATCGGTGGAGCCATGACAATTCCAGATACCTTGATTCACCAATTGGCCCAGGGCCGCGTTGTGCCCTTTGTTGGTTCGGGCGTCAGCTTGGCGGTACAGCCGGGGTTGTTCCCCACTTGGAGCAAACTGCTGCGGACGCTGGCCAAACGGCTGCAGAAGGAGTCGAACGAGGACGCTGCCGAGATCGTGCGGCGGTACGTCAAGAAGGGCCAACTGAACAAGGCCGCAAACGAAGCACTGGACGAACTCGGGCTGGCCCACTTCCGCGAGGTCATGCAATCCACATTCGGCATCGGCCAACCGGCCGACGTCGATCTGGCGCTGCCCACGGCGCTGTGGTCGCTGCGGTCGAAGCTGGTGGTGACCACCAACTACGACCGCGTGCTCCAATGGTCCAATTCGGCGGCCCGCATCGCGACCAATTCCCAACAAGCAAATCTGGCCGATCTGTTCGCCGGTTCGGAGGCGGACAAGCCATTCGTGTGGCACTTGCACGGGCACATCGACGATCCCGATAGTCTGATCTTGGCGCCGCAGCAATATAATCGGCTCTATCGCGAGGCGGTCGACGACAGCCATCCCTACGCTGCGGCGCGGCTGCAACTGCGCACCCTAATTGGCAACTATCCTCTGCTGTTCGCAGGCTTCGGACTGGAGGACGAATACGTCATGGACGCTCTGGCTGCCGTGCTGGAGATCTTTGGCGGCAATCTGCGGCCCAGCTATGCGTTGCTCAAGACGGGCGACGACCGGGCGAGAACGCTCTGGGACAAACACAAGATCCGGACCATCGAATATGCCGATTACGGTGGACCGCTGGTCGAGTTGGTTGACGAGATGGCTCGGCGAATGAACGCCGCGCCGGCCGATTCGCAGAACGTCGCCGCAGGTCCGCCCGTCATTCCGCCAGCCTATGTCCAGTGGCTGACCGATCAATGCGCCGACATCACGCCGCTGGGCATGGAGCCGGACGAGGGGCAGTCGGTGTGCCTGCAGCAGGTGTATGTGCCGCCGTTGACCAGTCGCCGCTTCGTCGATGAAGAGCTGAGTGAAGTGATGCAGGCGGGCCGTGGTCCCGGGAAGGGCAACCGCCGCAGAGCCAAGAAATCCGCAGCTCGCGAAGAAGCGGCCGAAGAGCCCAAACCGCAGTTGCTGCTCGATGTGCTCGGTGAACGGTCGCTGTACGTGTCGGGCGATCCGGGATCGGGCAAGAGTACCTTTTGCCGCTGGGTGGCGTGGTTGGCCGCGACGGGCGAGACGTTGGCTTTCGAGGTAGCGGATGTCGATGGTTTTCAGGAAGAATTGCCGGACTCGCTGCGCGAACGGCTACCGGTATTGCTACGCCTGCGTGAATTCCTCGAGTATCTGCCGGCAGAACCGGGGCGTCGTTCGCTTACGGCCGACCAGCTTCAAACCGCCCTGAAGCACTGGCTGGACGAGACTCGGCCGGGCGGGTTGTGTTGGAGCGATGTTACGCCGCACCTGGCGGCCGGCTCGCTGCTGCTGATTTTGGACGGCGTGGACGAAGTGCCGCTGACCGAAGGGAAAGACGCGGCAGTCTGGTCGCCTCGTGAATCGTTGCTCGCCGGGGTGACCGCCGCAGCCGTCGAGTGGCTGAAGTGCGGCAATCGCTTGTTGATCACCAGTCGGCCCTATGGGCTGGACCCAGATCAGGTCCGGCAATTGGATCGCGTTGGTCTGGCCGAGGTCCGTTTGGATCCGCTGCCCGAGTCACTGCAAAACCTGTTGGCTGCGCGGTGGTTCGTCGCCTTGCCGAAGACGTCGGCCGACGGCCGGCAAATCGCGACGGCGATGTTGGACCAGGTGCGGCGGATGTCCCACGACGTCGCTGCGTTGGCCGCCAATCCGTTGTTGTTGACCGCGATCTGCATCATTTACGGCGAGGGCAAGCAACTGCCCAAGGACATTCACGACTTGTATCACCGCATCGTAAAGACGGCCTTGCACAGCCGGTATCCGCGGGATCGAAAGGTGATCGATTGGGTGCGGGCGCGATTGGCGGCGGTTGCCCTGGGAATGCATACGGGCGAGCCGCATGAACGGTCCCGCAGGGCGCCGGTGGCGGAGATTACCTATGCCGAACTCGACGACATCCTTCGCGTCTACATTCGCGCCAACCCGGAATCCGAATCGGGATTTCGAGATCAAGTCGAGGCCCGCGAGAACTTGCTGTCGCACAGCGGTTTGTTGTCCCAGGCGTCAAGTGAAAAGGCGAGCTTCTTTCACCTGTCGTTCCAGGAATTTCTGGCCGCCGAGCAATTGGCCCGGCTCAACGATGGCGAAGAGAAGCTATTGGCGGTGTTTTGCAGCCGCGCCGAGCTAGCCAACTGGCGGCACACGCTGAGATTTCTCTTCGCTCGCCGCGTGGCGCATCCGGGTTGGCAGGCGGGCAAGACGCTGCTCCAGGAAATGCTGGCTGTGATCGACGTGCAGCAGATCGCCGAATCACTCGGGCTAGCGTTGTCGTCCGCTGACGCGATGGCGATTTTACTGGACCAGAAGTTAGACTTACAGAGGGAATTGTTGGCCCAGCTCCGCGAGGTTTGTCTGGCATCCATCGAGCAGGGTGTCGAGCTGAACTCGCGCGTCGAACTGGCTCGGATGCTGGGCCGTGTTGGCGATCCACGAGTCGTCGACGACTTGAGCGATCCGGCCGCCTGGGTGGAGGTGTCGGCGGGGACGTATCGAGTCGGGGACGCGGAAATCAAGAAGGAATAC
>JADHUC010000443.1 GCA_016784735.1 Pirellulaceae bacterium | reverse complement strand
ACGGGTTTCTGATCAGCGCCGAAATCAAAGATCCCGCCGACAAGGAAAAGCCCCCGCAGCGAGTGGAGATACACGTTGTGCGCACCGAGGAAGGTTGGCGGATCCGCAACATAATCCAGGTCGCCGCCGATGAATGAATATCACGATGCAGGAGCTGCAAGTTCTGCGAAACAGTAACGAGGACATCGTCATGCACACACATCTCCACAAAGGGCACAACATGACTCGAAGGAGGACGGGCAGTTCTTCATGGGCCGCCGTTCTATTGGTGCTGGCGGGTCTGTCCTCCGCCTTGTCGTGTGGTTGTTCAGACGTCCCGTCACAACCAACGAGGGCGCAAAAAAGTGCATCGGCCGCGGCGGTCGCAGACGGCGAAGCACCCATGACCGTGTTGACCCCCTCCGGCCCAAAGACGGTTCGTGGTGAGGTCTACACCCCGGACGTTTTTGGAGCAAGCGTGGGTTTGGACGAATTGCATGACGTGCTGCTCGGGAAGGACACGGGAAACCGTTTCAAGCCAGAAGCGCTGTTCGGCGAATCGCTGCCCTTTGCTGCGTTATGCCTCGTCGCCCAGGCGGCGGACCCGAGTTCCGTTCCCATCGTCGCGAAGCTCGCGGCTGGCCCGGACAAGAGGATGCGAACGTGGGCGGTGGAAGCGCTGGGCGCGATGGGTGAGCGGAACGCCTCGTTACGCAAACCGATCGAGGATGCCGTCAAGACGACGCTCCGTCGGACTGGGGGGGAGAGCCCCGACTGGTTGGCCAAAGCGTTTCGGCAGCCGCTGTTGCTCCACCAGGACGCCTCCGGCACGGTCCACGTTGACGGTAAGCCGCACGATCTCGACTCCGTGCGTAAGCTGCTGAGGGACCATGTCCGCAAGACCGGAGACGACTACGTGATGACCTCATCGAGTCCAAGAACGCCGGATGCGGCTGGGAACGAACTCAACCGGTTAATCCAACGAGAGACCGGAATCGAAATCCGACCATGGGAGTTCTGTGTTCTTCCCGAAGCTGTCTGGAAACCGATCGATCTGGCCACATCGGGAGCGCGTGAAGACACTCTGGACACCGAGCCACTTCCACTATCAGAATACGTGCTTGCCGCCTATCGCTTGGATGACCCCCGCTTGGATAACCTCGGGAGGGCTGAGCACGCGCTGCTGCAAACCACCTGTATCAGTGGTGACGGCGTGCGGGCGCGCATCCGCCGCCTGCATCGACACGTACCCGCCGATCAAGGGGTCAGTTATGACGGAGTACGGGCGCGCATCCGGTCTCAAAACAAGTCTGCCTTGGAAGAGATGCTGGGACACGTCCATGTCGTCCGCTTGGTCCGACATTGCCTTGCCCTTGAGCAGGAGATAGGCGCCAAGGATCCAGAAGACGTTCCCGGCTCCCCTAGGCGCGGCTCAGCGGTCCTCTCGGCAGCCAGCACTGCCCGCAAGACGATGCAGTTCGTGCTCGATGAGGTGGACCGATTGAAAGGCGAAGGGTCACCGCTAATTACCCCCGCCGTGGGAAAGCGAGTGGAGACCGCCGAGCGCGAGATGGCCGCGCTGGTCGAGGCGGAAATCAAGGCCCTTCGTGATGCTGGCCGACTGGAGCAGGCAAGGGAACTCGAAGATCGGTACCGCCATTCCGGGGAAGGTGCGAGGGCAGCAGTCACCGAGCGAACGGAGGAGAGGTCGGCTGAGCCACCATCGCAAGCTGCGATTGGCGTCTTGAAACAGTTCCACATGGCCACCGTCAACTTGGACGTAAGGCAGTTGGAGGCCGTGTTTCTTCCCCCAGATGACACGTCGGCGGGAAAGAACCGGCGCAGGCACTTGGAGGAGGCGAGAAAGGACTTTGCCAAGTTGAGAGACAGCGGTGGCCAGATGTCGCTTGAGTTCGAGGACATAAAGCAACAACCGGCAGAAAAGGGCTTCGTGATCAGCACGACGATCAAGGATGTCGCCGACAAGGACAAGCCTCCGCTGCCGGTCGACATCGACGTAGTGCAGACGGATGACGGATGGAAGATCGCCAAGATGATCTCCCATCCCGCCGCCAGTGAGGACGCTGGCAAACCGGGCGAGTCGTCTGAACCGACGGCACGAGAACCGGATGAGAGGGAGGAGGTTACGCCAACCGCGGGGGTTCGCCCGGCCGAATCCGTCGAGGCCCCAGCCAGTCCTCCGCTCTCGGAGACCTACTGCGGCGCTACGCTGGAGTGGTTGGCTGATACTTGTCCATATATCGGCATCTACACCGCCGAGACGGTGACTCCGGACCCGACGGGCCACACTTGGATTGGTGCCTCTCTCACTAAACCCTTGCGCGGCAAGCCACCCGAAAGAAGCGGTTTCGACTATCCGCCGTTCTATGACGGGGAGTCTAAGACAACGTTTCACCCGGAGAAGAAGGAACGATTTCTGATCTTTTTCCGAGATGCCGGCGAGAATGACATCCGCGAGGAGCACATCATCAGTCTTAGGCAACCGAACACGAAGGGCTGGAATCGCGCTGCCATCAGCCCGGACTTCTCGGTCATCAGGGACGGCAAGCTGGTCGAGAAGATCGTGAGAGATCGAATCTCGAAGGTGGCCGTAACGCCCGTTCCATCGATGAAGCGTCCAGCCGATCGACGCAGAGTCGAGGTGCCACGGGATACGCCTGCATTCAAAGCGTTGTGGGATGGAGAAAACAGCGTGTTCTTGATTGTTCCTGAGGACCTTCTGACGCTTACGAAGAAACAGGAGAAGAAGTAGGCCGACCGATGGCCTGCACGGCGCTGGTCGTCAACGGTTTCGGCGCCGGCACGCCTTGCGACGGCAGCAGGCCTCAAACCTCTATGACTTGAAGGAAAGGACCATCATGTGGAGAAACTATTGTCACCAGTGGCACGCAGGCCTTCTTCTGCTGGTCTTCGTGTGGCCTGCAAGCGCCATCTGCGCTATAGCCGCGGCCCCGATTGATTCACCCGAGGCCGCTCGTGCGGCCATGGCGGAGTTCTTAAGGCGCTCCGGCAAGTCCGCCGATCAGTACATCATTTCCTGTCCCGGACCCAGCGGTCTGCTGACGAAGACATACGTTGCTTCAGTCTCCGAAAAGGGGAATTTCATTCCTGCCCCGCCACCGCGATACCTGATTCTGAGAGACGGCGGGATCGTGCCTCTGGACTTCTTGGACTTGGAGCCATTGGTTATCGCCTACCGGAAAGAGGGGATAGCAGTTTCTGGCGATCGTAAGGTGGAGACGATCGCCAGGAGCTTGATCCGTCTCGGAGATGTGTGTGGCCCAGTCGAAATATCAAGCGTCAAAGACATACCGGGATATGAGAAGCGGCCTCTGGATGCGGACCTGGAGGCTGTCGTGCGCGCGCCGTGGAAGTTCACGGACAAGGAGGGCAACGTCTACTGGATCTGCACGACATATACACAGAACGGGGGAGTAGTGAGGCGGTACAAGTTCGTCTTTGGGCGAGGGCTGATTGGCAATCCGGTTGACGTCATCCAGCTTGGCCGCGCCATCGGAGACGTGTTTTACCCGGAGTAGACAGCAGTCCCCAACCACTGCGTGCTGCAGACGTGGAGATCATTACCGTAGTCGCCTTTTTGCAGAGGAGTTTGGCCGATGAGCTTTCGGATTGCGACCATTGCGCTTGCGGTCGGAGGGTTGGCTGTTGCCGGGTGCGGCGGCAGTTCCGCCACGATCGCCGAGGAAAACCGAGAGACGGAGAATGCCTCCGCCAGCACCGCTGGTGGGCAGGACAGCAAGCCCGCTCAGGATCCGAGGAAGTCCGAGGCGGCAAAGGTCCCCTCCGGCGTGCTTCCTGCCGAATCAGAGAGACGCCCACAGGTCACGGAAGACGACACTGCCCGCCCGTCGGCTGGCGACTCCTCCGAGAAGGAACGTGTCGACCGGCTTGCCAAGAAGTGGTACGGCGAGAAGACAACCATCGAAGAAGTCCGGAAATGGAAGGGGCTGCGTATTACCGCCGAAGCCTACAACACTCCCGGAGGCCCGGAGATGAGATGGCTTCTTCTCCTCTCAGACAACAAGGTTGGCCCCTACAGTGGCGTTGTTGTTCCCATGGCGATAGGCAGTTCGAGAAACAAGTCGATCCGGATGCCGGACGAAATGCGAGAGCGCCTGCGGTCCATCTCTAAATACACCGCCGTATCCGGCGTTTCCGAAGAGAAGGAGTTGAACGACCTTGTTCTCCCGTATCTCCTACAAACGCACGGCGAGAAATCAGACATTTGGACGAAGGGCTCATACCACTATGTGCCCGTGAAGGAGGTCCGTGAGTACCTTCTCAAACTGGCCCCCGATGAAGCCAATCCCCACTGGATACCTCAAGCGGCGTCAGTATACGTCGATGAAGACGGCGTGGTTATCCATCACAAAGTAACCGACGTGCTTACCGTCTCTTTCTAAACGGTACAACTGGGAGATCGCGCAATGAACCGAACCGCTCTAGTCTTTGCAGTAATCGTGATCGTGGAGTTGTGCCGCAGCGCAACGGCCGAGACTATCCACGAACACTTCGGCCTCAGCAAGGACCCCGTGCTGGAGGTCGGCATCTGGCATGCGCCCCAGGGGGATTTCCAGGCGCTGGGAGTGGAAGGCGGAGCCTCGCGCGACCGAAAGCTGATTGCCCAACTTGTCGAGGTGCTGGAGAAACTGCCCGCATCCGGCACGATCCACAAGGAGTCTCCGAAGGACATCGAACGATGGCGAGTTTCCCTGAGGACGACGTTCGGGAAAACCCGGCTGCTGACGTTCTACGGCACGCGGCTGCGATCGCCACAGACCAAAGACGGCTCATTCTACGGGAACCCGGAGGTGGCAAAACAGGAGAAACGCCTGCTAGATCTCATGCGCCCGGTGTGGCAAGCCGCAGTGATGCGGCGCTGTGCCATGGCAGGTCCCATGGTGGGCAACGTGGGAGACCTGAAGGCGCTGTTGGCCAGTGGTGCGGATGCCAACGCAAGAGACGCCCGGGGTGTCACGCTGCTTCATACGGCGGCCGCTTGCGGCTCCAAGGCCGTAGTCGAGGTGTTGATAGCTCACGGAGTTGACGTCGATGTGAAGGGCGGAGCCGGCAATACGCCGCTACACGGCGCAATCCTCAACGGCAGGAAGGATCTGGCCGAGTTGTTGATCGCCCACGAGGCCGACGTGAACGCCAAGGACCGCGAGGGGCGGACTCCGCTGCACTTGGCCGTGATCCGTGGCTTTCAGCCCATTGCCGAACTGCTTCTGGCCAACGGCGCGGACGTCAATGCGAAGACGAACTCGGGCACCACGCCGCTGCATTCGGCGTCGGCCGTGTTCGGAGACCTCTTCATGGTGCCTATCGGAATGGCAAAGGTGCTGCTTGCCCATAAGGCCGACGTCAACGCCAAGGACGACCGAGGGTGGACTCCGCTGCACTATTGCGGGAGCTTCCACGAGTCGCGCGAGGTCGCGGAGCTGCTGATGGCCCACGGTGCCAAGCCAGACGTCTGGGTCCACATCGCCTTGAACGATCCGCAGAAAGTGAAAGGACTGTTGGCCGAGGGAGCAAACGTCAACGGGAAGGACGGCGAGGGCAACACGTTGCTGCACGCAGCGGCCGGCAGCGGTGTAACGGAAGTCGTCGAGGTGCTGATCGCTCACGGGGCGGACGTTCGTGCAAAAAACAAGCTCGGGGATACTCCGCTGCATGAGGTTGCCGCAACGGAATACGCCGAAGCGGCGAAGCTGCTGATCGCCCGGGGGGCGGCGGTCGACGCCAGAAACAAGCTGCGCCATACTCCGCTGCACACGGCCGCCATCACCGGCACCGGCAAGCGGATGATCCCGCTGCTGATTGACGAGGGTGCCGACGTGAATGCACGAGACGGCAAGCAGGTAACGCCATTGGTGGCGAGCCTTATCTGCGGTACGTTGCCAGGGGGGGCCGTGGAAAGCCTGCTTCAAGGCGGGGCGAACGTCAACGCGAGAACCGGCAAGGGCTGGACCCCCTTGCACTTTGCAGCCATGTACCACAACACACCTGCGGTGGAGATGTTGACTTCCAGTGAGGCCGAAGTCAACGCCAAAACTAATAAAGGGTCAACACCCCTGGATATGGCGATTCAAGGACCGTCGGCGATCGCTGACGACGTCGAGCCTTACCGCTCGAAGCACCACCGGGCCGCGGTATCATTGTTGCTCGACACCTACGAAGCCGAATACCCCGTGGATTACTTCCCGGCCAGCAGCCCGTCCATACAACTGCTTCTCAAACACGGCGCCCGGACGACACTTCCCAATTGGAGGCCATCGGACCCCAATAACCCGAACCCACACGATTCATTGGAGACTCCGCGATGAACACCTTACTATTCTCGGTTTGTGTCAAGTGTCTGGCTCTTCTATTGCTGGTGTTGACCGTTGGCTTTGCGGGCATCGCAGAGCACGCGGTTGCCGTACAGCCGGAGCAGCGACTGGCGATCCCCGCGCAGGTAGCAGATTTTCTCAAGAAATGGCGGCCGATGTCCAAGCCCCTGAGGGACTCGTATCCCCAAATCCGCATGATGATCGCCCATCGCATGACCAAGGAGCAGATCCGCCAATATCTTGACAAGAGTGTGGCAATCCGCGAACGGGAGGAGTTCGAGGACCTGTGGTACATCCCCGTAATGCCAAGTCAGGGGTTTGATCTCCGGTTCGACGCCCTGGGACGATTGGAAAAGGTCGACGTCGTCGGCCAGCCGGTCGTTTTCAAGGCCCGTGCCGGCGAGGACATTGGCAGCCTCGAAGCGCTTCCCCCGGAAGAGTATGCCGTCCGCAAGATACGCACTGGAGCCGCTTTCAGCTTGGCGAATTATGCCGACCAACGGCCCATCTTCGACCAGACGGCTGCCCAATGGAACACGCCGGAGGAGATTCTGACCCGGGCGGACAGGAAAACGTCCAAGATGCTGGTTGGTCTGCTGGAAGACCGGGCCATCATCCCTTTGGCCTTCAGTTATTCGCCCGAGTATCACAAGTACGACTATCGCGTGTGCGACTACGCGATGTTTCTGTTGCTGGAAGTTCTCGGCCAAGAACCGGAGTCGGCGCTGTCTAAGGATCCCGTCGAGCGTGACAAGCACATTGAAATCCTCAAGAAGCAAGCCGAGGCCGCGATCCCGAAGCAGGACCCACCCTGGGGCAAGCCCGCCGACGGTCTGAAGTGCCGGCTTCTTCCCGCCGCGCGGACGATTACAGTGCTCGAACGGGCGAAGGCGGAGGATGTTCGCATCTACCTCACCTATGAGCTACAAAACGTGGGCGAGAAACCGGCGAAGTTCCTGCCCTGGGACACTCCACTGGAAGAGGGCGGCCGTGGCCTTGAGTGTATGGGTCCGGACGGCAACGAGGCTAAGTACCGGGGTAAGTACGTCGACCGCGGGGTTCCCGATGCGAAGCACTTCCTCACGATTAGGCCGGGCCAAACCCTTGCGCGCAGCTTCCGCCTCCCCTATGACCTGAGCGAGCCCGGAACGTACACGGTTTCCCTGAGGCCGGGCCGCCCGGGACGGTTTGAGTGGATCATCAAATCCTACTACGGCGGCGATGCGGAAAAGGCAAAGCAGAACTCGGACAACGTCTGGACTGGCACGATCACGTCGAACACCGTAACGGTCCAGATCCTGCACGCGACTCTTCAACCGGCCAAGAAACAAGAAGATACCATTTCTGAAAGAATCCGATGAACCGATTCATTTCAATTCTGGCGATGGTGATGATCACCTTCCTGCTCCGCGGCGCGCGAGCCGAGACCATCCATGACCACTTCGGTCTCGATGAAGATGCCGTGGTGCAGGTAACTGTCTCGTACGTGCCGAGGTTCTTCACGACGGACGAAGGCACGTCAGGCACCAGCCGCGATCCGCAGTTGATTGCGACTATTACGGACATCTTGAAGCGGCTTCCTGCAGCCGGTGAGACGCAGCAGCGTTTCCGGCAGGAAATGGGGAGGGACCGCCGGATCATCGAGCTGCACACCAGTGGTGGGAAGAAACACCGGCTGAAGATCCTCGGTACCGGCTCGACGAACTTGGTGTCGCCGTTGACGGCTGGCGACGACGTTTATGGTGTTTACGGGACGACCGACAGCAGAAAACAAGAACTACGGCTTTTCGACTTGATCCGCCCGATCCCGGACACGGGCCTCGTGTGGGGCAAACCGTCCGGCGGTCTCCAGTGCCGGCTGGCTCCGGAAACACAGGCTGTGACAGTAGCGCACGGGGACGGCGTTGCCGAGGTCTATCTGACTCTTGAGTTGCGGAACGTGGGACAGAAGGCAGTGATGTTCTTGCCCTGGTACACACCGCTGGAGGAGATATCGGGCGACATTTTCCAAATAACCGGACCTGGCGGCGGAAACGTGAGGTACTTGGGCGAGTACGTGGATCGCGCACCTCCAGATTCGCGTCAGTTTGTCCGGATCGCCCCCGGCATGAAGGTCACTCGGCGATTTCGTCTGCCCTACGATTTCACTGAACCTGGCCGGTACTCGGTCAAGCTCAAGCCTCGCCGAGCAGGCTGGCTCGAGTGGGTTCGCAGAGCATACTACGGCGGCGATGAGGAGAAGGCTAGAGAGAATGGCGGCAATGTATGGTCGGGCGAGCTTGCCTCCAACACTGTGTCTATCAACGTGGTACGCGCTGCGGAATCTTCGCCAGCGTCAGGAGCTACCGACGCGGCATCGCGAGGAGAAGCGACGAAGGCGGCCGACAGCATCCACAAGCACTTCGGATTCTCGGGCGACCCGGTGACTGCCATACGCATCTCGCACGCTCCCAAGGGTGATTTCGAGGCCAAGGAGACTGCTTTCACCACAATAACAGCCCGAGAGTCGATCGCCGAGTTCGTGGAAGTACTGAAGTCCCTTCCGCCTTCGGGCACAGTTTGGAAGATCTTCCCCAAGGACATCGAACAATGGCGAATCGAAATGCGCACCGCCACAGGGAAGACGCACGTCTTGACGTTCTTTGGCAGGAAGCTGCGATCCCCACAGACAAAGGGCGGCTCCTTCTACGGTGAACTGCGGATGGAGAAGCATGAGCAACGGCTGCTAAGGCTCGTTCATCCGATGTCAGACAACACCACGAGATGGGGTGAGGTTTCCGGTGGGCTTCAGTGCAGACTCTTGCCGGAGAAACAGACCGTAGCGGTGAAGCCCGATCAGAAGGCCTACGACTTGGTGGCGTACCTGACCTTCGAGTTGCAGAACGTCGGCGGCTGCGACGTTAGACTGCTGCCCTGGTACACACCGATCCCGCTGGCAGGAATCGGCTACCCGATGTTCGAAGTTATCGGTCAGGACGGGAAGGAGGTCCAATACGCTGGGCCCTGCATGGACCGGCCGCCCGCGACACCCAGGGATTACATCAGAATTCCACCCGCCGTGAAGCTCACTCGACGATGTTGGCTGCCCTACGACCTAACAAAGCCCGGACCATACCAGGTAACTTTCCGGATGCTGATGGAATCGAGGCCGGACGACTGGTACTACGAAGGCGACATCGAGAAAGCAAAGGAGAATCCGGACAACGTGTGGGCAGGTGAACTCGTGTCGAACGCCGTAACGGTGCAAATCACGCAAACTCCCGATCCTATTTCCCCAAGATCTCGATAGTTTTTCCAACGTTTCCGCTGTTTGATGACTCTAATCCATTAGGCATGACACCTAAAGACGGCTCCGGCCCGAGCGACAAAGAACTGGTCGATTCCTTTCAGCGGGATCGAAACGCCGAGTCCCTCGACGTGCTGGTCGAGCGGTACGTGGAGCGTACGCGCAATCTCATCTACGGAATGGTCTTGAGCGACTCCGACGCAGACGACCTCACGCAGGAGACCTTTCTGAACGTCATGCGAGGACTCGCCGGGTTCGACGGACGATCGAAATTCTCGACTTGGCTGTACCAGATCGCCCTGAACGCCACACGCAGGTTCTTTCGAACCCGGCGTACCCCGGACGGGATTGGCCAGAAGGAGATTGCGAACAAGACGGCGCCGATGAACGAAGAGCCGCAGCGCAAGGCGCTCGGAAGCGAACTGCAGGATCGAATTACGGGCTCACTTGGCGCACTTCCACCCCCTTTGCGGGCAGCCGTGGTATTGATGGTGATCGAGGGTCTGCCGGCCAAGGAGGTAGCGGATATCGAAGGTTGCAGCCCCGAGACTGTCCGCTGGCGGGTCCACGAGGCTCGCAAGCTCCTGAAGCAACACCTGGCGGAGTACTTACAGCCATGAACGGCGGCTTGGACGACAAATTGG